>CAZJMY010000308.1:0-10196 GCA_964546845.1 uncultured Myxococcales bacterium | reverse complement strand
GGGCGCCGACGCCGTCGTCATGGCGGCGGCGGTCGCGGACTTCCGCCCGCGCCCGCGCGCCCCGGGCCAGCTCTCGCGGCGCGCCGGCGCGGACGTGGCGGTCGACCTGACGGCGGTCCCCGATCTGCTGGCGGGGGTCGGCCGCATGCGCCGCGACGGCCGGCCGTTCCTGGTGGGCTTTGCCGCCGAGGTCGCCGGCGGCGCCGCCCTGGCCCAGCGGGCCGGCGCCAAGCTGCGCGAGAAGGGCTGCGACGCCGTGGTGGCCAACGACGTGAGCGCCCCCGGAATCGGCTTCGACGCCGACGACAACGCGGTGACGGTTCTGTTCGCGCAAGGCTCCCCCGTCGAGATCCCGCGTGCGCCCAAACGCGCCGTCGCCGACCGCCTGTGGGACCTCTTCGCCCCCCGCCTGTCTTCCCCGTCGTCTTCCCAGTCCTCGTCCTCGTCCTCGTCCTCGTCCTCGTCCCCGTCCTCGTCCGCCCCCGAAACGCGCCGTGGCTGACCCCCGTCTCAAGACCGGCGCGCCGCAGGCGACCCGCCACCTGGCCTCGGCCGGCGCGGTGCTGGTCGCGCGCCAGGCGTCCGCCGGCAGCAACACCGGTTCGGTTCCACCCTGGCCCGGCGCGCCCGAGCCCGACTTCCACGCGACCCTGGCCGCCGTCTGGATCTGGGCGCGCCACCAGCGGCTGTCGCGGATCGAGAAGTTCGCGGCGGCCCGGCAGACCGCCTGGACGTTCCTGACGGAGGTGGCGCCCCACTTCATCCCGGCGGTGATCGACCCGGCCGCCGGAGACGAGGCGGCCTTCGATTGCGCGATGCTGCTGTGGGCGGTGGCCGCGGAACAGCCGCTCGGCCGGATCGAGCCCGCGCGGCAGGCGCTGGCCGCGCGGGCGGCACGCGTGCTGTCGGCGCATCTCGGCGCGCTCGAGGACCTGTCCGGGCGGGAGTTCCGCGACCCGGGCTTCCTGGTGCTGGCGGTCCTCGAGTACGCCCGCGCGTTCGACGATCGCGGCCTGCTGGCGGCCGGGCAGAAGTTCGTCGACCGTGCCTTCGGCATGCGGGCCCCCGGCCACGCCGCGCGGGAGCCGGAGGCCACCGGGGGCCTCTTCGACTTCTCGTCGACCACCGCGACGCGTATCCTGGCGGTCATGGCCGCCGAGGGGAGCACCCCGTTCGTGGGGGCCTGGCTGCGCGAGCGGATCGCCGCGACCGTTCCGTCCGGCTTCACGGCCCGCCGCCTGGACGAAAACAGCTGGAACGCCAGCGTCGCGTGGGCGATGGGGCGGGCCTACGCCGTCTCGACAGATCCGGCGTTCCTGGACGCCTACTCGGCGATCCTCGACGAGCTCGACCGCCGCGATTCCGATCGCGACGGCGCCATCGGCCGCGACGCCGCGACGGCCGTCGCCGAGGTGATGCCGACTTTTTATTACGCCTGTGCCGTCGACGCGCTGGTCGCGCCGGGGAGCGTGTGAATTGGACGAGCAGGAGGAGCTACGGGTCCTGGTGAGTCGCATCCGAACGCATCTCGACATGCGCGGGCGGTCGGGCCTTCTGGGCGTCGTCGCGGCGCCCAAGAAGCCCGCCGCCGCGGCGGCGACCTCGCCTCAAAAGGCGGCTCCCGCGGCGACCCGTTCGGCGCCGGCCGTCCGCGCGCCGGCGGACGCCGTCGTCGCGGTCTCGCCCGCGCCCGACACCGACGGCGGCGAGCCGGCTGCCCCGCGGGGCGCCGCGGCGCTGCAGGTCGTGCGGGACCATCTGGGCGATTGCCAGCGCTGCAAGCTGGCCCCGCAGCGCACGAACCTGGTCTTCGGCGTCGGCAACCCGCTGGCCGACCTCATCTTCGTCGGTGAGGCGCCGGGCGCCGACGAGGACGCGCAGGGCGAGCCCTTCGTCGGCAAGGCCGGCCAGCTGCTGACCAAGATGATCGAGGCCATGGGTTACACGCGGCAGGACGTCTACATCTGCAACGTCCTCAAGTGCCGCCCGCCCGGGAACCGCAACCCCGAGCCCGACGAGGTCGCGGCCTGCGAGCCGTTCTTGAAGCGGCAGCTGGCCGCGATCCGCCCCCGCATGATCGTGGCGCTGGGCAAGTTCGCGGTGCAGTGCCTGCTGCGCGACGAGTCGCCGATCAGCCGCCTGCGGGGCAATTTCCGGACGTACGAAGGCATTCCGCTGATGCCGACGTTTCACCCGGCGTACCTGCTGCGCGATCCGTCGAAGAAGAAGCTCGCCTGGCAAGACCTGAAGGACGTGAACGCGGCGCTGGCGCGCGTCGGCGTCATGCCACCGAACCCACCGGCCGCGTAGTAGCATGGGGGGCGATGACCGCCCCTGCTCCCCGCGGCGGCCTGGCGTTGGTTGCCGCCGGCCTGACTCTCTTCCTGGCCGGCTGCGCCCCGTCCCCCGACGAGCTCTACAGCCGCGGCATGGCCGCGTTCAAGGCGGGCAAGACCGAGGCCGGCACGGCTGATCTCGAGGCCTTCGTCGGCAAGAAGTGCGGCGGCGGCGAGCAGCCCCGGTGCCGGCACGCCTACCTGACCCTGGCGCACACGTATGAGAAGCGCGGCGCGCTGGCCAGAGCCTGGGCGGCCTACGACCAGGCGCTGACGTTTCCGCCCCACAAGACCGACGAGGCGCTCACGGCCGACCGCGACCGCGTGCGCGGCGGGCTGACCGCCAAGCAGGGGGACGAGGCGGGCCGCACGCCGATCATCCTGCGCTATCGCGACGAGGTCACCGAGGAGTTCACGCCGCGGTCGGTGGCCGTCGCGCTGGATTTCAACCCGGTCTTGACCAAGGACAAGGAGGCCGGCGAGCTCCACACGCCGGAGTTCCACCGCATCTACAGCGGTTCCGTCGCGGCGGGTGACCACGTGCTGGTCGTCGACGTCGTGCACGACTGCGCGCCCTCGGCCCGCAAGTGCGCCCGCTCCCACCTCCACCGCGCCTGGCCCTTCACCAGCGAAGCGCGGACCCCGACGACCCTCGAGCTGCGCGCCTACACCGAACCGGAAGACGGCGACGTCCCCGCGCACCCCGCCCTGGACGTGACGGCCCGGTAGCTGCGCAGCAGACGCGTGCTCAGCGGGCCGGCGGCTTGGGCTCGACGACCTGGATCGGCTCGCCGTCCTCGGCGCTGCCGCCCAGGTCCAGCGCGACCCGATCGCCGGCCTTGATGCCGCTGGCCAGGTGAACGACCTGGCCGTCGTCGTCGGCCACGACGATCGGCTGGAAGTGAATGTGCTGGCTGCCGTCCACCACGGCCACGGCCGGTTTCTCGTTGCGGATCGTCAGCGCCTCCGCGGGGACCTCCAGCAGGGGTGGCACCTTCACGTCCAGGGTCACGTCGACGAAGCTGCCCGGGATGATGGCCTGGTCGGCGTTCGGGATGTCGACCTCGGTCAGCATGGTGCGCGTCTTGGGCGAGAGCTGGCCGCTCGTGCGCGTGACGGCGCCCGCGCGCGACCACCCGGGACGCTCGGGGACGCGGATGGTGGCCGCCTCGCCGCCGTGGATGAAGGGCGCGCTCGACTGGTCGACGTAGACGTAGACGCGCAGCTGGTCGCCCTTGGCGACCGACACGATGGGCACGGCGCCGCTCTGGGCGTTGGCGGCGCTCTGGATCAGCGTGCCGGGGTCCGCGAAGCGGGCAGTGACCACGCCGTCGAAGGGGGCGCGGATGACGCGGTAGCCGCGCTGGGTGGCGATGGCCGCCTGGGTCGCGTCGGCGACGTCGGCGCTGGCCTGCCCCTGTTCCAGCTCCTGCGCCGAGATGCCGCCCTCCGGCGCCAGCGCCGAGAGCCGCTTGGCGTTCACGCGCTTGTTCTTGGCGTCGGCCGCGGCGGCCACGTACTGGGCGTCCAGCTCGGGCGCCGTGACGGTCGCCAGCAGCTGGTTCTTCTTCACGTGGTCGCCCTTGTCGACTTTCAGGTCGTGCAGGAAGCCGGCCACCTTGGCGTACAGCGTGACCTCGAAGAACGGGCGCGCCTCGCCCTGCAACGTGAGGTGGCGGACGCCCGGCGACTGCTTGGCCACGGCGACGCGCACGCGCGGCCCCCGGCGGACGTCGGTCTCGCGCTGCTCGGCCTCGGCGCGGGCGGCGTGGTTGCGCCGGCTGCCGAGCCCCAGCACCCCCAGCGCCGTCAGCACCAGGGCGACCAGACCGGCGACGTAGATGAAGCGCGATCGCGGCGGCGAGGCGGCGTCGCTCGCGCCGGCGGGGTTGCCCGGCGCGTCCATCAGGCGTGGCTCCCGGCGGCGGGGGCAGCGTCCAGCCCCTCGCGCTCCTCGGCGAGGAAGCTCTGCTCCATCACGTGCTTCGTCGGCAGCTTCACCCGGAGCGAGGCATATACCACGGGCACCACGAACAGCGTCGTGAGCGTCGCCAGGCCCAGCCCGCCAATGACGGCCCGCCCCAGCGGCGCGTTCTGCTCGCCCGCCTCGCCCAGCCCCAGCGCCATCGGGACCATGCCGATGATCATCGCCAGCGCCGTCATGATGACCGGGCGCAACCGCGTGCGGCCGGCCTCCAGCGCGGCTTGCACCGGCGTGACCCCCTCTTGCTCGACGCGCCAGTCGTTGGCGAAGCTGACCAGGAGGATCGAGTTCGACACGGCGATGCCGACGGCCATGATGGCCCCCATCAGCGACTCGACGTTGATGGTGGTGTGGGTCATCGCCAGCATCCAGAGGATGCCGACCAGCGCGCCGGGTACGGCCACCATGATGATGAACGGGTCCAGCCAGGACTGGAACAGGATGACCATCAGGCAATAGACCAGCAGCGCCGCCAGGATCAGCCCCAGCCCCAGGCTGTGGAACGAGTCGTTCATCACCTGGTTCTGCCCGCGCAGGGTGATCTTCATCCCCGGCGGCAGCTTGCCCAGCCCCTGGATCTTCTTCTGGATGTCGCTGGCCACGGCGCCCAGGTCCCGCCCCTCGACGTTGGCGCCGACGTCGACGACCCGCTGGACGGTGTAGTGGTTGATCTGCTCCGGGCTGCCGCTGGGGCTGACGCTGGCGATGCCGCTCAGGATCTGCGTGGGCGCCTCCGGGACGGCGGCCGGCGAGCCCGGGCCGGGCGCGCTGCTGAGCGGGCTGCCCGAGGTGACAGGGGTGGCCATCACCTGCGACACCGACGCCAGCTGCTTGAGCGGCGTCTTCACGACCACCGTGTAGTTGACGTTGTTGTGCGGGTTCAGGAAGTACGACGGCGCGACCAGCCCGCTGGATGACAGGGACACCAGCAGGTTGCTCGCCACGTCGCGTTCGGCGATCCCTGCCTGCGCCGCCCGCAGCCGGTCGACGTCGACCTTCAGCGCGGGGTAATCCACCACCTGCACCACGTGCGCGTCGGCCGTGCCGGGCACCTCGGCGATGCCGGCGCGCAGCCGCTGCGCGACCTCGTACGCCTTGTGGAGGTCCGGGTGCTCGACCTGCACGTCGATCGGCGACGAGAGCCCGAAGTTCAGCACCTGGCTGACGATGTCGGCGGGCTGGAAGTACGACGTCGCGCCCGGGAAGCGCTCGGCCAGCATCCGGCGGATCCGGCGCATGTAACCGGCGGTGGGCGCGTGTTCCGGCTTGAGCGCGATCAGGATCTCCGCGTCCATCGGGCTGATGTTGTCCGTCTGGACGAACGCCAGGTTGTACGAGACGGGCACGCCGATCATGACGTTGATGGTCGAGATTTCGCGGGCGGGGATGATCTCGCGCAGGCCGTTTTCGACCTGGATGACCAGCTCCTCGGTCTTCTCGATGCGCGAGCCGACGGGCGCGCGGAAGTGCAGCTTCATCAGGCCGGCGTCGACCGACGGGAAGAAGTCGGTGCCGACCACCAGCACCAGCCCGAAGCTGGCCAGTGCGATGGCGGCCGCGATGCCGATCGTGAACCGCCGGTGAGCCAGCGCCACGCCCAGAAGGCGCGCGTATCCGTTCTGGAACCTCTCGAAGCGGGCGTCGCGCCAGTCGTTGAATCGGCGCGCGAGCCCGGCCCAGCCGCGGGGGGTTGGCCCGGGGTCCGTCCCCGGCAGGTGGTGGTGCTCGCTGCGCATCAGCATGCGCGCCAGCGCCGGCACCAGCGTGCGCGACAGCAGGTAGGAGGCCAGCATGGCCAGCACGACGGCGATCGCCAGCGGCGTGAACAGGAAGCGCGCGGGCCCGACGAGCAGCACCACCGGGAAGAAGACGATGCAGATCGACAGCGTGGCGACGATGGCGGGCACGGCGATCTGCTGCGCGCCGTCCAGGATCGCGCGGGTCAGCGGCTTGCCCATGTTGCGGTTGCGGTGGATGTTCTCGACCTCGACGGTGGCGTCGTCGACCAGCATCCCGATGGCCAGCGCCAGCCCCCCCAGCGTCATGATGTTGACCGTGTTCCCGGTCAGCTTGAGGCCGACGATGGCCGAGAAGATGGCGAGCGGGATCGACGTGCAGACGATCACCATGCTGCGCCAGCTGCCCAGGAACAGCCCGACCATCAGCGAGACGAGGATCGACGAGATGACCGCCTCGCGCACGACGCCCCCGATGGCGCCGCGCACGAACACGGACTGGTCGAAGTCGATGTTCAGCTCGAGCCCGTTGGGGGCGGCGGCCTTGATCTGGGGGAGGGCGTCGCGGACGGCGTCGACGACGGCCAGCGTCGAGGCGTCGGAGTGCTTGAGGATGGCCAGGTAGGTCGCGCGCCGGCCGTTCACGCGGACCAGGTTCGTCTGGTCGGCGAACGAATCGGAGATGCGCGCGATGTCACCCAGCATCACCGGCGCGCCGTCGACGATCTTGACGGGGATGCGTCCGAACTCGGCCACCTCCGACGGGCTGGAGTTCATGAGCACGTTGTATTCGCGGCTGCCGATGCGGGCCGTGCCGGCCGGCAAGATCACGTTCGAGGTGTTGAGGGCGTTCACCACGTCGAAGGGGGACAGCCCCTTGCTCTGCAGCGCGCGGGGATCGATGTCCACGTTGATCTGGCGCTGCTTGCCGCCGAACGGCGCGGGGGTCGACAGCCCGGGGATCGTGAACAGTCGGACGCGGATGAAGTTCAGGCCGTAGTCGAAGATCTGCTGCTCGGGCAGCGTCTCGCTGGACAGCGTCACCTGCGCGACGGGCACGTTGGACGCGTTGAACTGGATGATCGTCGGGGGCGTCATCCCCGGCGGCGCGATGCGCAGGATCGAGTTGGTCAGCGATGAGATCTGCGCGATCGCGGCGCCGATCTCGGCGCCCGGCTGAAAGTAGATCTTCAACATCCCGATCCCGGGAATGGACTGGGATTCGATCCGCTCGATCCCGTTCACCGTCGTCGAGAACCCGCGCTCGCTGATGAGGACGACCCGGCGTTCCATGTCCTGCGCGGACAGGCCCGGATAGTTCCAGATCACCGCCACGACCGGGATGTCGATGGCCGGGAAGATGTCGACCACCATCCGGGTCAGCGACAAAACGCCCATCACCAAGATGAGCACGCACATCACCGCGACGGTGTACGGCCGCCGCAGCGCCAGTCGGACAATCCACATCGAGAACCCGCCGGGGAGCCTATTCGACGAACCCCCACGGTCAAGCCGTTACGCGGTGCTACCCCCCCGACGTGGCCGTCGTGAACAGCACCGGCGCGCCCGTGGCCGCGACGATGGTCTGCCGGTGCACCCCGTCGGCCCTCGCCACGCAGATGAAGCAGTCGCCGCCCACGTCGAAGACGCCCAGGTCGGTGATCACCCGGTTGACGCACGCCAGGGCCGTCGCCGGCAGCGTCAGGCGGTTGACCAGCTTCGGCTGGCCGTCCTTCGACGCGTGGCTCTGCAGCACCACCAGCCGGCGCGCGCCGGCGGCCAGGTCCATCGCCCCTCCCATGCCGGTGATGAGGCGCCCCGGCACCGTCCAGTTGGCGAGGTCGCCGTTGCAGGCCACCTCCAGCCCCCCGAGGATCGCCAGGTCGACGTGCCCGCCTCGGATCATCGCGAACGACGCCGCCGAATCGAACAGGCTGGCGCCCGCCACCGCGGTGACGGTCTCCTTGCCGGCGTTGATCAGCCGCGCGTCGACCTCTTCCTCGGTGGGGTAGGGACCCATCCCCAGAAGGCCGTTTTCCGACTGCAGCATGATGCCCAGGTCCGACGGGATGTAGTTGGCGACCTCGGTCGGCATGCCGATGCCCAGGTTCACGATCTGCGCCGGCTGCACCTCGGCGGCGGCCCGCTGCAGCATCTGTTCGCGCGTCCAGCTCATGCGCGTCCCGGGCGCGTGCGCTCGGCCTCGGAGATCAGGCGCGGCGTCCCCGCCGGCCGGATCTTGCGGTGCTCGATGACGTCGCGGTGCTCGGGGACGACCACGATCCGCTTCACGTACAGCCCCGGCAGGTGGACGTCGTCCGGGTCGATGGCCCCCTTGGGCACGATCCGGTCGGCCTCGACCACCGTCACGTCGGCGGCGGTCGCCATGAGCGGGTTGAAGTTCCGCGCCGTCCGGTAGAAGCGCAGGTTGCCGAAACGGTCGGTGACCTGCGCCCGCACGATGGCCAGGTCTGCCCGCAGCGGGCGCTCGAACAGATAGCGGCGGCCGTCGATCTCGCGGACCTCTTTCCCCTCGGCGACGATCGTCCCCACGCCGGTCGGCGTGTAGAACCCGGCGATGCCGGCGCCGCCGGCCCGGATCCGCTCGGCGAAGGTCCCCTGGGGCACCAGCTCGACCTGCACCTTGCCGGACATGTACTGGTCGGCCAGGTCCGGGTTCCCGCCCACGAAGCTGCAGATCACCTTGGCCACCTGACGGTTCTTCAGCAGCACCGCCAGCCCTTGTCCCTGGTTGCCGCAGTTGTTGCTGATGATGGTCAGGTTCTTCACGCCGCTGGCGGCGATCGCGTCGATGCAGGCCTCGGCGTTTCCGCACAGACCGAAGCCGCCCGACATGATGGACATCCCGTCGCGCAGCAGCCCGGACAGCGCGTCCGCGACGCTGGCGTAGACCTTGTCCCCCGGCGAGCGCATCGCGTTCACGACAACCCCTCGTCCATGGCGCGCCCCAGCTCGGTGACCGCTTCCTCCAGCTCACCGTCGGAGATCACCAGCGGAGGCGCCAGATAGACCAGGTTGTCGCGCTTGTGCAGGTGGATGTGACGGCGGCGCAGCGCCCCCGCCAGCTTGCCCATCGCCGCGGCCGGCAGCGGCTCGCGCCCGCGGCCACCGCCTTCCGGCACGCACAGCTCCAGCGCCCAGAGCAGGCCGATGCCGCGCAGGTCGGCGACGGCGGGGCGGTTGCGCGCCAGCGCGCCCAGCCGGGCGCGCATCACCGGCTCCAGCGCGGCGGCGCGCTCGACCAGCCGCTCGTCCCGCAGCGTCTCGATGGCGGCAACGATGGCCGCGCACACCAGCGGGTGCGCGTAGCTGGTCAACCCGCAGACCAGCACGTGATCGTCGAAGTGGCGCGCGATCCGCTCGGTGACGATGACGGCGCCGCCGGGCGCGTAGCCGGCCGTGATCCCCTTGGCCATCGTCATCAGATCCGGCGTGACACCGTCATGGTCGACGGCGAACCAGCGGCCGGTGCGCCCGAACCCGGACAGGACCTCGTCGGCAATCAGCAAGATGCCGTGACGATCGCAGATGTCGCGGATCTTTCGCCAGTAACCGAGCGGCGGCGTGAACACGCCGTTCGCGCCCACGATCCCCTCCAGGATGACGGCGGCCACGGTCTGCGGCCCCTCACGCAGGAGCACCGCCTCGAGATCGCCCGCGCACTCGTGCGCGCAGCTGGTCGGCTCCTTGCCCCAGGGGCACCGAAAGCAGTACGGGTCGCCCATGCGGACCACGCCGGGCAGGCCGGGCTCGAACGGCTCGCGGCGCGGGTCGCCGGACAGCGACAGCATCGCCAGCGTCGCGCCGTGATAGCTCCGCGTGCGCGCCACGATCTTCTGCCGCCCCGTCACCAGCCGGGCGATCTTGACCGCGTTCTCGTTGGCCTCCGCGCCCGACAGGCAGAAGAAGGTCTTCTCGAGCCCGCGTGGCGTGACCTCGGCCAGCAGCTGGGCCGCGCGCACCTTGTCCGGAAAGACACCGGACGGCGTGGTCAGCAGACCGCGGCCGGCGGCCTCGGCCAGCGCCGCCTTCATGCGCGGGTGGCCGTGCCCCAGCGGCGCGTTCCAGGTCATGCTCCCCAGGTCCCACCAGCGCGCCCCGTCGGCGGTGACGAAGCGG
>CAZJMY010000307.1:0-25543 GCA_964546845.1 uncultured Myxococcales bacterium | reverse complement strand
CAGCTCATCATCGGATTGCCGTGGGAGACGTTGGCCTTCCATCCGCAGGCCGGCTTGCAGCAATCCCAGTACCGCGACGCCCAACCGGACTGGCCGTTCGTGATGGGCGGCGGCTGGTTCGCGCCCGGCGTGCCGCCCGTGCTGGTTCCGCCGGTGCCGGTCGTCCCGCCGCGGCCGGTCCCGCCGGTGCCGTTGCCGCCGCTTCCGTTGCCGCCGGTGGCGTTGCCGCCCGTGCCGTTGCCGCCGGTGCCGGTGGTCCCGCCGCTGTTGCTTCCGCCGGTGCCCGAGCCGCCGCGCCCACCGGACCCGAGGGTGCCGCCGGATCCCGTGGTGCCGCCGGTCGCCGTCGTTCCGCCGCGACCACCGCTGCCGGGCGAACCGCCCGAGCCGCCGGAGCCGAAGCTGCCGCCGGTCTGGCCCGAGCCGCCGGAGCCGACGGTGCCGCCGGTCTGTCCGCCGGAGCCGCGATTTCCGCCTTCACTCGTCGTCGTGCCGCCGCCCTTGCCGCCCGACCCGGTGCTGGTGTCCGTCGACGGCGTCGAGCAGGAAGCGGCCCACCAGAAAAGACAGCAGCTCACGCAAGCAAGGAACGACTTCTGCGACATCGAGCACCTCGGGGGTTAGAGGCAGGTTAGGACTGTGGATGTGGAACGAAAACGACCGCCCCGCCGCCCGAAGACGTTCAATATGCCTGCGGAATGGCCGCGCGCCGACGTTTGCGTCGACGGGACGGGCGAACGAGACGCGCGGCATCAGGCGGATTGTCGTAAACCCACCAAACTGGTTCTGACTGCCGCGCGCGCCCAGTTGCAGCCGATCTTCTCGGTGCCGATCGCGACGTCGTCGGACCAGATGTCGGAAGCCGGACCGGCGTACTTCTCAAATCGGAACCGCAGGAAGTCGGCCGCTCCCAGAATTTCGAGGCGCGCGCGTCACTCACGGTCGGGGGGCAAAACCGACCATGAAGACCGTACGAAGGTTGCTGAACGGAGCTCGGGGTCTCGTCGCGGCAGGCGGGCTCTTCTGCCTTGCCCCGGCCGGATGCGGAGCGGGGCAGCCCGCCAGGGCCGACGCCGGCGGGGCAGAGCCGCAGTTCGCGGTGTGCGCCGGCCTCGACGCCGGGCCGTACATGCCGGGGCTGGTGGCCCGCTCGCGAACCGGCGCGTGGAGCGCGACGGTGCTGTCGGTGGTGACGACCAGCGCCGACGCGCCGCCGGTGGACGCGCCGGCCGTCGGGCTCTCGACCCTCGCCCTCACCATCGCCGACGCGAACGGCCGGCCGCCCCCGGCCC
Organism: uncultured Myxococcales bacterium; assembly: GCA_964546845.1. Lineage (GTDB taxonomy): Bacteria > Myxococcota_A > Polyangia > Fen-1088 > Fen-1088 > JADGRB01. Next base: position 24,251 of record CAZJMY010000307.1, on the reverse strand, counting down.
TGAACCTCACCGCCGAGAAGCCCTACATGCCCTTTCACGGCCATTCAGCTTCGATCGTGCCGCAGGTGACGGCCGGAGCTGACGGGACGTTCACTATCTCGAACGTGAGCTTCTTCATGACCGGCGTCTTCGAGCTGGGCCTCGACTTGCAGTTTCCCGCGAGCGGCGCCAGCGATCGAATCGTCCTGACCGTCTGCGTCCCGGCCTGAGCGCCCGGTCACGTGCCGGGCGCGGCGCAGGTGGGCGCGGCCGGCGGCGGCGTGCAGCGCGCGTGGCTGACGGCGGGGACGGTGCTGTTCGTGGAGGCGGTCGACGAGAAGCACGTCGGCGCGGCGGACGCCGATGCGTTCCAGTCCACCGCCGCGCCGCCCCCCACGTCGTACTGCGCGATGCCCGCGGGCACGGCCGCGTCCAGGTCGCCGCTGCCGACCAGGTCGTCGAGTACGTCCGCGCCGATCGCGCGCAGGTGAACCTGGATGGTGACCCGGTCGGGGGCCTGCGCCAGAGGCGGCGACGAGGCCGGGTCGGGATAGACCCGTTTGACGTGCGAGACCGAATACGAGCAGGGGTCGGCCACGTTCGGCGGAAGCGTGCCGGGCAGCGCGTTCGTGAGCGTCGTCGCGGGCTGCCAGAACATCTTCACCTCGCCGCCGCCGGCGTCGTAAAGGCAGTCGCGGATCAGCCACAGGTCCGGGTCCGGTGAGCCTTCCAGCGGCAGTGCCTGCGCGCCGCCGCTGGAATAGATCACCTGCCCGCCCGCGGACGCGGTCACCTCGATCCAGAGGCGGCGGTCGGGTGTGGCGCCGCTCGGGAAAGAGTGCCCGGCACCGATGTTGTCCAGCGTGAGCTCGATCCGGTTCGTGAGCGGATTCAGGCACCACGTGGATTGCAACGAACGGTCGAGCAGCTCCTGCGCGCCGGCGCGTTGCGCGTCGTTTTGCGGTGACTCGGCGGGGAAGGGGATCGCCGCGAGGTCCACCGCCGGAAATGCGTGGCTGTGTACTCGGCGCACGCGCGCGGTGACCGCCGACGCCGGGCCGTCCCGACCGGGCATGTGGCACTGCGCGCAACCGGAGCCACCCTTGGTTCCCGCGAAGACTGTCGTCTTCCACTCGCGAAACGTGCGCTCGACGTGCGCGCCCTGCAGGTTCTGGATGTCGTGGCAGCTCCCGCACATCGTCGCCGACGCGACGGTCGCCCCGTCGAGCAGCGCCGAATAGCGCCCCTGATGCGGCATCTGGCGATCGGGATCGGCGATCGGGCCGAACAGGCTGCCGTCGGTGGCCAGCACCAGCGGGTCGTTGTGGAGCTGTCCCGACGGAAGCGACGCCGTGGCGTGGCAGAAGTAGCAGGTGACGCCCCGCTTGGACGCGGGCAGGTCGTCGAGATTCAGTCCGTCCCGGGTCAGCCCCTCGCGCGCGGCGACGGGCGCGTGGCACTGCACGCAGAACGTGCCGGTCGCCGGGTCCTCGCGCTGGGCGCGGCGATTCATCGCGCGGAACACCGGGTCGTCACCGGCGTAGGCGTGCATGCTCCCTGCCCATTCGAGGTAGTGCTGCGGGTGGCAACCCTGGCACGCCTCGGGATCCTGCACCGTCCGGTGATCGAACCCCGAGGTGCCGTTGGTGCCGCACCCCGGCAGCCAGCAAAGCGCCCAGGCGATCACCTGGGCGGTTGCCCAGCCTGGCGCGCCGGCGGTCGGCCCGGGGCGACGGCGGCGGCGCAGGTCAACCACCCGCCGACCTCAGTCGACGCCCGCGTCGGGGTGGTCGGGATCCGGCACGTTCACGAAGAACGCGGCGTGGCCGTGGGGCGAGTCCGGCGCCTCCGTGCAGCTTTCGTACAGATGGAACCGCACCGTCCACAACCCGGGCGCGTCGAACTTTACCGCGCCGATCTTGTACGTTCCGGCCGGTGATTCGACGGGCGCCGCGCGCGGGGCCGGGGCGCCGTGGGTGGTCGTCAAGAAGATCTCGGGCCGGATGCTCGCGCAACGCGCCGGGGCGCCGTCCTCGTTGCGGGTGGCGGTCACGGTGAAGGTCACGTCCGCGCCGACCCGGATCGGCGTTGACGTCCAGGAGACGGCGTACTTGCAGTCGTCGTCGTCGCCGGACGCGTTGTACAGCGTCGCGCCGTAGTCGTCGCCCCCGCCGCCGTCCGCCGGCGCGTCGCCTGGATCGGCGGCCGCCGGCGCCGCCCCGGGGGCCGCGTAAGTGACGCCGCAGAGCCCCGGGCTGGCCGGCGGCGCGTCCGTCACGCAGGTGCCGATGTGTCCGACGACCGCCGCGGCTCCGGTTCCGCAATGCGTGTCGGCCGGCCCCGCGACCGCGCCGCCCGCGGGTCCCTTCGGGCCGGCGCCGCCTCCGCAGGCGAGCGCCGCGAGCGGCACCATCAGCAGCGCCCACCGCTCATTCATGGGAAGGGCCCGCAAACGACGCCGCGCGGTTGTGCAGCGTCATGTGGCCGCGCTGGATGCCTTCCGAGGCCAGGGCCCGGAGCGCGGCCAGGTTCGACGCGAGCCCGGCGCTGGCGATCACCATGCCCAGCTCGGCGGCCGTGCGGGCGCGCGTGAGACGCAGCGCCACCCGGGCGATGGGGTGCAGGCGCAGCGTGCCGCCCACCGTCCCGGCGGCCAGCGGCATCTCGAGCTCGCCGCACAGCTCCTGGCCCCACAGGCGCCACGTCGCCAGCGGGCGGTACACGCCCGAGCGCGCCGCGAACGCGTGCGCCCCCGCCTCGACGCCGCGCCAGTCGTTGCCGGTGGCGATCACGACGGGGTCGACGCCGTTCATGATCCCCTTGTTGTGGGTGGCCGCGCGGTAGGGATCGTCCTCCGCGAAGCGAGACGCGTCCTCGATCCGGCGGGCCACCTCAACGCCGTTCATGGCGCCCGCGACCAGCATCGCCGCGGGCACGTTGGCGCGCACGCGCACGCAGCGGCGATCGCAGAGGTTCGTCAAGATGCGCAGGCCGTGCTGCCCGCCGGCCAGCTGGGCCAGGCGCCCGGCCATCGTCTCGGCCAGCGTGTTGACCATGTTCGCGCCCATCGCGTCGCGGCAGTCGACGTGGATGTGCACGATCAGGCGATCGGCGCGCTGGCTCTCGCGAACCTGGATCTCGCGCGCGCCGCCGCCGCGCGCGACCAGGCGGGGCAGCGCGGCGTTTGCCTCGCGCAGCAGAGCGGTCGCCTCGCGCTTCAGCCGCTCCGCGGCGCCGGCGACGTCGGGCACGCCCAGCAGCTCGACCTGCGCCGTCATGATCGGCTCGTCGGCCTCCGCCACGAAGCCGCCGCCCACGCGGACCATGCGGGCCGCGTTCGACGCCGCCGCGATCACAGAGGGCTCCTCGACGGCCATCGGCACCAGCACGTCCCGGCCGTTCACCACGAAGTTGAGGCCCAGCCCCAGCGGCAGGCCGTACACCCCGATCGCGTTCTCGACCATGTGGTCGGCGGTTCGATTGTCGAGGCCGCGCCCGGCCAGCGCCCTCAGCTCGTCCCGCGACAGGACGGCGGCCGACTCCAGGGCGACGCGGCGCTCTTCGATGGGAAGCTTGTAGAAACCCGGCAGGCGCGAAGAGCCGGCCGCGGCGTCGGCCGCCACCGGCGGCGAGGCGAAACGATCGCTGAACGGACCTGGTGCTGTGGACATGCAGGTCGTCGGAGCACGATTCGTGCCGCAGGCATCATCCTCGCCGGCCGTGCCGGGTGCGACGGTGGCGGTGTGGCTCCGAGGCAAGGGCTTGCCTGGGAGCAACAGCCGCGTTCGATCGTGGCAGCGGCGCTCACCCCGTCTTTGGCTCGCGACGGCGCGGCACGGGCGTTGCTGTGATGGCGAGCCGTGGTGTTCCCCTTTCGCGAATCGCTGCAGGAGAGTGAATGAGCACGCTCGCCCTCTGGAACGACGCTGCCGTCGCGGAGGCGACGCCCGCCGTGCAGCCCGTGTTCCCGGCGGACTGGCCCAGGCCCGGGCCCATCGACCTGGCGGTGCACGACCTGCCGCACCGCTCGTCGACGATCGAGTGGTGGTACGTGAACACCCACTTCCAGACCGCCGACGGGCGGCGGTTGTCGCTGTTCGCCGCCTTCTTCCGGATGTTGAAGGGGCAGGACCCGACCACGAAAGCGCCGCAGTACGCCCACTCCCTGACGTGGGCGCTGACCGACGCCGATCGCCGCGTCTATCACGCCGAGTCGCGCGTGGATCCGTCGGCTCCCGAGATGGGGCTGGAGCGCATCAAGAACGGACGGGGCTCGCGCGACCCGCGCCTCAACCGCGCCATCTCGGAGATCCTCGAGCGCGGCCGGGTTCCCAGCCCGGATCGGACGTTCGACGCGCCGATCTTCGTCAACGAGCGGCGGCTGGAGCTGGACTTCGGGGGCGCGCGCTACACCAAGCTCGGTGACGGGCGTTACCGGCTGGAGCTGGCGAGCGATCGCCTGGGCGTGGGCGCCGACCTGACGTTCACGCTGCGCAAGCCGCCGGCCCGCCACGGCGACGACGGCGTCGTGCGCGGCGCCGCGGGCGAGCAGATGTTCTACTACTTCGTCCCGCGCTGCGACGTCGACGGCTCCGTGACCCTGGACGGCCGCGCGCAGCCGATCGTCAGAGGGCAGGGGTGGTACGACCACGAGTTCGGGGGGCCGCTGGAGTCGGGCGCCGCTCCGGCCGTCGAGCCGGGGCGGGCGGCGGGTCCGCCCGCGGCCGCACCCGAACGCGTGGACATCGCCTGGAACTGGGCGTCGGTCCAGCTGGACGACGGCAGCGACGTCTCGGCCTACGCGCTGGTGCGCGTGGCCGACAACCGGATCCTTCACCAGTGGGCCGTGGTCAGCGACGCCAAGGGCGCGTGGCGCGCGTACAAGACCATGACGCTGGAGCCGCTGGCGACGTGGCGCTCGAAGCGAACCTTCTACGACTATCCCACGCGGTGGCGCCTGCGCGTCCCGGAAGCCGGGATCGACCTGTCGATCGATGCGGCGTTCGAGGACCAGGAGTTGATGACGACCATCTCGAAACCCGCCTTCTGGGAGGGGCGGACCGAGGTCCGCGGCACGTGGGACCGCCGGGCCGTCTCGGGCATCGGCTACATCGAGCGGTCCGGGTTCGAGCCAGTGCGTGACCTGGACGAATTCTTCGCCGCCGTCGGCGAAGAGGTGCGGCGCTCGGTGGCCGAGGTCCTTCCCGAGCATCTGACGGCCCAGCACGCGGCGGAGCTGTTCGCGGCGCCCGGCCGCGAACACTACATGGACGGCGTCGACCTGGAACAGCTGTCGCGGACGCTGGTCGCCCCCATCCGCAGCATCGCCGACCGCGGCGGCAAGTCCTGGCGGTCGTACGCGGCGCTGGCCGCCATCGACGCGGTGGGCGGCGACTCGCGCAAGTTCGTGCAGTGGCTGGCGGTGCCGGAGCTGATGCACGTCGGATCGCTGATCGTCGACGACGTCCAGGACCGGTCGGAGGTGCGGCGCGGTGGGCCCACGGCGCATCAGCTTTACGGCGATCCGCTGGCCATCAACGCGGGCACGGCGTGCTACTTCGTCTGCCAGCGGCTGCTGGTGGACGTCGACCTGTCGCCCGCCGCCAAGCTGCGCATCTACGACCTCTACTTCGAGGTGATGCGCGGCGGGCACGCCGGTCAGGCGCTGGACATCGACGGCCTGGCGGCGGCGGTCGCCGACTGCGTGCGCACCGGCGATTCGGAGCTGCTGGAGAGGCGCGTGCTGGCGACGCACCGCCTGAAGGCCGGCGTACCGGCGGGCTCGCTGGCGCGAATGGGCGCCGTGGCGGGCGGGGGCAGCGAGCCGCAGATCCAGGCCGTCGGCCAGTTCTTCGAGACGCTGGGGCTGGCCTTCCAGATCATCGACGACGTCCTGAACGTGCGCGGCTTCAAGGGGAACCTCAAGGCGCGCGGAGAGGACGTCGCCAACGGAACGATCACGCTGCCGGTCGCGAAGGCCATGGGTCGCCTGCCGGCGCATGAGCGGCGCTTTCTGGCCGCGACGCTGGCCGCGAAGTCGAAGGATCCGGAGGTCGTCGCCACGATCATCTCGCAGCTGGAGAGCGTCGGCGCGGTGCAGGATTGCGCCGACCAGGCGCGACAGCTGGTCGAGAACGCCTGGCGCGCGGTCGAGCCGCTGCTCGACGATTCAATCCCGAAGGTGATGCTGCGCGCGTTCGGCTGGTACCTCCTGGATCGTCACTACTGAGCGCGGCGCCCAGGTCGAAAGATGTCAGACGTGACGGACGCGCAGGTTGTGCTTGTCGAGGAGACGCAGAAGGTGGACGCGGTCCAGGCCGGCGGCCGCCGCGCTGGCGGTGATGTTGTTGTGGTGCCGCGCCAGCAGCGCCGTCAGGTACCGTTCCTCGAAGGCGGCCAGGACGCGCGCCTTCTCCTGCTTGAACAGGCCCAGCGGGTCGCCGGCGGCTGCGTGGTCGCCTCCGCCGCAAGCATCGCCGTCGTCGGCCGTCCAGTCCTCGCCCAGGGCGACCAGCTCCTCGACGGCGTTGCGCAGCTGGCGCACGTTCCCGGGCCAGGGTTGGGCGCACAGCCGGCGGCGGGTCGCGGCGTCCAGGTCGTAGGGCTTCCCGTCGCGCGCCGCGTGCCGCGCCAGGAAGGCGTCGACGAGCACCGAGATGTCCTCGGTGCGCTCGCGCAGCGGCGGCATCTTCACGGACGCCACGGCCAGGCGATAGAAGAGGTCCTCCCGGAAGGCTCCGCGCCGCAGCTCCTGCCGCAGGTTCCGGTTCGTCGCCGAGATGACGCGCACGTCGACGGGCACCGGCGTCGTGCCGCCGACGGGGCAGACCTCCCGCCGCTCGATGACGCGCAGCAGGCGCGGCTGCAGGTCCAGCTCGAGCTCGCCAATCTCGTCCAGGAACACCGTCCCGCCGTCGGCGGCGACGAACTTGCCCGGGTGGGCCTGGGTGGCGCCGGTGAAGGCCCCCTTGGCGTGCCCGAACAGCTCCGCCTCGATCAGGTTCCGGGGGATCGCCGAGCAATCGACCACGATGAAGGGCTTCGATCGGCGCGGGCTCGCCAGGTGCACGGCGCGCGCGACCAGCTCCTTGCCGGTTCCGCTCTCCCCCTCGACGAGCAAGGTCGTCTCGCGCTCGGCGAGGCGACGCAGCCGGCTGAACAGGTCCTTCATGACCTGGCTGCGCGCGATCAGCTCGCCGAACGCCGTCACGTCGCTGACGGGGCGCTCGGGGGCGCGGGCTGGAAATCCGGAAGCCCCGAACGGGAAGCCGTGGTCGGCCGTGAACTCGTTTGCCGTCTTTATGAGCAAGCTGCCTCCATGATGTCGGTCTTTCCCGGCGGGCTGCCGGGCCGCCCGCACACCTGGTTTAGTGCGAGGGGCTTCTGGCTTTTCTAAGCCGGCCGCCATTTCGCGCGATCCGCCGCGCCGCCGGGCGGCGCTGGACGCGGCGCGCGAAAAGAATCACGGGCCGTTAGAAGAAATTGATTCCTGTGTCACTCATCAGCTGTGCCCGCAGTGTCTGCTAGTGCTTCCGTGCGCGTCGGCGTTGATGATCGGGTTGCTCCTGGCCGGAGCCGCGTACGGCCATCCGGCGCCGGGCGCGGCCGCCGATCCGGGCGCGGCGGATTCGAGCCTGCGGGCGTGCCTGGAGTGGGATCCGGGGCCGAGCCGCGAATGTCCCAGCCGCGAGGCGATGCAGGCGGCGATCGCCGACGTCCTCGGCCGTCCGTTCGTCTCCCAGGGGACTTGCGAGACCACGGCGAGGGGCGCGATCCGGGCTGAGGCGGGAGGCGGGTGGCGGGTGGACATCCAGTTCTCGGGCCGGGACGGCGAGTCGCTGGGGGAGCGATCCCTGGAAGCGCCTGAAGGCGCGTGCGCGGCGCTGGCCGAGCCGCTGTCGTTCGTCATCGCGCTGATGGTCGAGGGGAATCAGCCTGCAAACGGGCCGCTGCACCTGTCCAGCATCGTCGCCCGACCAGGCGACGCGCGCGAGGCGTCGGCCGCTGCGGCCACCGTGTCCGTCGGCGGCGCGTTGTCGTCGGGGCTGCTTCCGCGCGCAGGGTTCGGCGTCACCGTGGGGCTCGCGTCGCGCGCGGTCGCGCGGCTGCCCCTGCGCCTCGAGACCACGTTCTGGTTTCCCAGCACGCAGCCGAGCTCTCCCGGGGGCCAGTTCTGGGCCTGGCAGGGCGGCGTCGGATTCTGTCCGTCGATCGGAAGCGCCGGACGCTTCGAGCTGTTCGCCTGCGTGGACGCAATGGGCGGCGTCGTGCGGGGCGTCGGCCTCGGACTCGACGAGGTCCAGTCCGCGACGCGCCCGTTCGCAGCCGGCGAAGGCAGCGTGACCGTGTCGGTCCGCGTGTCGCGGCAGGTGTCCGCCTACCTGACGGCGGGGGTGGCCGTGCCCTGGTTGCGGTCGCGGTTCGTCTACGAGGACGCGGTTGGCGCCCGCGTCGCCGTCCACGAGCCGCACGTGTTGATTCCGCTGGGCGGCATCGGCGTCGAGCTGGGCGCGCGCGAGATGCGGGCCGCGGGTGGCAACCGGTGAAAGGGAACTCGGCGTTACCCATGAGCTCGGGCAGCGGCTCGGTCGACAGGCAGGGCGCGCCGGCGGAGGGCGATCCCCAGGCGGTCGCCGCGCTGGGAGCGAAGTTCGTCCCCCAGACGCTGCGCTACCTGGGCGTCCCGGACGGCGCGCTGCTGGACGCGGCCCAGGACGTGCTGGTGGTCGCGCTGCGCCGGCTGGCCGACTTCGAACACCGGTCGACCCTGCAGACGTGGTTGTACGGAATTTGCATCCGGGTGGCGCAAGAGTACCGGCGCAAGCACGCCAACCGGCGCGAGATCCTGGTCGAAGCGCTTCCGGAGTTGACGGCGGCGCCGGCCCAGGAATCTGCGGTGGAGAAGGCCGAATGGAGGAAATCCCTGCGACGCGTTCTGGACACGTTGAGCGAACAGCAACGGGAGGCGTTCGTCCTGTTCGAGATCCAGCGGCTCAGCATGAAAGAGGTCGCGGAGGCGCTGGGGTGTCCGTTGAAGACCGCCTATTTCCGCCACAAGGCGGCGCGCGTGCGTGTGCTGGAGGAGTTCAAGCGGCGAGCGGCCGAGAGCGACAGCGAAGGTGAATCATGAACAACCAATACGAACCCATGCGGTTGGCCGACAACCCGGACGCGCCCGCCGATCTGCGCCGGCTGCTGGCGCGCGCGCACGACGACGTGCCGTCGCTGGCGCAACGCGAGCTGCTGGTCAAGGCGGCCCTGGGGCAGGCCGCGGCGCCGCCGAAGGCCTGGGGCCACGTCTCCGGCGCGGGCTGGGCGACCAGGGCCGCTCAGGTCGCGGTCAAGACGTTGTCGGTGGCGGCCGTCGTCGGGGTGGGGGCGGGCGCCGTGTACACGGCGGCCGTTCGATGGCGGCCCGCACGGCCGCCGGCGGATCCGATCGCCGCGCCGGCGGTCGCCGAGGTCGCGCCGGCAGTGGCCGATCCGCAGCCGGAGGACGCGCCGGGGCTGGAGCCCGCCGCCGGCACGGCAGCGGCCCCGACCGGCGCTGGCCCACGACGCGAGCTTCACGTCGCACCGGCGGCGCGGGCGTGGATGCGTTCACACGGATCGCGCGAGGCGCGCGCGGGGTCCGGGATCGGCGGCGCGGGCACGAGCGGGCCGGCAACGAGCGTCGCCGCGCCGACCCGCGCGACGGCCAGCGTCGCTTCGCCGGCCGTCGAGCGGCGTCGGGTGGAGGACGACGCGCGAACCTCGGCGGCGACACCGGCGCCCGCGGCCGCCGAGCCGGAGTCGCGCGCGGAGCCCGAAGCCCCGAGGCGGGCGATGCTGACCCCCGGTGAGGCCGGCCTGCTCCGCTCGGCCCGTGAAGCGCTGGCGACGTCGCCCGCCCGGACGCTCTCTCTCACGAACGAGCATTTGCGCCGGTATCCGCACGGCATGCTGAATCAGGAGCGCGAAGCCCTGGCCATCGAGGCGCTGCTCGCGCTCGGCAGCGTCAAGGAGGCGCGCCAGCGCGCTTGGGCGTTCGAGCTGGAATACCCGGACTCTCCGCACCGCGCCCGGATCCGGCAGGCGCTCGCCCGGGCGTCGGGGGACGCGCCGTCGCCATGACGCCGATGCGCCGGCCGGGCGCGCCGATCCGGCCGGAACGCTGGTGGGTCGTGGCGCTCGCGTTCGTCTCGGCCTGCACCGTGGCCGACGGCAATCTCGGCCGCCAGCGCGCGCATCCCGACGCGGGCGCCGCCTGCGCGCTCAACAACCCCGTCGTCAGCGTCGGCGGCGCGCCGACGTGTCCGGGGCGCCTCGCGGCCTCGCTGCTGTCGAACGCGCTGTGCGTCTGCGGCGACGCGCAGGTGGCGACCACGCTGGTGACGCGCGGCTTCGATTCGCGCCGTGGACCCTACGCTTCGATGGGCCCCAACCAGGGGGGCGCCTCCGTCGCCGTGAACGGAACGTACGTGCAGCGGCTGGCCGGAGACGTGGACGTCGGCGGTTCCTTTTCCGTCGCAGGGACCGCCGACATGCGGTTCACGGGGGCATTGACCGTGAGGGGCGACTTCTGGAGCGCCGGCAACGTCTCGGTCACGGGCGGCACCGGCGTATCGCGGAACGCCTCGCTGGCGGGGACCTTCACCGGCAAGGGGCCGCTGGGGGTCGCCGGCACGCTCGCGCACGGCGGCGCCGTCAGCGCGATCCCGCTGTACGCGGGGGCCGATCGTCCGGGGCCGGTCACGGTGCCCGCGGCCTGTCCGTGCGGGCCCAGCGATCTTCTGGACATTGGCGCCATCGTCGGCGCCGCGCGGACCGACAACGACAATCAGGCGCTGCAGATCCGGTCGGACCAGCTGGCCGCGCTGGATGGGTCAGCGGTCACCATGACGTTGCCTTGCGGGCGCGTCTACCTGACGGCGATCGCCGGCCACGGCGACGTCACGGTTCACGTGAACGGCATGACGGCCCTCTTCGTCGACGGGTCGATTGCCCTGGCGGGGAACCTGCTCTTCGACATCGTCCCGGGCGCCGAGCTCGACGTGTTCGTCAGAGACGACGCCGCGGTGGTGCTGGGCACCCTGACGCTGGCGAAGCAGGAACACCCGTCGGCGGGGCGCATCTGGATCGGCGGCTCGCATCCCATCGGCCCGCTCCCGAGCCCGTGGGTGGGCATGCTGTATGCGCCGCACGCCAGCGTCTCGGCCATCGTCGGCCTGACGGTCTACGGCGCCATCTTCGCGGGCAGCTTCTCGGGCGATCTGACGTCGACCTTCATCTACGACCGGGCGGTCCTGAACGCGGCGGCGAACTGCGCCGCGCCCCAGCCGGCTGCCGGCGCGTGCCGTCAGTGCGGAAGCTGCTCCGGCGGCGACGCATGCGTGGGCGGCGTCTGCTCGGCCTGCTCGACGGACGCCGACTGCTGCAGCCTGTCCATCTGCGCGAACGGCAGCTGCGCCCCGCTGATGGAATCCACGAGCGGCCCGCCCTGAGTCGCCGGCTGCTTTGCGCCCTTGCATGCAGGCAAGGCGATGCATGGGCGCAACAGGTTTTGCGGCGGTGCCCGGCGCGGGGACGGCTCAGATCGTGGCGTGTGACCGGGCACGGTGGGGTCTCACCGGCGGTCTGCTTCTTGCTGTAACCGCTGGCCAACCAGCCACCCGTCCAACAGCGGGTGAGGAGGTCCGCGCCATGTCCCGCAGGTTTGGTACGTCTCGATCCTTCGCTCTCTTGTGGCTGTCGCTGGCGGGAGTCGCCTGCGCCGGCTCCGTCGAAACCGGCCAGAAGGGGCCGGTCGCCAGCGGCGGGACGACGGGCACGCTCTACGTGATGGGTGGCCATACCGGCAGCGGTACCGGCGGCAGCACCGGCCCGAACACGGCCAAAGGCGGCACGACCGGCTCGAGCGGCGGCAGCCCGGGCGGCGCCGGGTCCACGGGCACGACGGCCTACTCGGACATTCCCTGCGACGTGAAGGCCGTCCTGCAGACCAACTGCAGCACCTGCCACGGCCCGACGCCCGCGTACGGCGCGCCCATGACGCTGATCCACGCGGCGGACTTCGCCAAGAAGACGCTGGACGGGTCGCGCACGGTGGCCCAGGCGGTTCTGGCGCGCATCAACGACGACGCTCATCCCATGCCGCCGGTTCCGAATGCGCGGCTCTCGTCCGCGGACACCAGCACGCTGACGAGCTGGATCCAGGCCGGCGCGAAGGCGGGCGCGTGCGCGTCGGTGTCGGACCCCGACATGGGGATGGTCGACCCGGAGGCCGACCCGACAGACCCGGACGTGACCTGTTACAACATCACGGCCCGCAGCTCGACGAAGGGGAAGTTCAGCGTTCCGAACACGCCGGACCTCTACCACTGCTTCAGCTACGCGCCGCCGTGGGGGACGGACAAGGTCCACCTGGTCAGCTGGCGTCCGCTGGTCGACAACAAGGCCGTCATCCACCACTGGCTCCTCTACAACGAGACGTCGCCGGTCACCGACGGCGCGGACCAGGATTGCGTCGGCGCGCACCCCAACGCGCAGCTGACCGCGGGCTGGGCGCCCGGCGGCACCGGGCTGACTCTGCCGGCCGACGTCGGCGAGGACGTGTCGGGCGCCGGGTTCACGCTGGAGACGCACTACAACAACACGGGGACGGGGCCGTCGCCGGACGGCAGCGGCGTGCGCGTCTGCGTGACCAAGAAGCTGCGGCCGAACGAGGCGGGCATGCACTGGCTGGGAACCGAGCTGATCCTGCTGCCCGCGGGCGGTGACGCGACCGGCATCTGCGCACCGCACCCGACGGGCCCGGTCACGATCATCTCGTCGACGCCGCACATGCACCTGCAGGGGCGTCACCTGAAGACGATCATCAACCGGGCGGACGGCACCAAAGAGACGCTGATCGACAAGCCGTTCGACTTCCAGTCGCAGGTTGGCTACCTGACGCCTGTCAAGATCATGCCCGGCGACACGCTGACCACGACCTGCACCTACGGCGGCGCGGCCATCTACGGCGAGGGGACGAAGCAGGAGATGTGTTACAACTTCGTGCTCGCCTATCCCAACGGCGGGCTGGCGTCCGGGTCGGTGCTCCGCAAGAACGGGTGCACCGGATTGTGAAGCGCGGCAGGGCGGCCCTCGTCGCCCTGGCTCTTCTCGCGGGCGGCGGCCGCCAGGCTCTGGCGCACCCGCCGCCCATGGGGACGGGCCTTTGGTGGCTTCCGTCGGGGGGCGGTGGCGGGGGCGCGACGGGCGAGCGGCTGGTCGTCCGGACCCCGCGCGGGTTCCTGTTCGAGGCCGCGCCGGCAACCCACGACATGAGGTTCCTTTGCAACGAAGCCGTCGGAGTTCAGGACGGCGAGGACGCATCGTTTGCAATGGCCGGCGGCAACGATCTCCTGATCACGACGTTTGCGAACGGAATCATGCGCGCGCCGCCGGACGCCTGCCGCTGGTCGACCGTCGCCAACGTGATGGCCACCCCGGCCTTCGACGTCACCGTCGTGTCGTCCGGCGCCGGATCGATCGCCTACGTCGTCAGCGGGACGCCGAATCAGGGGCAGCATTTCTGGGCCGCGCACGACGGCGCCACGAGCTGGTCACCCATGGCAAACAGCGCCTATCCCTACACACGCGTTCGCGCGGCGCCCAGCGACCCGGCCCGCATCTACCTGAGCGGGATCGCCGCCAGCGCGGCAGGCACGGCGGTGCACCGGCTGGGCGTCTCGACCGACGGCGGCAGGACCGTCGCCGACCATCTGCTCGACCTTGGTCCCAACGACCTGCAGGCGCGCGTGCTGGAGGTCGATCCCACGCGCCCCGACCATGTCTACGTCTACGTCGAGTCCAACTCGGCCGAGCTGCCGGAGCGAATCCTGTCCAGCGCCGATGCCGGGCAAACGTTCACGGCCGGGCCGACGATGCATCAGATCCTGGGGTTCGCCCAGTCCGACGACGGACGGCGGGTCTGGGTGGGCGGACGGGAGGGGCTCGCGCTGTCGACGGACGGCGGCGCGACGTTCTCCGCGCCGGTCGGCACGGCGATCACGAACGTCTCCTGTCTGGCGTTTCACGCGGGGCGCCTGTACGCGTGCGGCGTCGTCGCGAGTCAGCTGGTCGTGGCGGTCTCGGACGACTCCGGCGAGAGCTTCGCGAAGATCTTCTCGTTCGACCAGGTCAAGCAGACGCCGGACTGTCCGGCGGCCGGCGACGGCGGCGCGCCGGCCGACATCTGCGCGGCCTCGCTGGACCATTGGCGGACCGAGCTGGGGACCGCGGACGCGGGAGCGGGTTCGGCGGTCGACGCGGGCGCGCCCTCGCCGGGCGGCGGCAGCGGCGGCTCGCCGGGTGTGGCGCCACCGCCTCCGGGTGGAGGCGCGTCGGGCTGTGCGCTTGCCGGGGCGGCCGGCGGTGGCGACTTCAGTCCGCTGCACGCCGTGACCATCGCGGCGATGGCGATCGTGCTCGGGCGCGCGCGGCGCGGGAGCCCATGGCGTCGAAGGCGCTGAAGACGCGACCGCGCGTGACCGCGTTGCGGGCCGTCCGGCGCCGGGCGCGCCCTGTCGGCGACCCGTCGTGGGGCGGCCTGCCCGCGCCAGCCACCGAATGTGCCGCCGCGGAGCCAGCCTTCGGTCGGGGCGCGCGCGCCGTCGAGGCGCGCGCGATGTCGCTGACCGAGCTGACGACGCTGCGGCTCGACGCGCTGACGGCCGCCATCGGTTTCGGCGCCCAGCGCCGCGCCGAGACGCGTGACCTGGTGGCGGAGCTGTTCGCCGGCTGGGGCGACGAGCTGGTGGGCGGGACGCCGCTGATGCCCAGCGACGTCTCGGACGATCACACCCCGGTCGCATTCTCGGTGACGTTGACCGGTAGCACCCCCGAGGTGCTGATGCTGTTCGAGTCGCAGGGTGCCGGCGCGTCGCTGCCGGCGCGCTGGCAAGCTGCGCTGGACGTCAATCGCCGCATCGCCCGCCGCCTGGGCCTGTCGTTCGAGCGCTTCGAGGCGATCCAGGACCTCTTCGCGCCGGCGGCGCCTGGCGGCCGCTTCGCGATGTGGCACGCGCTCTGCCTGCACGCGCAACGGCCACCCGCCGTGCGGGTCTACCTCGACGCGCGCGCGCAGGGGCGCCCCAGGGCCGCCGCCGTCGTTCGCGAAGCCGTTCGGCGGCTGGGGTTCGGGCCCGCGGCCGAGACGCTGGCGACCTGCGCCCGTCCCACCGACGCGCTGGGCGTGCTCTCGCTGGACGTCGGCCCCTCGCGCCAGGCCCGCGTGCAGGTTCAGAGATGGCATGCGGGCGCCACGCGGGCCGACGTCGAACGCGAGCTCTCCGTCGTGCGCGAGGCGCCTCGGGGCATCGCGGAGCTGTTCCGGGTCGTCGGTGGGGGGGACGGACCTTTCAACCGGGCGCCGATCGCGACCTCGCTGGCGCTGGTGGGCGGCGACGAGCGCCCGGCGACGGGGGCGGTCTATTTCCCGGTCAAGGACATCTGCCCGTCCGACCGCGTCGCTTACGAACGCATCCTGCGCTTGCTCGACGGCGGCGATCGCGAGCACTACGCCCGCGCGATGGCGGCGTTCGCGCAGCGCCCCCTGGACGAGGGCGCCGGGATGCACACCTACGCCTGCTTGCGCATCCAGCGCGGCAGCGCGCGGCTCAGTGTCGGGCTGGCGATGGAGGCGTATCACGTGGCGCCGCCCAGCGCGGGCGCCGCGCGGCCGCCGCGCGGGAAACTGCCCGAGGCCGCCAGCTTCCGGCGCGCCCCGTCGCTGGAGGGCGGTCTGCTGACCGACGCGCGCTCGTGCGCCGAGGCCTCCTCGGACATGGGCGGCCTCGTCTCGCGCATTCCCGGCGCGGTCTTTCGACCGCGCTCCCGCGACGACGTCATCGAGATGGTTCGCTTCTGCCGGGACGAAGGGATCGCCCTCGCCGCCCGCGGGCAGGGGACCACGCTGTTCGGTCAGTCGCTGTCGGACGGCGGCGTCGTGGTCGACATGAGCGGGCTGTCGTCCGTCAAGGCAGTGCGCGCCGACCGCGCGGTCGTCGACGCCGGCGCGACCTGGAAGGACGTCCTCGAGGCGACGACCGCGGTCGGCCTGGCGCCGCCCGTGCTGGGCGCCTTCCAGGGCTCGTCCGTCGGCGGCGCGCTGTCGGTCGGCGGCATCGGCGCCGCGTCCTACAAGCGCGGCGCCCAGGTCGACCACGTGCTGGAGCTGGAGGTGGTGACGGGGGAAGGTCGCCTGGTCGTCTGCTCCGCGGCGCAGCACCGCGAGCTGTTCGAGGCGGTGCTGGCCGGGCTGGGCCAGTGCGCGCTGATCGTGCGGGCGACCCTGCGCCTCGGGCCCGCGCCCACCCAGGTGCGCCGGCAGATCTTGCGGTTCCGGGAGCGCGCGGCGTTCGTGGCCGCCCTGCGCGAGCTGGCGATCGGACGGGGTCCGGACGGGCTGGCCGGCGACATCGGCGTCGCGTCCGACGGGCTTCGTTACGAGCTGACCGCGCTGGAACACGTCCACGCGGCCGGGCGGCACGGCCGACCGGCCGGCGTGGCCATCACCGCGCCCGGCGCCGAGGCCGCCGGGGCGCGCGAGGAGTCGTTCCTCGACTCTCATCTGGCCCTCGATGACCAGGTCGCGCGTCTGGCGGCGGCCGGGCGCTGGGACGGGCGGGCCCGCCCCTGGCTGTCCTTGTTCGTGCCGGCTCGATCGATCGAGGCGCTGCTCGACGCCGTGCTCTCCGGGCTCGACGCGCGGCCCGACGGAGACCTGGGGCCGCCCGAGCTGGGCGCGCTGGGACGGATCCACCTGGTGCCGCTGCTGCGCCGGCACCTCGGCCGGCCCCTGCTGCGCGTGCCGGACGAAGACCTGGTGTTCCTGTTCGAGATGCGCACGTGCGCCGCGACCGAGGGCATCAGCCCGCCGTATCGCGCGCGCCTCCTGGACCGCAACCGTCGCCTCTACGAAGTCGCGCGCTCACTGGGTGGAACGCGCTACGCGCCGGCCGCCATCCCGTTCTCGCGGGCCGACTGGATCCGCCATCTGGGCGCGAGCTACGCGGCCCTGGCCCAACAGAAGCGCGCGCACGACCCCGATCACCTGCTGGGTGGCGCCGTGGGGATGTTCTGACGCCTTGGAAAATCCGGGTGCGACGCGCACACATCATCCGTGCCCGTGTACGGGCGCCTGCCCGCCAACGAGGAAATGACATGAATGCACCGCGGTCGTTCGTGAAGGCGATGTTGCTGTCCGCCGCCGTCCTGGCGGGTGGCTGTTCCAGCAAAGGCGGCGGCGGCAACACCGGTGGGACCACCGGCGCCGGCGGCAACACAGCGGTTATGAGCTGCACCCAGAACGCGCTCAAGATCCTCTTCAACCCGATGTACTCGGCGTACGACGGCGTTCACACGTTTCAGCTGCCGGCCATCGTCAGCGGTCTCGACGCGACCACCGTCCACATCGACTGGAAGGCGTCCGATCCTTCCATGGTGGCCTTCGCCCCCGATCCCGCCACCGGCGGCGTGATGATGACCATGCAGAAGGCGGGGCTGGTGACGATCTACGCGCAGGCCGGCAACCTGTGCGGCGCCGCGCCGCTGACCATCACGGCCGCCACGCCCGCGGACTGGATGGCGGGCAGCAAGCGCTACAACGACGGCGTGACGCTGGTGCCGGGCGGGGGCGTTGCCCAGGCGGACGCGGGGGCGACGCCCAAGCAGGCCGCCTGCACCAACTGCCACGGCGACACGGCCCAAGGCGCGTTCAAGGACGTGGCCCACACGCCCACGCAGACCGGCGGGTTCAGCGACCAGGAGCTGGCGGACATCTTCCAGCGCGGGACGGTCCCGACCGGCGGCTATTTCGATTCGACGATCGTGCCTTACCAGCTGTGGCAGCTGTTTCACCAGTGGGACGCCGGTGGGGACGCCGGGGCCAAGGGGCTGGTCGTGTATCTGCGGTCTCTGACGCCCACGCCGCAGAAGGGGGCCTTCAACATCGGCGCGCTGCTGGACGGCGGGGTCCCTGACGGCGGGTTCCCGCGGCGCCCCGACGGTGGCTCGGCGACCGGCGCCGGCGGCGCGGCGGGTGGGGACGGCGGCCTCGATACGCGCGACCGGTGAAGCTCTCGCCGCGTCTGTGCGCGGGCGTCGCGGCCATCACGCTGTCCGGCCTTCTGAGCGCGTGCGGGGACAGCCGCGCTCTTCCGCTGGTGGGCGCGGCCGGCGAGGCGCCCGACCTGGATGCGTCCGCCGGGTGGATGGCGGCCGCCGACGCGAGCCAGGCGGCCACGCTGCCTCCCGAATGCGCGGGGGCCAGCGTGCCGCCGCCGTCGCTCGCGTGCACCGGCCTTTACGCGGACCTGGCCGCCAAGTCGGTGGCCGCGGGCGTCGAGCCGTACGCGCCCGCGGTCCCACTCTGGTCCGACGGCGCGCTCAAGCAACGGTGGATCAGCCTGCCGCCGGGGGAACAGATCGACGACACCGACCCCGACGAGTGGATCTTTCCCGTCGGCACCAAGGTCTGGAAGGAGTTCACGAGGGACGGACGGCGGGTCGAGACACGGCTCTGGCAGAAGGTGACGCCGACCTACTGGGTCGACGCCACCTACGCGTGGAACGCCGGCGAGACGGCGGCCACGCGCTCGGCCGGGGGTGACATCCCGTGGGGCAGCGGCACGTATCACATCCCGACCAGCGACGAATGTCAGAAGTGCCATCGCGGCCGGACCGACCGGATCCTGGGCTTCGAGCAGGTGTTGCTGGGTCTGGACGGCGCGACGGGGCTGACGCTGGGCCGGCTGGCCGCCGCCGGCCGGTTGAAGGTTGCGCCCCCGTCGGTGGCCCTGGCGATCGGCGATGACGGCACCGGGGCGGCTGCTCCGGCGCTGGCGTGGCTGCACGTCAACTGCGGCACCACCTGCCACAACCGGAACTCCAACGCGACCGCCTGGGCGACGGGGATGTTCCTGCGGCTCTCGGCCAGCCAGCTCGACGGCCGCCCGGCCGACGGCTTCGATGCCCTGGTCACCACCGTCGGCGTGGCGGCGGTCAGCACCGCCTGGAAGGGGCAGCCCCGCATCGCCCGGCAGGACCCGGACGCGAGCCTGCTCTACCACCTGATCACGAACCGCGGGCAGGGCAACCAGATGCCGCCGATTGCCACCGCGGTCGTCGACCCGGAGGGCACCGC
Organism: uncultured Myxococcales bacterium; assembly: GCA_964546845.1. Lineage (GTDB taxonomy): Bacteria > Myxococcota_A > Polyangia > Fen-1088 > Fen-1088 > JADGRB01. The sequence continues at coordinate 5,104 of CAZJMY010000307.1, read as the reverse complement.
GCGCGTGGGCGCCTGGATCCGGAAGTTGCCGGCCCCCTGATTCGATCTGCCACCTCGCAACCCGAACCAAACAACTCTGGAGGACATCCATGCGTCACGCCGAACCGTCGTTGAAACTTCGAGCTCCGTCACCGCCGTGGTGGGGGCTCACGGTGCTCGGCGCGTCGTTCACGTTCGCCGTCGCGTGCGGCTCCGGCGGCAACCCGCAAACGGGCGGAACCGGCGGGGCGGTCAGCGGCGGCTCCGGTGGCGCTTCCGCCACCGGGGGCATCCCGGGCAGCGGCGGGGCGGGGACCGGGGGAGCGGGCGGCGGAGGCGCGGCCACGGGCGGCGCCACGGGGCAGGGCGGGGCCGCCGTCGCAGGAACCGGAGGCAGCGGCCCCTCGGGCGGCGGGGGGAGCTGCGCCGCGCGCACCGGCGTCACGCTGGCCACGCACGAGGTGCTGAACGTGACCTGGCCGGCCGGCCCCGCGACGCTGGCCGGGACAGGCCAGGTTCACCTGTGGGGGAAAATGACGCTCACGTCGTCCGGCGACGTGGTCAGCGGTTCCAGCCGCGCGTGCGGAACGATCCTGCCGGCGACCGAGCTGAGCCCGGCGCTGGGCGGCGCGCAGATCCTGATCGAGATCCCGCTGGCTGCCTGGGATGCGGCGACGGCGTCGCACGTCCAGGTCGACGGGACCCAGACCGGGTGGAACCTGGGCGACACCCTCAGCTATCGCTACGACGCGCTGGTGGGGCTGCCACCGATCGCCCCCGACGCGGCCTGGCCCGCCTCGTACGCCGACCTCCCCACGCCGTCCGACGTCGAGGGCGACGGCCTTCCGGGCGTCACCGGCGTTCCGCGCACCGGCACCGGGTACCTGCTGCCGCCCACGTCCGCGCTGGGAGCCATCAGCGCCAGTCCGCGGGCCGACAAGCTGTATCTCGTCGATCGCAACGTGGCCTCGACGGTCCTCAAATGGACGTCGTGCGACGCGGCCGCCGGGAGCACGACGTTCACGCACTTCGACAACCACGTCGTCGGCTGCCACGTCGCGGGCGGCGCCGAGTGCTCGCCGGTGGAGGTCAAGTTCATCGACGACAACCGCACCGTCTACACCGTCACCGCCGCCACCACGTCCGCGCAGATCATCGGCGACAGCGCGACCTGCGCGGACGTCCGGAAGGCGCTGCCGATGTAGCCGCGCCCTCGGCTCTACGTCATCCCGTCGACGGGCGCGTCACGGGATGACGTAGGTCGTGACGTTCACCGACCACATCCCGATGTGGTTCTTGGTGACGGTGTCCTGGAACGGGAACCAGACGGCGGGCGCGGACGGGTCGCCGACCGCGAGCTGCTGGTCGTGGTTGGCGCGGACGGCCGTGATCCAGAGCTGGTGGTGGGCGTTCACGCCCGTCAGCACGTTGCCGTAGGGGCGCGTCGACGTGAATGACAGCCACAGGTACTCGCCGTCCTTGCGCGGCCCCCACTTCGGCCACGAGTTGGTGCGCATCGGCGCGCCGTTGGCGGTCGCCAGCTCGACGGGCGCGCCGCCCTTGACGGGCAGCAGCCAGGTCGTCGCCGACGGGTTGTCGTAGTTCGACGCCGTGCCGTCGAACCCGACGCACGAGGTGTTCGCCCCGCTCCAGCTGGATTTGGTCACGCCGTCCGTCCGCGTGAACGCGATCCAGGTCCCGTCGGGCGAGTAGGACGGATAGTAGGCGCTGCGGTTGTCCGAGGGGAAGATCACCTGCTCGTTGCTGAACGTGCGCGCCGCCGGGTCGTAGTCCATCGTGACCAGGGCGCCCCCGATCACGATGATGCTGTCCTGCCCCCAGTTGCCCAGCAGGCCACCCGCGGTGCACGCCGTGCGCGGGCGAACGAAGACAATCTGGTTGCCGTCCGGTGACCAGTCCGGGAACATCGCCAGCCCGCTGGTGGCGACGTCGGCGATCGGGGCGGCGGTCGTTCCGTTCCGCAGCGTCAGCTTCCCCTTGAAGCTGGTCAGGAGCAGGCTTCCGTCGGGATTGAAGGTGCCGGCGGCCGACGGGGTGTTGGCGGGCGCCTGATTCTGCGCGGGGTTCATCACGTCGACGTTCCCCAGCGTCATCGGGTTCCCCAGGATCGAGTTGACGATGTTGTCGTACGCGAACGACATGCGCTTGCCGTCGCGGGTCAGCGTGTGGCATCCGACGCAGAGGCCGTTCGTGATCGTGCCGTTGATGAAGGCAGCGGGCGCCGTCTTGCCGACGGGCAAGCGGTAGAGCGTCCCGCTGCCCGTGCCTTGCGAACCGGTGGTCCCGAAATAGAAGAGCGCGCCCGTGGCGTCGTCGCGCGAGACGAGCAGCGGTTGCGGCGTCGACGCGCCGACGGGGCCGGTGGGCGTGCCGGCGGCGTCCAGCGCGGCGGCCTGCACCTGGATCTGAACCGTGTGCCCGCCGGCGCGGCTCAGCAGCCAGCCCCAGTCCTCGGCGGAGGGCAGGTAGTGGGTGTTGGTCACGTAGCCGGTCAGACGGTCGCCCGTGTCGACCGAGAGCGACACCCGGTAGGCGGTGGCGCCCGGGACCGCGTTCCACTGGACGTCGATCGCGGCCAGGTCGCGCGGAATGATCGCGCCCGGACTGGGGTACACGACCTGCACGCTGCCGGGCGCCGGTGACGGGGCGCCGGCGAAGCCCTGCGGGGTGGCCGGCGGCAACGACGGGTCGACGGCGTCGCGGGACGTGGGCGGCAACAGGATCGTCGTGCTCGAGCCGCCCGTTCCCGTGTTGCCCACGCCTTGTGCGCCCGTGCCGGTGTTGCCGCCGCTGGGCGCGCCCGGGCCGCCGCCGCTGCCTGAACCGTTTCCGGCGGCGCGCTGCCCGACGCCCGCGCAGGTCGCCAGGCCGGCGAGCGCTCCCACGCAGCAGAGCAGAGGGAACGTGCGGGTCTTCTTCATGAGGTGCCTCCGTCGACGGGACAAATGGCACTCGCGACAGCACGAGCCGTGCCACGCGGCCGGGCGGGCGCGGCCCCCTCGATCTCGACGCGCCGGGGTGTTGCAGCCGCGCAAGGGCTTGCCCGCATGCGACAGCCACGGGCGTTAGAACGGCGCGCCCGCCGAGACACTCATCCAGCGACCTCGAACATGGGTGACTCAATGAACAATCCGAATCGCGCGCGCTGGTCCGTCCTCACAACCTTCTGCCTTGCCGTGGTGGCGGTCGCGTGCGGCTCGTCTCAGTCGGCGCCCAACGTCCCGATCTCGATCGGCTCGGGCGGAACGGGCAGCGCGTCGGGCGGGACCGTCGGCAGCGGCGGCGTCAGGGCGAGCGGTGGCGCATCCGGCAAGGGCGGCGGCGCCGGCTCGGGCAGCGCGATTCCGTGCGACGTGGCGGTGGTCCTGGCCGCCAAATGTCAGACCTGCCACGGCCAGACGACCCTCTACGGCGCGCCGATGTCGCTGATGACCCTCGCGGACTTCCAGGCCGCACCACCGTCGGGCGGCGCCGCTCACGTGTACCAGCAGGCCGCGACGCGCATTCACGAGACGGCGGATCCGATGCCGCCCAAGGGGCAGCCCGCGCTGACCTCAGCGGAGCTGGGGACGCTGGACAGCTGGCTGTCGGCCGGCGCGCCGGCGGGCGCGGCGTGCGCGGGCACGGGTGGAAGTGCAGGCGGGACCGGCGGCAGCGGCGGGAAATCCGGCACCGGCGGCGCCGGCGGAAGCGTCGCCATCGGTCCGCAGGCGCTGCCCTGCACGCCGAACTACACGTTCACCGCGCACGCGGCGGGCTCGACGGGGCGCTATCCGGTTCCCAACCCGACCACCGACCAGTACGTCTGCTTCAACTTCAAGTCGCCGATCAAGAAGGGCGAGCAGGCCGTCGCGTTCGCCCCGATCATCGACGACGCGCGCGTCATCCACCACTGGATCCTCTACGGAACCAACACCGCGGTCACCGACGGCTCGGTAACCGCGAACTGCTCGACGGCCTCCAGCACGTTCGTGACCGGGTGGGCGCCCGGCGGCCAGAACGCCGTCATGGATCCGGACATCGGGCTGGTGCTGGACTACCAGTACTTCCAGCTGCAGATGCACTACAACAATCAGCAGTACGCGGACGGCGCCGACTCCAGCGGCGTCGCGTTCTGCACCACCGACACGCCCCGGCAGCACGCGGCCGGCATCGTGACGCTGGGGAGCCCCCTCATCAGCATCCCGGCGGGCGCGAAGGGGTACGGCGTGACCGGGTCGTGCTCGGTGCTGGCCGCCGACGGCAAGTCCACCATCACCGTCGTCGGCACGTCGCCGCACATGCACCTTCTGGGCAGCGGGTTCAAGACCACGCACAAGCGCGGGTTGATGGACATGGGCGACCTGGTGAACCTGCCCCCCGGCACCTTCAGCTTCAACGACCAGAAGCACTACCAGGTGAACCCGCGGCGCGACGTGCTGCCGGGCGACGTCCTGACGACGACCTGCACGTACGACAACCCGACGGCGTCGGCGGTCACGTTCGGCGAACGCACGCGTGACGAGATGTGCTTCGACTTCATCACGGTCTATCCGTACGCCGCCGCCACGAAGTCTTGCTTCTTCTAGGGACGAACCGCGCGGCGATGGCCCGGTGGATGGCCGCCGCGCTGGGCGTGGCGGCAATGCTGGCCGCTCGAGGGAGCCGGGCGGACGGCGCGTTCCCCGACGCCACCAGCGTCCTGCTGCCGCCCGGCGAGGCAGACGCGATCACGCTGGCCACGAACTTCGGTCTGATCGCGACGGCCGACGGCGGCCAGACCTGGGTGTGGAGCTGCGAGACGCCCTTGCTCAACGGGGGCCGCAGCTATCAGATCGCGGCGGACGATCGGGGCGGGATCCGGCGCATCGTGGCGCTGTCCTCATGGGGGCTCGTCCACTCCGACGACGCGGGGTGCCACTGGTCGGCGTCGCTGGGCGCCGGGCAGGACGACGCGTTCAGCGACGTGTTCGTGCTGCCGGCGGCGCCCGTGCTCGCCTGGGCCGTGGGCGTCGACCCCTCGCAGGCGATGGGCCTGCCGCAGGTCGTCTTCGGGTCGAACGACGGAGCCGCGTCACTGACGGGACCGCTCTTCACGGCGCAGGCGGATCAGCAGGTCCTGGGC
>CAZJMY010000306.1:0-5385 GCA_964546845.1 uncultured Myxococcales bacterium | reverse complement strand
TGAGGAGGCCTCGATGAGAATCACTGGTGCTTTCGTGCTGGCTCTGTCGCTCGGCGTTGCGGTCTCCGCAACCAGCGCTGTGGGCTACGCCAAGGCGAAGAAGAAGGGGGGCGGCGAGGGGGCGGCGCCGACGGCCAGCCCTGCCGAGGTCAACAAGCTGAAAGCCGTTCGCCTGGGCGACGCCAACGCCGGAACCTTCAAGTGGGGGATGAAGCCCGAAGAGGTCATGGCCGCCGTTCGCACCGCGATCGAGGGCAAGTACCAGAAGCGCATCACCGAGGCCTCGGCCGACCCCGGCAAGCAGCAGCGGATCCGCGGCGAGATGGAGCGGGAGATCGCGGCCGTGAAGAAGAGCTTCACCAAGTTCGAAGGCCAGAAGAGCGGCTGGGACGTGTCGATCATCGGGCCGGAGTTCCAGCAGGGAACCTCCGAGGCCGTGCTCGTGACCAAGGAAGACCAGTGGACGCGGTACTTCTTCTTCTTCGAGGACGGCCTCTACAAGATGTACCTGGCGTTCAACCGCGACGCGCTCCAGGGCAAGTCGTTCCAGGACTTCGGCAAGAGCATGGAGGCGCGCTACGGCAACGCCAAGGCGGTCTACCGCGACGACAAGACCAAGGGCGGCGTGCACCGGACGCTGGACCACTACACGTGGAACGCGGGCGGCGACAAGCTGAAGCTGGTCGACCGGTCGGAGTTCTACGGGGTCTACTGCCTGGTCCTCTACGACGCCGCGACGGACGAGCGGGTGCAGGAACGCCGCAAGGTCGTCAACCCGGGCAACGTCGAGAAGGACGCGCTGGTCGAGGCGGTCTCGCAGCGCGGCAAGGACGGCAATGACGAGAACGACGACATCATCGACCGCGTGACCGGCCACGAGGTGAAGAAGCCCGGGACCGAGCAGCACGCCGACATCGTCGTTCCCGCGCCGAACCCGAACGCTGGCTTCGTCCCCGAGGAGGACAAGAAGAAGGTGTCCGCCAAGCCGTCCTCGTCGTCGTCCTCTTCCGCGGCTTCCGACAGCGGCAAGAAGAAGGGCGGCAAGAAGAGCGACCTCGACGGCCTGGAACTGTAAAGCACGTGTGAAGCGGGCGGTGGGCAGCGGCCTCGGCCTGGGCCTGGCCGCGCTGACCGCGGTCTCCGCGCCGCGGCCGGCGTTCGCCGACTGCACCGTGCTCGAGTACACCTTTCAGCCCGACTGTTTCCGGGCGCCGGCCGACGGCGCCTGTGTGTTCGATCCGCACCACCCGGACCTGGGTCCCCAGATTGCCGTGTGGCTGGAGAGCGCCGACGGCACCAGCTTCGTCGACACGCTGATGGTGACGAACGCCGTCGCCGTTCACGGCATCGGTAACCGACCGGGGACCTGGGACCTGCTTTCCGGACCGCGTTTCCCTTATGGCCGGCGGCAGATGGCGCTGCCGATCTGGGCGCACGCGCGCGGCAAGCTCTACACCGCCGTCTACATGAGCGACGGCATGGACGACCAGCTCACGAACCACGAGAACACGTCGTCGCCCGAGCCCTACTTCTGCCGGCCCATGTTGATCGGCGAGCTCGTCGACGCCGTCACCTGCGCGACCGGCAGGTTCCGCAGCGTCAAAGGGCGGCTTCACCCCGAGGAGCCCGCGTCGTACTACCCACCGCGCGCCGATCTCTTCAACTTCGACGGGACCCTGTGCTTGCCGCGCGTGGGATACCCCGGGTCGTGCGATCCGGGCGACTCGGCGCAGTACTTCGCGATGAACGACGTCGACGTGGTTGCGGCCGCGACGCCGCCGTACGGCGCGCCATTCACGGGGCGCTGGGTCGTGCCGGCGGGCATCGCGCCGGGCGACTACCGGCTGGCGGTCGAGGTCGCCAAGGAGTTCGACACCAACCCGGACCACCAGCACCCGAGCGCGGTCAGCGCTTACGACGCGCAGTACTTCGCGGGGTACGGGCAGATGGGGAACGTGGGGCAGCCGTCGGTCCTCTACCGCGTCCCCGTGCGGCTGGGGCCGGGCGCCCCGACGGTGGCCAGCGCGGCCGCCATCGCCGGTTACGGCGACTGGACGGGCGCCACGGGCGACGTGCGGGCGCCGGACGCGACGATCAGCGACGCGCCGGGCAGCGGCGCCGGCCGGCTGCTGGCGTTCGCGGGCGCCGGCGGCCCGGCACGCGTCCAGGTCTCGCAGGGCGCCTGCCCGCCGGTCGACTGCAGCGGGCCCAACCCGCCCGTGCCGCTGCCCGTCTCGTTCACGGCGGTGCCCGCGGCGTCCGGGACGTCCGTCGCGATCACCTTGCGCCAGTCCAGCGACGGCGGCGGCCAGCCGGTGATCGGGTACGAGGTCCGCTACGCGGCCATGCTGCTTCAACAGCCCATCGATCCCACATCCTTCCCGGCCTGGAGCGCCGCCGGCGCCGTTCCCTCGGGTCCGCCCGGGTCCGAGACGGGCGTCCAGGTCGACGGCCTCACCCCGCTGACCGACTACGCGGTCGGCGTGCGAGCCGTCGGCGTCTGTGGCGCGTCACCCACGACCTACGAGCGCTTCGAAACGCCCGCCATCAAGTTCCAGCAGCTCTCCGGCTGCTTCGTCGCCACCGCGGCCTTCGGCTCCGACCTGACCCCGGAGGTCGCCGCCCTCCGCAAAGCCCGCGACCTGGCGATGTCCCACAGCACCCTCGCGTCCGTCGCCGTCGACCTTTACTACCGCTCCTCGCCCCCAGCCGCCTCCGCCCTCACCAGGTCCGACGTCGCACGCGCCGTCGTCCGCGCGGCCCTCCGAACCCTGACGCACTGACCGCCCCCGTCTTCCTCGTCCTCGTCCTCGTCCTCGGTGGGCGATCGAACGCGACCCAGTCGGCCTGCTCTTAACGAGCGCGACCGAGTCGGGGCTGCCACGGGGGTCGGGTATGGCGCCGGGGCACCGGGCAGCCTAACTGACGGCGAAGACGCGGTCAGATGGCGCCCTCCTACTTCGCGCTGGCATCCCGCCGCAGACGGCGGAAGCGCGCTCGTAGGTGCCCCCGTCACCATACCCGACCCCCTCGCGCGCCCCTCCGCACTGGTCATTGAGTGGTACCCAGCCTCCCTTTGCGGGACGGGATCGCGCGCGCACCGAATCAACGCCTGGCGGCCAGCAACTCACCGGCAGTGATGAACTTGGCCACTCGCTTTGGACTCACACGCCTCGTTTCCGGCGTGGACCGCCATTCCGTGGGAAAGTGCCAGATGTTCAGGCGACTCTCGGGCATCGTGTCGCAGTAAAGGTCTGCCCAGCCGGCAATGTCGGCCATGCGGTCCATTAAGAGAACCTTCGCCGCATTCGGCGCGCACTTCGGACTTAAGCCTGGCAATCGCATCGCGTGGGCATGCGTGATGGCCCCCGTGAAGAGATCGGCCACTTGAAGTCCGGGCAGCAGCTTCGAATCATTCTTCGTCACACGCACGATCGAGCTGTCAGCATTCAGTTTGCTGAGCATGCGGTTTGAGACGATCTCCATCACTTCGTCCTGTTTGTCGTAGGAGTCACACCGATCATCGATCGCGACATCGAAGTCACCCGCCCGCAGTCGAGCCGCGTGTCGGAGCAGGAACGTGTACGTTGTATAAAAGGCGACCTCCCTATCGACGCTCCAATTTCGATAGAGGCTTTTGTTCACGACGATGGACGCGAAGCGCACCTCAGAATGCCTAAGCACGTCGCGCCAAAGCTCGATCGTGAAGTTGATCAGCCCGTGGCTGCTCCCGATCTTGGTCCAGTGGGCCTCGCCGACGATCCCGTGCTCCTTCAGCTTCCGCTCGACGTAGGTGTTAAAGCCGTCCAGACGCGCCGAGGGAACGACCAGTGCGCCGATGCCGTAGCACGGATACCCCGTACCGATCGCGCTCTCGTCCGCGAAAACCTGGAATCGCTCGCGAACACATTTCGGGCCGACACGCGTGATAGCGCCCGAAGGTTCTTGCGAATGGCGATCGATCACGTCGGCCAGTACTCCTTTGGTACCGGTCAAGCTTGCGGTTCCCCGCGCATTTGGGCCAGCGCAAAAGAATCCACAGTTTGTCCACAGCGCGCCGTGCCGATGGCGTGCTTGATCTCGACTGGGTGCCACGGCGGTCCACGGAGCAAGTCGGCTTCTACTCAGCCCGAGCTCATGGTGGCCCGTCGCCGTACCCGGCCCCGCGCGCGCCCACTTCCCACCTCTCATCGAGCAATGGCGAGCCCCCACGTGACCACCGGCATTTCGGGAGTTCGGACAGCCGACCTGACTGACCCCGGGCCCGCATTCGAGCGCACTGCCACCGGGTTCGGTAGACCTGTGGTGGTGCCTCCGCGCTCAAAGAGGCGGGGCGGCCTTCGGCGTTGAAAGGGGCGGAGGTCGGCCGGCCGCGTTCAGTGACAGTCGCGGAGGGGCGCGCGAGGGGGTCGGGTATGGTGACGGGGGCACCTACGAGCGCGCTCCTCGCCGTCCGCGGCGAGGACGCCAGCGCGAAGTAGGAGCGCGCCATCTGACCGCGTCTGCGCGGTCAGTTAGGCTGCGCGGTGCCCCCGGCGCCATACCCGACCCCCGTGGCAGCCCCGACTCGGTCGCGCTCGTTAAGAGCAGGCCGACTGGGTCGCGCCCCACCGCGGTTCGAGGACGGCGACGAGGACGAGGACGAGGACGAGGACGGGTGAGAGAGGTGGTTGTTGCCGCGCTGACTAGAGCGGGGCGAACATGTCCGGGCGGGCGGCGTCTTTGGAGATGCCGTCCATCAGATCCTTGCCGGTGGCGGTGATCTGCGCCAGCAGGGTGCGGATGGTGGCGACGCGCTGCTTGTAGCTCTCCTGGCGGGCCTGATCGGGCGAGCCGGTCATGACCGCGTCCATGAAGGGCGTGGGCTTGAGCGGCACCAGGATGCTGGCGTCTGGCTTGTTGCTCGTCTTGCGGTCCACCCACGGCGCGCCCGATCCGGAGCGGATCTTGAAGCCGACCAGGTTGTCGGCGCCGCACTCCTTGCCGCCGTTCTTGCACACCTGATCGCCGACCTCGACGAGGTTCGCGACCAGGATCTTGCCGCCGTTGTCGAACACGACGCCATAGTTCTTGGTCGTCGAGCCCGCCGACTTCTCGGCGTAGGACTTCAGCGCGTCGGCGTCGTTCTCGGACCGGCGAATGTGGCGCTCGACCTCGTTGTAGAGGGCGATCGTGTCGTAGTAGTAGTTGAACAGCTTGTCGACGTCGGCGTCGGGCAGCCGGTAGAAATCGACGCGGAAGATGGTCGCCGTGTTCGGGCGCGGGTCCAGCTTGATCGCCTTCAGGTCGGCCACGAACTGCGGGTCGTAGGCGACCGGCTCTTTCTTGGCGGCCGCCAGGCGCTGCTGGCTGCGCGCCACCGCCGTGCCGATCTGGCTCAGCGTC
>CAZJMY010000305.1:0-1281 GCA_964546845.1 uncultured Myxococcales bacterium | reverse complement strand
GACCGAGTTCCCGCACGGGCTGGCCGCGGCGACGGCGGGCCAGCTGGCGGGCGGCGCGCGGCGCCCGTGAGCGGCGCCCGCGTCGCCGTGCTGGCGTTGGCGGCGCTCGCCTGCCGGCAGCAGGTGGAGCTGACCGTGCCGCCGCCATTGGCCGTGGTGACCTGCGCACCGAACGGCGCCTCGTGCGCCGCCGACGACGGTTGCTGCTCGGGGCGGTGCGAGAACGGCGCCTGCGCGACGGCGGCCTGCCGCGCCGAGGGGAGCGCCTGCGCCACGGCCGCCGACTGCTGCTCGTTCCTGTGCGCGCGCGATCGGGCCGGCGGCCCGGGGTCGACCTGCGCCAGTCCGCTGGGGTGCGCGGCCGACGGGCAGCCCTGCGCGCGCGCCGGCGACTGCTGCAGCCTGGGCTGCGTGGCGGGCATCTGCGGCACGCCCCGCTGCGCGCCGGTGGGTGTCGCGTGCGCGGTGGCGGCCGACTGCTGCGGCGGGAGCTGCCAGGCGGGCACGTGCGCCAAATCCGACCCCGCCTGCCGCCCCGCGGGCGAGACCTGCGCGGCCCCCGCCGACTGTTGCGGCGCGCTCTGCCTGACCGACGAGGCGGGCGGCGCGAGCTGCGCGCTGCTGCTGGGTTGCCGCGTGACCGGCGAGACCTGCACCGCCGGCGGCGACTGCTGCAGCGGCGTGTGCGACGCGGGCGGGCGCTGTCAGGCGCAGGGCGGCTGCCGTCCGGCGCAGGAGTCGTGCGCCGCCGACAAGGATTGCTGCTCGGGCCGGTGCGCCGTCACCGCCGACGGCGTCTCGCGCTGCGCCTGGGTTCCCGGCTGCCGCCCCCAGCAGGAGCGCTGCACGGCCAACGCCGACTGCTGCGGCCTGACCTGCATGATCGGCCCGACGGGCGCCGGCCGCTGCGCCGGGAAGCCGGGGCCCATGATGATGATGATGGGGCACTGCATGGCGGCGGGCGAGCCGTGCGCGATGAGCGCGGAGTGCTGCGCAGGGCAGACCTGCCGCGCCGGTGACGACGGCCGGCGGCGCTGCACGCCGGCCGATGCGTCCTGCGTCACCGACGGGTATCCCTGCGACGTGGCCGGCCAGTGCTGCGGCGGCCGTTGCGTGCCGGACGCCACCGGCGCGCGCGCTTGCCACAGCGTCTGCGCCCCGCTGGGCGCCCCGTGCGGCGCGACCGACGATTGCTGCGCCGGCACCTGCATCGGCCCCCCCGGAGCGCTGATCTGTTCGCCCGTCGAGATGTCGGTGACCGAGCCGACCTGCGCGCCCGCC
>CAZJMY010000304.1:0-5145 GCA_964546845.1 uncultured Myxococcales bacterium | reverse complement strand
ATCGTTGAAGTCGCGGTTCTTCTTGCCGAACGCCGCGATCTCCGTCGGGCAGACGAAGGTGAAGTCCTTCGGCCAGAAGAAGATCACCTTCCACTTGCCGGAGTGGTCCTGGCTCGAGACGTCCTCGAACTCCTTGCCCTTTTCCAGGCTGGTGACGGCCTTCAGATGGAACGCGGGAAACTTGTCGCCGATGGTCAACATGTGTCGGTCCTCCTCGTGGGGGACAACATGCCGGCGGCGGGAGGATAGGGCCAACACATCGTTTGTATCCATGTCATAGTCTGGGCCTATCCAATGCGCCTCGCCCCCCACCCCTTCACGACCCGCCAGCTCCAGTACGCCGTCGCGGTGGCCGACGCCCGCAGCTTCAGGCGGGCGGCCGCGCTGTGCGGCGTGTCGCAGCCGTCTCTGTCCGCGCAGCTCGCCCACCTGGAGCAGGTCCTGGGCGTGCGCCTCTTCGAGCGCGACCGCCGCCAGGTGCTGGTCACGCACGCCGGCGAGGATCTGATCGCCCGCGCACGCCGGCTGCTGGTCGAGACCGACGACCTGACGGACGCCGCGCGCCGGTTGGGCGACCCGCTGGCGGCGACGCTGCGCCTGGGCGTCATCCCCACGATCTCACCGTACCTGCTGCCGGAGCTGGTGCCGGCCCTGCGGCGCGCCCAGCCGCGCCTGGTCGTGCGCTGGACCGAGGACAAGACCAGCACGCTGGTACGCGCCGTGCGGGACGGGACCCTGGAAGGGGCGCTGCTGGCGCTGGAGGTCGACCTGGGCGACCTCGAGCGCGAGGAGCTGGCGCGCGATCCGTTCGTCCTGGCGGTGCCGCGGACGCACGCGCTGGCGAAGCCGGCGGGGCCCGCCGAGCTGGCGGAGCTGCACGGCGCCAGCGTGTTGTTGCTGGACGACGGACACTGCCTGCGCGACCAGGCGCTGGCCGTCTGCTCGCTGGCCGGCACGCAGGAGCTGGACTTCCGCGCCACCAGCCTCTCGACGCTGTCGCAGATGGTGGCAGCGGGCGTGGGGATCACGCTGCTGCCGCGGCTGGCGGTGCCCGCCGAGAGCCGCCACGCCGCGCTGGCGATCCGCCCGCTGGCCGACGATCGCGCCTACCGGACGCTGGGGCTGGTCTGGCGGCGGACCTCGCCGCTCGGTCCCGCGCTCAAGCAGATCGGGGCGGTGATCCGTGACGTGGCCGGCCGCCTGCCGGGCGGAGCCGCGCCGGCCGCCGCGCGTTCGCGCGCCCCGGCGCCCCGGAGGCGGCGATAGCCGCGGCGGCGCGCAGATCGTCGACCAGCCCCGCGAGCGCGGGGGCGCGCGCGGCCGGGGGCCCCCGCAGGCGCGACGCGGGATGGACGGTCGCGACGATGCTCGCGCCGTGAGGGCCGGGCAGCGGCTTGCCGCGGCTCTGCGTCACCCGGAAGGCGGTCCCCAGCAGCGACTGCGCCGCGGTCGCGCCCAGGCAGACGATCACGCGCGGCGCAACGGCCTCGATCTCGCCCAGCAGCCAGGGCTGGCAGGCGCGCACCTCCGTCGTGTTGGGCTTCTGGTGAATGCGGCGCTTGCCGCGCTCATCGCTGGCGACCCACTTGAAGTGCTTCACCGCGTTGGTGACGTAGGTCCCCGCGCGGTCGATGCCCGCGCGTTCCAGCGCCGTCTGCAGCAAGTGTCCCGCCGGCCCGACGAAGGGGCGCCCCTGGCGGTCTTCCTGATCGCCCGGCTGCTCGCCGACCAGCAGGATCGGCGCGTGGGCGGCTCCTTCGCCGAAAACCGTCTGCGTCGCGCGCGCCCAGAGGTCACAGTTCCGGCAGTTGCGGGCTTCCGCGCGCAAGACGTTGAGCGATCGCCCGGCCATGCCCAGATCAACCTAAGCTTCGGAAGACGAACATGAAGCCAAGCGACGAAGCGGACGTGGTGGTGATCGGCGCGGGCGTGGCCGGGCTCGAGGCGGCGCGCCGCCTGTTGCAAGCCGGGCTGTCCGTCATCGTGCTCGAGGCGCGGTCGCGCATCGGCGGCCGCATCGACACGCACCGGCCCGACGGGTGGCCGGGCCCCATCGAGGGCGGCGCCGAGTTCGTACACGGCCGCCCGCGGGGGCTGGTGGCGGCGCTGCAAGCGGCGGACGTCCGTCTGGTCGAGCTGGGGCGGCGGCACATGCTCGCCCGGCGCGGGCGCGTCCGGCCGGTCGGGACGGCCTGGCGCCGCGCGATGGCGTTCATGGACCAGCTCCCCGACGAGGACGCGGCGTTCGCCGACGTCATGCGCAGGCCGGCGATGGCCCGCGCCCTGGACCGGAACGCGCGCGCGTTCCTGCAAAGCTTCGTGGAGGGGTTCAACGCCGCCGACGCGCGCCGAATCTCGGTGCGCGGCCTGAACAAGCAGACGGAGGCGTCCGAGGAGGAACAGGGCGATCGCCTGTTCCGGACGCGCGACGGCTACGACGCGCTGCCGGCGTTCCTGGCCCGCCCGCTGCTGCGGACGCCGGGCGCGCTCCGGCTGGCGACGGTGGTCACGCGCGTCGCGTGGGGAGGCGGCGGCGTCGTCGTCGACGCGCGCGGTCTGTGGGGCGGCCCCTTGCCGTCGGTGCGAGCCCGCGCCGCGCTGATTACCGTCTCGCTGGGGGTGCTGCAGGCGCGCCCGCCGGCGCCGGGCGCGATCCGGTTCCACCCGTCGCTGCCGCAGGCCAAGCGCCGCGCCATCGCGGGTCTGGCCATCGGCAACGTGCTGAAGGTCGTGGTGCGGTTCCGCGCGCCGTTCGGGCAGGGGGTGTTCCAGAAGATCCCGCCGGCGACCACGTTCTTGCACGTTCCGGGCGCGCCCGTGCCGACCTGGTGGGTCGCGGCGCCGCGCCCGTCGACGTGCCTGGTCGGGTGGACCGCCGGGCCGGCGGCCGACCGGTTGCACGGGCGAACGTCCGCCGCGACGGTCGACGTGGCGCTGCGCAGCCTGGCGGGCGGCCTGGGTCTGCCGGCGCGCGCGGTGGCCGCCGCGCTGGAGGACGTCCGCCTGTTCGACTGGGCCAACGATCCGTTCGCGCGCGGCGCCTACAGCTGGGTTCCCGTGGGCGCGCTGGACGCTCCCGCCGCGCTGGCGATGCCCGTCGCCGACTGCCTGCACTTCGCCGGGGAGGCCACCGACGTCGGCGGCGATCCGGGGACGGTGCACGGCGCGCTGGCGACCGGGGCGCGCGCGGCGCACGACATCCGCCGCTGCCTGATGCACCGGGGGTAGGTTTTTCGGGCGTCTTGGAAACGGCCGGGCGGGCCTCATGTTTTCGAGTACGGGCGGAGCAGGAGGGTGTCATGAACAGTCTTTCCAAGCAGAACCGTACGAACGTCATCGACGTGCTGACCGAGCGGCTGACCTTCGAGCGGACCGGCGTCCGGCTCTACGACCGGATCCTGGAGCGCATCCGGGCGACGGGGGACCCGGAGGTGGCGCGACTCCACGCGCCGATGACCGCCTTCCGCGACCAGGAGAAAGAGCACGAGGAGTGGCTGGAGGCGAAGATTCGCGAGATGGGCGGCAGCGCTCACGCGATGACGAGCAAGGCCAACCTGGTCAAGACCGAGTCGCGCGGCCTCGAGGAGGTGATCTTCGACGAGCGCGCCACCCTGCCGCAGATGCTGCACGCGCTGCTGGCGGCGGAGCTGGTCGACAACGCGGGCTGGGACCTGTTGGTCGCGCTGGCCGACGAGGCCAACGACCACGACCTGAAGAAGCAATTCAAGCGGCGGCTGCACGAAGAGGAGGATCACCTGGCTCTGCTGCAGCGGGCCGTGGCGCGGTTCGCCAAGCGCGAAGTGCTGGCCGCCGATCCGTCGCTGTCGACCTAGCGCGCCTCGGTCCGGAAATGCAGCCGCTCTGGCGGCGGGCTGGACTAATCTCGGGCTTTCCCCCGTAGCCCAGCCCAACCCAGGAGCGCTCTTGATTCGACATGCTCACGGCCGCACGGCGGCCTGGACCGCGATCTGCCTTCTGTCCTCGATTGGTTGTTCGAACAGCTCGACAGGCTCGGGCGCCGCGGGCGGCGCTCCCGGAACCGGCGGCACCCGCGCCAGCGGCGGCGCGCCAGCCTCGGGCGGCACGCCCGGCTCCGGCGGCGGCGTCTCGTCCGGCGGCAGCCCGGGTGCGGGCGGCAACCCTGGCGTCGGGGGAAATCCGGGCGCCGGCGGGGCTGCCGGCAGGTCCGGCGCGGGCGGCACCACCGTGACCGGCCCGTACACCTGGAAGAGCGTCGCCATCGGTGGCGGCGGCTTCGTGACCGGCATCGTCTTCAGCCCCGTCGAGGGTGGGCTCGGGTACGCGCGCACCGACGTCGGCGGCCTCTACCGGTGGAACGGCGCGACGTCGACCTGGACCCCGCTCACCGACATGTTCCCCATGTCGCAGGGCAACCTCCTCGGCGGCGAGAGCATCGCCGCGGATCCGGTCGACGCGAACGTAGTCTACGCGGCGGCCGGCATGTACGAATCCAGCGGAAACGGCGTGATCTTGCGATCCGCCGACCGCGGCGCCACCTGGACGTCCAACACGATCGGCGTCGTCATGGGCGGCAACGACAACGGCCGCGGGATGGGCGAACGGCTGGCCGTCGACCCGAACAAGAACAGCATCCTGCTGTTCGGCTCGCGCGCGAATGGCCTCTACAAGAGCGTCGATTCAGCCGCGCACTGGACGAAGGTGACGTCGTTCCCGACGGCCGGCGACGTCAACATCGCCAACAGCTACGGCGGGACGACCAGCTATGGGCTGCCGGTGGTGCTGTTCGACAAGCAGGGGGGCACCGCGGCCGGCTCGACGTCCATCTACGTGGCGGCCGCCTCGCACGCCGCGGGGAGCAACCTCTATCATTCGACGGACGGCGGCACGTCGTGGGCGCAGGTGGCGGGCGGCCCCACGGGCCTGATGGTGCACCACGCGGCCATCGCCGGCGACGGGACGGTCTGGCTCGCCTACTCCAGCGACTACGGCCCTTACAACATCGGCGGCGGGACGCTGTCGGGTCAGATCTGGAAGCTGTCCGCCACGGGGACGTGGACCAACGTGACGCCGCCGGCGGCCAACTGGGGCGGCATGGCGGGCGGCCTCAGCGTCGACGCCAAGAGCGCCGGCCACGTCCTGGTCTCGACGCTGGATTGGTACGCG
>CAZJMY010000303.1:0-7407 GCA_964546845.1 uncultured Myxococcales bacterium | reverse complement strand
TCCCCCCGTGCCCGGCGTGCCGCCGGTGGCCGGGGTTCCGCCCGTCGAGACGGTCCCGCCCGTGCCGGGCTTGCCGGCGACGCCCCCCGTGCCGCGCCCGCCGCTGCCGCCGGACGTCACCCC
Organism: uncultured Myxococcales bacterium; assembly: GCA_964546845.1. Lineage (GTDB taxonomy): Bacteria > Myxococcota_A > Polyangia > Fen-1088 > Fen-1088 > JADGRB01. Next base: position 7,284 of record CAZJMY010000303.1, on the reverse strand, counting down.
GCCCGTGCCGGACGGCTGGCCAGCCGCGCCACCGGTGCTGACGAGGGACCCGCTCCCCCCCTCGCCGGGGGCCTCCATGCCGCGATTGGCGCACGCCACCAGGCCCAGAGCGGGCACGGCGAACAGCAGCGTCGCGATGCGGTTGCGCAAGGATGATTCCATCACAGCAAGGCCTGCGGCAGACACCCAGCCCCGTCCGACGGCGTCGCGCGCCGATCCCGCACACTCGGCGACCGGCCACACCGCGGGTTGAGAAACTACCTTAACATATGTCGCAGGCCCGATGGAAAGGGCTCAATTCGCGCTAGTTTTGAGACCTTCGAGCACGAGGGACGACCGCGGCGCCGTGCGGGCGGCTTGCAGGAACTGCTCCCGGGCCTCGCCCCGCTTGCCCTGCCGCAGCAGCGACCACCCGAGACCGGCGCGCGCGTCCGCGTCACTCGGGTAGCGGGCCACCACCCGGCGATACAGCCCTTCGGCCTCCGCGAAGCGGCCGGCGCTGTAGACGGCAAAGGCCAGCCGCAAGCCGGCCAGGTAGCTCCCCGGATCGCGCTCGAGCACGCCGCGCGCGCCCTGCTCGACGGCGGCCCAGTCGCGCAGCGCCATCTGGGGCATCAGGCAGCCGACGCGCGCCTCGACCGAGTCGCGCTCGACGGCCAGCGCCTGGCGGTACGCCGCCACGGACTCGGCGTACCGGCCGATCCGGTACAGCAGCCACCCGCGACGGAGGTGAGCCAGGTAGCTCGCCTGTTCGGCCGCGCCCAGCGCGCCCAGCGCCGCGAGCGCCTGGGCCAAATGGCCGGCCGCTTCGTCGTCATAGGACTTCTGGTACACGCGCGCGGTCTCCGGCAGCAGCTCCGACAGCTCGCCGGCGCTGGCCTCGCCGGCGGGAACGGCGTTCGCGGCGGGCGGCGCCGCCGCGCCGTCCACCGGACCCGTCTGAGCCACGGCGGGGTGGCGGCCGGGCGTCACGTGGCTGCGCCGCCTGGCCTTGGCCGACAAAGACGACACCGGGTTCAGAACGAGAACGAGCAGCGAGAGCAGGGCGACGCGGCGGCCGGCGAATCGATTCACGCGGCGCCGGGCACGCCGGGCGTCACAGGTCACGGGGGAACGACTCCGTGGGACCGGACGGACGCGGCAGCTGGATGATCCGCGACAGCGTCGGCGGCGGCGGGCCACCGGGACGCATGCCCGCGCGAACCAGAGGCGAAGCGACCGCCGCGGGCGGAACGCGCATGGCGCGCAGCGTGGTCCGCCCGCTCACCGTCACCTCGAGGCTGGCGGGCCAGCCCGCGTCACCGTCGCCCGCGCCGAGCAGCGCGCGGGAGCTCACCGCGACGCCACCGGCGCGACCGGACACCGCGCGCCCCAGGATCGTGAACCCGCCGCGCTCGCGCAGGCAGCGGTACTCGATCGCGCGCCCGCGGTCCGGCAGGAAGGGGGCGACCACCGCGCGCAGCGCCGCGTACCAGCGCGGGGCGCGCCACGCCGGCGGAAGATGGTCGTCCCAGCAGATGCCCGGGTCCGCGATCAGCGGCACCCGCCCCAGCGCCGCCCGCAGCAGGTGCAGCACGGAACGCGGCGGTGCCTGCACGTCGAACACGGTGAGCTGGCTGGCCGTCCGCGCGAACGACAGCACGCCGCCCGCGTCGGACCGGAGCACCGTCTGGCCGAACCGATCCACCTCGCAGCGCACGCGCTCGGTCTGCGCCTGCCCCGCGTCGCGCGTGACGCGATAGACGCAGCTGGTCCCCGGCGCGAAGGCGAACGCCTCGGCCAGCTCGGGATCGCCGTCGGGGTTCCGCCAGATCTCACCCTCGCGCGGGACCACCGCCGTCGCCAGCCGAGGCGCCGTCGAGCCGGGCCCCGCCAGCGCGACGGCGTTCTCGAACACGCAGGGGATCGTCGGCGCGCCCAGCACCGGCGACGCTTGCAGCTGGAAGTGCAGGTGCGGGCGAGGCGAGCGCCCCGAGCTGCCACAGAGCCCCAGCACGTCGCCGCGCGCGACGACCTGCCCCTCGCGTACCGCCACCGAGCGCGGCGCCAGATGCGCCACGACGGAGTAGAGGCCGGGCGCGTGAAACAGCACCACCACGTTGCCCCAGTTGCGGTCGAGGTCGACGCCTCCCACGGGGTTGTCGGGCACGTCGTTCTCGATCTTCACGACGGTGCCGTCCGCCGCCGCCAGCACCGGCAGCCCGTAGCAGTGGTGGGCGTCGACGCGGTCGGCCGGGCCCTCGGCGTCGTGGAAGCGCCCGTCCGCGCCGGTGACCTCGAAGTCGAACGCGTGCCGCCAGACGCCCTGGTGCGTGAGCGCGCCATCCACCCCCTGCGTGCAGAGCCACGCCCCGCGGAACGGGAGCGCAAAGCCGACCCCGCCGTGGGGCCGGTGGGCGGCCCGCAGCGTCCGCGTCTGATGAAACCGCAGGTTCTCTTCGGGAGAGCCAGGGGCGAAGTCGACCGCCTTCGGCCGTCGATCGCGCGTCCGCTGCCGCATGGCGCACAGCAGGACCAGGACGACGACGTTGAACGGAAGGACCAGCAACGGAAGCCCCCAGGCCCCCAGCGGGCGCAGAAGAGCGATCGCGGTCAACGCGGAGGCCACGGCCGCCGCCGCCGCCAGCACGAAAGACGCCGGCCCGGGAACGAACCAGGTCCCGCCCAGAGCCATCGCCGCCAAGACCCCGTTGAACAGCAACGGCGCCGCCAAGGTGGGCGGCACGCCGGAAGACAGCGTCCCCGGCGGCAGAAACGGCGCCAGCGCAAGCGCCCCGGTCGCCGCCAGCAGGCAGGCGACGCGGCTGTGCACCAGCAGCGCCGCGACGACCAGCAGCCCCGCCTCGAAGCGGGGCACGAAGACCAGCGCGCCGATCCACGGCAGCCAGCCGGCCGCGGCCGGGCGAGCGGCCGCCAGCCCCTGCGCCAGCGGCGGAGCGGGCAGCGGATCCAGTCTGGGGGCCAGCCCGAGGGCCGGCGCGACCAGCAGCAGCAGGTAGGTCGAGAGCAAGAACGGAATCGTGAGCGCGGGCAGCGCCAGCGCACGGCCGCCGGTGGCCACGACGAAGGCGGTCACGACGGCCGACAGCGCGCCCCACCCCGCCGCCACGCCCAGCGCGCCCGCCCCGGCGCCGAACAGGTGCCCCACCGCCAGCCCGACGAAGAGCGCGTTGTAGCCGGTCGGTCCTTCGGAGAAAGCGCCTTCGGGAAGGCTCAGCGCGCGGGCGGCCAGCGCGGCCCCGGCCAGCGCCGCCAATCCGCCCAGCAGCGTCGGCACGTCCAGTGCGGTCGCCAGCAGCAGAAGGAACCCCGCCACCCGCGATCGGCTGATCAGGATCTGCGCGTACGACCGCAACACGCCGTCGCCCGCGGCGACCGCAACGCGCCAGGCGGCCGCCGCCCAGCCGGCCGCCCGCAGAGCCAGCCCTAGGCGAGCCACGCCGGCATCGCCTCCATGTCGTTCAGATCGCCGACGGTCTCGGCCCGGCGGATCACGGCGACCGCGCCGCCGGCGCCCACCATGACCACCGCCGGACGCAGCGTGATGAACTGCATCCACTGCGTCACGTTGTAGGCGCCGACCGTCAAGAACACGATGCGGTCGCCGACGGACAGCGGCGGCAGCGCGACCGCCTCGCGCATGACGTCGATGTTCATGCAGAGCGGGCCGTAGAGCACGGTGGCCTCGGTCAGGCCGCGCACCTCTTGCGCCAGGGATACCTCGTGGCGGTACCAGAACGCCGTGAACAGCAGGTTCACTCCCGCGTCGACGACCAGGGCCCGGCGGCCGTCGGGCAGGCGCTTGCTGGCCTGCACCGTCGCGATCAGGCTGCCCGCCTCGTCGACCAGCGCGCGCCCCGTCTCCAGGACCAGCGTCGGCATCTGCGCGGCGGGAAAGTCCAGCTCCGACAGCCCAGCCGAGATCGCCTCCGCGTAGCGCGAGAAGGGCGGGCTGGCCTGCTGTCCGTCCAGGTACTGACCCTTCAGCGTGTTGGGCGACGCGAACCCGCCGCCGAGATCGATGAAGGACACGCGCACCTGATGGCGCGAGCGCAGCTCGTTGGCGAGGCGCGCCATCTTGGCGGCCGCGGCGCCGTAGGCCTTCGGGTCCTGGATGAACGTCCCGATGTGCGTGTGCAGGCCAATCAGATCCATGGCCTGGCCACCCAGCACGCGCGTGATGGCCTCGTGCGCCTGTCCCGACTCGAGGTTCAGGCCGAACCGACTCCAGGACTGCACGCCGTCGATCGCCTGGTTCACGCGGATGGCGACCCGCGCGCGCCGCGCCCCCGCCCGCGCGATGCGCTCGATGCGCGCGATCTCGTCCAGGTTGTCGACGTGCAGGATCGCGCCGCCGGCGATGGCGCGTCCCAGCGCGTCGTCCGGCTTGAACGGGCCGTTGAAGTGGATCCGCTCGGGCGGAATCCCCAGCGCGACGGCCTTGTCGTACTCGAACGGCGACACCACCTCGGCGAAGGCGCCCTCGCGGTGGAAGACCCGGCAGACGGCCTGCAGGTAGTTGGTCTTGTACGACCAGGCCAGCCGCACCGACGGGTACCGCCGCGAAAACGCCTGCTCCAGCTCGCGGTATCGATCGATCAGCGTTCGCTCGGAGAAGACGAACAGCGGCGATCCGTGGCGCGCGACCAGGTCGGCGATCGCCACGCCGTCGACGTGCGTCTGCACGCGCGGCGCCAGCTGCTGGCCGAACTTGTTGATGCCGCCCATCTGGTGGCGGACGATCCCGGGGCGTTCGTACTCGGTCGTGTTCACGGGGCTCCTTCCGTTCAGCTGAGGGGCGCGGCCGCCGCAGGCGCGGCGTGGGAGATCTCGCCGGTGGTCACGATCCGCTCGAAGTCGGTCAGGTCGACGACCTGGTCGAGCGAGATGCGGACGAACAGCTTTCCCACCTGATACGGGGCCAGCGGCGCCGGCTGGCGTCCCAGCGCCAGGTCGACGACGACGCGCGGCAGGTTCACGCCGGCCCCCGTCGCCAGGTGCACCCAGGCCGGGAAGCGCGGGTTCACCTCGATGACCTCGTACTTGCCGGGGGCCGAGCGCAGAGCCTCCACCTCCAGCGGACCGCGCCACCGGGTGGCGGCGACGATGCGGGCGGCCACGTCGATCAACGCGTCGTCACGGATCGTGACGCCGGCCCACCCCTTGCCCTTGTCGGTGAGGGCCAGCTTGGTCATCGCCACCGGCCCCAGCAGCCCGCCGGCGCCGTCGCCGACGCCGACCAGGTTCACCTCCTCGCCACGGACGCAGGCCTGCGCGATGACCGGCCCGCCCCAGGTGGCGAGCACGCGGTGGAACGCCGCGACCGCCTCTTCGCGGCAGGTGACCAGGGTCGCCCCGTAGTAGGGGCCCTTCACGAACAGCGGGTACTTCACCTCGCGCTCGACGCGGGCGATGTCGTCGGCGCTGGCCAGCACCGCGGTCGCCGGGACGCCCACCCCGGCCGCCCGACCCAGCGCCGCCAGCTGCGCCTTGCCGCGCACCTCCAGCTGGGCGCGCGACGGCAGGAACGTGGCCACGCCCAGGTCCCGCAGCTGTTGTTCGATCGCGATGAACAGCGGCAGCTCCGCGTCGAGCGTCGGGATGATCACGTCTAGCCCCACCCGGTCGTGGATCGCGGCGAGCCGGGTCAGAAAGGCGTCCGCGCCGGCCGACGGGTAGGCCAGCAGGAACACGCTGTCCGCCAGGTTGCGCGCGTAGACGCCGGGGTCCAGCGCGTCGTAGGTCAGGCCGACGTGGCGTTCGCCCGGGCGCGCGTCGGCGCGCAGCGAACGCAGCACGGGGACGCCGGGGCCGGGGTTGTCGGTGGCGTTCAAGCCGGTGACGCCGATGGTGGGCGCGTCGGCGCTCATCGCGCGCCCCCGCCGGCGGGCAGGATGCCCATCTGGCGCAGCGTTCGAACGAAGTCCGAGACGTGTTCGTCCACCTCTTCCGGCGCCGACGGGAATCGGGCGCGCACGCGCGCCGCGATCGTGGAGGTGTCGGAAGGATCGACGCCCTCTCGCAGCGCCGTCAGCGCGACCAGGCCGGTGGCGTTGACGTTGAACGTCGCGCCGGTGCCAGGATCGAAGATGAATCCGGTGTCGCTGATCGCGAGCTCGGCCAACCGCGTGTTCATGCTGATCGTGTTGTCGCCGGGGCCGTCCCAAAGGATCACGGGCCCGGCCACATTTCGCGCGCGCGCCGCCGTTTCGCTTTTTTCGACGCGGCGGCGGCGGCGGCGCGACTAACGACGACACGGGATGAGTGCGTCAGGGTTCATTGCTTCGCTGGTGTCACGGACGGGTGACGGCCGCGCCGCGCCCGCCGCGCCCGCGGACGCCGCGGACGTCGAGCTCGAGCGGGCGCGATTGCTGGCCATGCAGGCCCGGGACGGCGATCCGGCCGCCGTCCATCGTCTGGTGGTGCTGGTCGCGCCCGTGGTGGTGCGCTCGGTCCGGCTGGTGCTGGGGCCGAAGAGCGCGGATCACGAGGACGCCACGCAGCAGGCGTTGATGGCGTTCGTGCTGTCGCTGCCCACGTTCCGCGGCGACTGCCACCCGTCGGGGTACGCGTCGCGCATCGCCGTTCACACGGCGCTCTCGTGGCGCCGCCGTCTGGCGCGCTCGCGTGTCGTCGCGTGCGAGGCGGACGCGATCGCCGCCGCCAGCGAACGGCAGCGGCCGGCGCAGGACGACGCGGGCTCGGCGGCCTATCAGCGGCGCTGCGTGCGCGACCTGCTGGATCGGCTGCCCGCCGAGCAGGCCGAGATCATGGCGTTGCACGTCGTGCTCGGCTATTCGCTGCCCGAGGTCGCCCGGTCCACGGCCGTCCCCCTCAACACGGTGAAGAGCCGCCTGCGCCTCGCCAAGCTGGCACTGCGCCGCCAGCTGGAGTCGGAATGCGCGGCGAGCTAGACGTCCATCCCGACGATCTGCTGCATCGCGCGCGCGGGGCGGAGGCGCTCTCGCCGGAGGAGCGGGCCTACGTCGACGCGCACCTGCAGGACTGCGGCACCTGCCGGTTCGTGCTGGCGGCCGGGCGAGCCTTCGACGCGGAGGCGACGGAGCCGTCGTCGGTCAAGGCCGATCGGCTCGCGGTGGACCGGCTGGTCGCCCGGACGCTGCTGAGGACGGGCGCGGACCGCGGCGGCCGGCGCTGGCGGCCGGGGTGGTCGTTCTGGCCGTCGTCACGTCGGCGGCTGGCGGTCGCGGCGCTGGGGGCGGCGCTGATGCTGGGTGGTGTCGCGTTCGCGGGCTACTGGGGCGTCCGTCACCCGCTGCAGCA
>CAZJMY010000302.1:0-1864 GCA_964546845.1 uncultured Myxococcales bacterium | reverse complement strand
ACCGGCCGTCGAAGACGGCGCCGGCGAACAGCGTGGCGCCCAAAAACGCAGCGACGAAACCACGTCTGCCCGGCCTGCGAATCACTTGTCCTCCTGAAGCACCCGGCGGAAGTCGTCATCCAGGGCTTTCAGCTCCTGGTTGCGCAGGTTGGTCAAGCGGGTGACCGCCTGCGTCTTCTGGTCCTTGAGGCCCCAGGAGACGTCGATGATGCCGACGTCCGAGCGAACCACGAGGTCGTAGAACTTGTCGGCGACCTTCGTGAACATGGCCTGCGCGAGCCCACCGCCCAGCGTCTTCGAGGCATCCAGCACCGCGCCCAGCTTTTCCCCCGCGCGCGCGAGCTCTTCCTTCTCGCTGGCGAGGTACTTGGTCACGGTCGCGAGGCGCGTCGTCACCTGGCCGTCGACGCGCTTGTCGAAGCCGTCGAGCTGACCCTGGATGGCGTCGCAGCGCGAGAGCACGTCGTTCATGCGCGCGACCTGCGACTGATCGGACGAACCCAGGCGGGTCGCAGCCTGCCGCTCGATGGCCAGCTCCTGCGCCAGGACACCCGTCAGCTTCTCGGCCGCCTCTCGCTCCGCCTCGCCGGTCGAGCCGGCGGCGGTCGCGTCGCGGCTGGCGTCGGCGATCGCCTCGCGCACGCGGTCGTGCAGGTTCCGCAGCGTGTCGATCTCGTTGCGCATGTCGCGCACCGGCGCCTCGATGTCCTCCGGGCGGATCTTCTGCTCGGACCGCGAGACCCGGTAGTACTGCTCGACGGCGACCAGCTGGGCCTCCAGCGCCTGGATCTCGACGTTCATCTCCGAGACCTGGCGGTCGAGGTCACCGAAGCGCCCCTTCATCGTCTGCTCGTGCTGGTGAAGCTCCTCGTCGGTCGTCGGAAGGCCGCTCACCTGGCGCTGGTAGCCGTCGCGCATCACCTCGAGCTGGTCCAGCTTGCGCCGCTCTTCCGGCGTCAGCACCGGGTCCAGCACCGCGCGCAGCTTCGTCACGAACTTCTCGCGCGTGGAGACCACCTGGTTCATGGCCTCGACGGACTTGGTCCGCGCCGCGGCCAGGTCCGGGAAGATGCCGGTGCGGCCGGTGCCTTCCATGACGTGCTGGATGCGCTCGACCAGCTTCTGGCTGTCGGACAGGTCGCGCTGCATCTCCCCCACGTCTGACGCCAGCGACATCATGCGGGCGACGTCGGGCTCGGCCTTGACCCACTTGGCGGCGGTCGGCGGCACGAAGACGCTGATGTCGAACTTGTCCAGGCTCTTGCCCACCAGCGAGTCGAAGTACGCCGGGTCCGTCTGCGAGCGGACGATCACCTGCTGCAGCTGGCGGTGGATCGGCTCGAACTCGTCGCGCACCTTGCTGAACTCGTCGCTGGCCAGATAGAAGTTGTTCATGCGCAGCTCGAGGTTGCCCTCGAGCAATCGCAGGTCGGGCGCGTCCGCGGTGTCGGGATCGTAGAGCAGCAGCAGGTTCACCGACCGATAGGCGCGCTGCCAGTCCTTGGCCTTGATGTACGTCCAGGCCTGCTCGCGCAGGGCCTCGGACCAGTACTTGGACTGGCGCGGAACGGCCAGGTAGACCTCGATCGCCTTGTCGAACTGCGAGCGTTCGTAATAGATGCGCGCGATCGCCAGCCGGGCCAGGTCCTGGATGTCCTTGCCGGCTTCGTCGGGCGCCTGCATCTTCAGCAGGTTGTCGTACCCGGTGGCCGCGCCGGCCAGATCGCCCTTCTTGACCTTGATGGTCGACAGGAAATAGAGCGACTGGAAGTAGTAGGGGTTGTTGGACGGGATCGACGCGAAGACCTGCTCGGCCTCGTCCAGCTTGCCGCGGAAGTAGTAGTACTTGGCGCGAACGTACGGG
>CAZJMY010000301.1:0-1411 GCA_964546845.1 uncultured Myxococcales bacterium | reverse complement strand
CGTCGGCTCCGCTGGGCCGCGCCGTGCCGCTCGAGCAGGAGGGGCCGCCCCCCAGCACCAGGATCCAAGCGACCAGGACTCCAGGCCAGCCCATTCGTCGCCACCCCATCCGTCGATGGTAAACCGGTTCACTTTTCGTGGCTCGCAATTCCGCGGGCGCGCGCCCGGCGGCCGCTTTCCAACGTAAGCTTGGCCGCGATGACGACGCCCGATCGACGGATGCCCGCCGCGTTCCTGGGGCACGGCAGCCCCATGAACGCGCTGGAGACAAACCGGTTCACCGCGGCCTGGCGGGCCTTCGGCGCCGGCGTCCCGCGGCCGCGGGCGATCCTGGTCGTGTCGGCCCACTGGTACGTCGGTTTCACCGCGGTGACGGCGATGCCGCGCCCGCGCACCATCCACGACTTCTTCGGGTTCCCGCCCGAGCTGTTCGCGGTCGATTACCCGGCGCCGGGCGACGAGCGTCTGGCCGAGGAGGTCGCCGAGCTCGCGAAGCCCCTGCCCGTCGGCCTGGACCGCGACAGCTGGGGAATCGATCACGGCGCGTGGTCGGTCCTGGTGCACGCGTTCCCCCAGGCGGACGTCCCCGTCGTTCAGCTCGCGATCGACGCCCGCCGGCCGTTCAACTGGCACGTCGACCTGGGCACCAGGCTGGCGCCGCTGCGCGATCGCGGCGTTCTGATCATCGGCAGCGGCAACGTCGTCCACAACCTGCGCGCGATCGACTGGAGCCAGCCAGACGGCGGCTTCGACTGGGCGCGGCGCTTCGACGACGACACCCGCCGCATCCTCACCGAGCGGCCGGAGGACGTCGCCTCGCTTCAGAGCCACCCCGACTTCAAGCGGGCCGTCCCCACGCCCGACCACTTCATCCCGCTCCTCTACGTGGCGGGCCTGGCCGCTGCGGAGAAGCGCGCCGCGCGCGTGCTGGTGGACGGGTACGCGTACGGGTCGCTGTCGATGACCTGTTACGGGCTGGACGCCGGTGGCTCGCAAACGACGGACGGGCGTCCCGCGGCGGGCCTGCCGGATCCCAGCCTGGTCCCCCCCGAAGACACCAACGTCTGACGGCGGCGTGAGCGCGGTCATCGCGGCGACGCGGTGCCGCGTACGGTCGATCGCCGCGCCCGCGTCCCACCTCGAGGTCGGCGTGCTCGGCGCGATGGGCGCGTCTTGACCGCTGCGGGCGCGCGGGCGAAAATCGATTGCGTGATTGTTGGGCAAGCGGGCCGCGCCCGCTGGGCGGTGGTGTTGCTGGCGTTGGTCGCGCGGTGCGGGAGCTCGGCGAAGCCGCCCGTCGATGCAGTCGGCGGCGGCGCTCAGAGCGGCGACGGTGGCAAGAGCCAGTCGGCCGGCGCGAGCGGAAGCGGCGGCGCCGGCGGCGGATCGGGCGCAGCCGCCGGAGCGGCCG
>CAZJMY010000300.1:0-2273 GCA_964546845.1 uncultured Myxococcales bacterium | reverse complement strand
CGAATGGCGCCGTCGAGAAGGCTATACTGCGTGTGCAGATGAAGGTGGGTGAACTCCGGCATCGTCGACCGACCAGCTTGTCCCTGCCGGGGCGACCGATCCAGCGCAAAAGAGTCCACAGGTTATCCACATGCGCCGCGGCCGCGCTGGCGGCGGCGCTTGGCGCCGTGGGGGCCGGCAGCTGCGCGGGCCGCGGCTCGGGCAGCGCGACCGGCGGCGAGGCGCTGGGGCTCAGCGCCACACCCGCCACCATCTCGCTGGCGCCGAACCAGCAAGGGACGGTGAGGTTTCGGCTGGACAACGGCGGCGTGCCGGTGGCCGGACGGACGGTCTCTTTCGCGATCACGGACGGCGATCCCGCCGGCGCGACGCTGGCCTCGTCGTCGGCCGTCACCGACACGTCGGGGGTCACCACCGTCGGGGTGCGGGCCGGCCTGGCCACCATGTTCGACGTCGAGGCTCACATCGGGGCCAGCTCGGCGCAGGTCGCGGTCATCGTCCAGGCGGGCGACTCGGGCACGGTCGTGGTCGCCCCCCTGTTCGCGCCGTCGTCAGACGCCCCGCAGCAGACCAGCAGCATCCGCGTGCTCTTCTATGACGGGAAGACCTGCGCGGAGATCGACCCCGACAACCCTCCGGTGCCCTTCCGCGACCCCGTGCCGCTGGCCGTCGGCGATTCCACGGTCAGCATCCCGGCCGTGAGCACCGGCTCGACCAGCGCCGTGTTCGTCGAGGCGCTGGGCCCCGGACCGACGATCCTGGCCGTGGGCTGCGTGGACGTGCTGGGCACCACCGTGCTCGCGAGCGGCACGGTCGAGGTCGGGGTGCCGCTGGTCGACGCTGTCCCGGACCCGGTCGGGACCTTCGCGGTCACCTCGACCCTCACCTTCGCTCCGCCCCTGGCGGCGGCGGGCGTGCTGGCGGCGCGCTGGTCGGACCTGTCGGACTGCCCGCTGGATCCGGCGCAGCTGTGGCTGGACTGCACGGTCGACGCCCTCTCGACCAGCGCGGGCGACCCGCTGGACTGCGTCCCCGCGACCGCGACGGGCGGCGAGGGGGCGCTGGGCGACGCCATCGCGGCCGGCCGCGGGGCCTGGCTGACGGACGGGACGGGCGCAACCCTGGCTTGCCGCGGGCCGCGGGCGCCCGGCGGCAGCGTGAGCCTGGACGCCGCCGTCCAGGGGCTGTTCGGCAGCCCGACGCCGGCGCCCCTGCTGGCGCTTCCGGGCATCGCGGCCGATGCGGCGTCGATCCTGAACAGCGTCCGGCTGGCGTCGACGCTGGCGGTGGCGCCCGCCACCCAGCCGGGAACGTACGCCGTCACCCACACGCTGCAGGCCGCGCTGTTCGGTCCCGCGTGGACCGTGTCGGTGCTGCTGGCGCCGCTGGGGCTGCCCGTCCTGCAAGCGGTCACGTCGGCGACGATCGAGAACGGCGCCCTGGACATCGGCCGGCACGGCTTCACGCTGCGCCTGGGATCGGCGGCGCGGGCCGCGTTCGGACCGCTGGCGCTGGTGCCGCGCGGGTTCCCCGCGGACGTCAGCGGATTCGTCGCGTCTCTGTTCGCGAACGCCCGAGGCGCGACCGGCGGCGCGGGCTGTGACGCCCTGGACGCGGTGGTCTGTCCCGCGGTCAGCCGCGCGGCCGGCTGTCTGGCGGCCGCCTGCGCCGCCGGCCTCGACGCCCTCGCGGCCCGCCTCGACGGCGCCTTTACGGCGGCCGACGGCCCCGACGCGGACCTCACCCTGACCGGAACCGCCCCCATGGTCGCCGTGCCGGGCGGCCTCCGCGCCCACTACCTCGGCGTCGGCGAAATCCAGTCCTCCCGCGGCGCCGTCTGGAACGCGACCGTCAAGACCTCGGTCGGTTCATCGACGGTCCTCGCCGACTTCCAGGGCGTCCGCAACTGATGCGTCCCCGTCACCGGGCGCGACCCAGTCGGCCTGCTGTCATCGCGCGCGACGAGTCGGCTTGCTGTTATCGCGCGCGACCGAGTCGGCCTGCTTCAATCGCGCGCGACCGAGTCGGCTTTGCTGCTACCGAGCGCGACCGAGTCGGCTTTCTGTTACCGAGCGCGACCGAGTCGGGGCTGCTTCGGGGGCTCGGGTGTTGCTCCGGGGGCACCGCGCAGCCTAACTGACCGCGAAGACGCGGTCAGATGGCGCGCTCCTACTTCGCGCTGGCATCCCGCCGCAGACGGCGGGAGCGCGCTCGTAGGTGCCCCCGTCACCATACCCGACCCCCTCGCGCGCCCCTTCCTTGCTCTCGGTGGA
>CAZJMY010000299.1:0-2078 GCA_964546845.1 uncultured Myxococcales bacterium | reverse complement strand
GGCGCCGGCGGAGCCGCCGCGGGGGGCGCCGCAGGCCACGCCTGCCCGGCCGAGCAATGCAACGGGCGCGACGACGACTGCGACGGCGTCGTCGACAACGGCTGCCCCGTGAACGGTCAACCGCTGGTGACGCGCGTGATGTCGACGACCAGCCCCGTCTTCGGCGGCGTGAGTTACCCGAAGGACATGAAGTTCGCCGACGCGTGCCCCGACGGGCAGGCGGTCATCGGCTTCATCGGCAGCGCCGGGTCGGGCCTCGACGCGCTGGGCGTGCGGTGTGGCGCGCTGCAGGTGCACGAGGACCGCACGTCCGAGCCGTTCAAGTACAGCGTCACGGTCAGCCCCGGGCTGGACTTTGCCCCCGTCGGCGGTCCCGGCGGAACCCAGCACCTGGTCGACTCGCTGTTGCTCTGCGGCCCCGACGAGGTGGTCGTGTCGGTGACCCTGAAGACGGAGCCCGCCGGTGGCACGTGCCCCAACAGCGGGTGCACCACCGACACGGGCAACGCCTTGGGCTGCCCCGTCGTTTACGGGATGGCGGTGTCGTGCGCCCGCTACAACATCGTCGGCACGCCGGGGGCCTTCAAGCTGGCCGTCGCGGCGACGCCCGTGACCAGCGCGAACGCCGGCGGCACCGGTCGAGCGACGCCGGCCGCCGACACGCCCGTGTTCTCGTGCTTGCCGTCGGGCATGCTCCGGCAAGCCACGGGCGCGTTCGGCCCCTGGGTCGGGCATTGCACCCTCACGGTCGTCAACGGGCTGCAGTTCGGCTGCACGAATCCAACGCTTCCGTTGCGCTAGCCGCTGGTGGGCGGTAGTGAGAAGCGCGTGACTGAAGAGCGGCCAGCTTCGACGGGCCCCGGCGAGATCCTGGGCGGCAAGTATCGCCTGGTCCGGGTCATCGGCGAGGGGGCGATGGGCCGCGTGTACGAGGCGCAACACGCCATCGTCGGACGGCGGTTCGCCGTCAAGGTGCTGCAGGCCGAGCTCGCCCGCGAGCCGGCGCTCCTCGAGCGGTTCCACCGGGAGGCGCGCGCGGCCGGCGCCCTCGAGAGCGAGAACCTGGCGTCGATCGTCGACTTCGGCCACACGGGCGACGGCCTGCCCTACATCGTGATGGAGCTCCTGGTGGGCGAGGACCTGTCGAAGCTCATCGAGCGCGAGGGGCCGCTGCCCGTCGCGCGCGTCGTGGCGCTGGGCGTGCAAACTTGTCGCGGGCTGGCCGCCGCGCACAACGCGGGCATCGTGCACCGCGATCTGAAGCCGGCGAACCTGTTCGTCACCCGCCGCGGCGACGGCTCGGACCTGGTCAAGATCCTGGACTTCGGGATCGCCAAGCTCGAGAGCGCGGCCGAGGCGCAGCTCCTCAATCTGACGCGAACGGGATCGACGATGGGCACGCCGCTCTACATGTCGCCCGAGCAGGCGCGCGGCGAGAAAGAGCTGGACCACCGCGCCGACATCTACGCGACGGCGGTGATCCTGTACGAGGCGCTGTCGGGGCGGATGCCCCACCAGGGGGATTCGTACAACGCGCTCCTGCACCACATCTTGACGCAGCCAGCGCCGCCGCTGACCGCGCTGCGCCCCGACGTGCCCGCCGCCGTCGCCGAGGCGATCCACGCCGCGCTGTCACCCAACCGCGACGAGCGGCCGCAGTCCGCCATGGAGCTCGCGCGCGCCCTCTCGGGGTACGCCGCCGACGTGACGCCGCCCTACCTGCGCCGGTCGCCGACCGCCGTGATGCCGGCCGCGACGACGATGTTGCTGCAGGCCGAGCCCGCCCCCGAACCGGAAGCCAGGCCGCGTCCGGCGGACACCGCCAAGCCGGCTCGGCGCCGGCGGTGGCCGCTGAGCGTGGCGGTCGGCGGCGCCGTCAGCCTCGCCGCGCTCGTCGCGATCCTGATCGCCGTCCTGACCCCCGCCCGCCAGCCGAGCCCGCCGCCGGCGCCCGCCGCCCTCACCGAGCCCGCGGCCCCCGCCGCCGACCCCGCCCCGCCGCCCGCCGCCCCGCAGCCCAAAGAGCAGCCCCCCGGGCCGTCGCCGGCGACAGAAACCCTCGTCACGCCACGAGCGCC
>CAZJMY010000298.1:0-22414 GCA_964546845.1 uncultured Myxococcales bacterium | reverse complement strand
ACCGCGATAGTGGCCCCCGGCTCCTCCCAGACGCTGGGGATGACCACGACGGTTGCGTCGCGCGCGGCGAGCACGAGATCGCGACCACCCAGAAACGGACGCAAGTCCACCCTGTCCCCGAGACCGAGTTCGCTGACCAGCGCCTTCATCGCCGATGCCTCTGGGCCGCCCCCGTGAATGATCAACCGAGGTGGAGAGCGCTCGGCGGGCAGGCCCGGCCAGCCGCGCTCTCGCCACAGTGCGTAGGCTTTGAGGAGGACGTCGCATCCCTTCTCGAAGACCAGACGGCCAAAAAAAACGATGTCGCCCGCGAGGTGTGCCTGCCGCCGCCCGTCGGCCGACGGAGGTCCAAGCTCCTCGACCGTGGCGATGACGACCGGGTTGGGCGGCTGGTAGATGACCCGCGCCCCAGGAAGTCGCAGCCGGCCCGCCACGTGGTGACTCGGGACGACATGGCGCGCGCCGGAAAACCATCGTCGAATGGCACCGTCGATCGGGATGCGGGCGAGCGCGCGAATCCCAGCTGTAGGCGCGCTCGCAAACGCGAGCTTCAGATCGCGTGACATCCGGAATTGATGAAAAGTGCGATCTCGAAAGCCGAGACCGTCGCTGCAGATCAGCTGGTATCCCTGATGAAAAATCGTGATCGGGCGGCGGGCCAGCAGCGCCGCCCCCACGGCCAGTCGCGAATAGCCGTTCGTCGCGACGAGGTCGGCGCTGCGCGCCTTGCCTAGCAAGGTCGGCGGATCCCATCTGCGACGGACAGGATATGGCCCGCTCCATCGATGATCCGGATCGGGGACGGCTGTGATCACCTCGACGTCGTGCCCCGCAGCTTGCCAGACGAGCGCAATCATCGCCGTCGAGGTCTCGATCCCCCCGACGTTGGGCAGGAACGCCTTCGAGAAAAGGGCGATTTTCATGTGAGCGTTATATCGCGCGCGTGCCGCCGCCCTCGTCGATTTAGTGGGACTTCGCCTAAAGTCCGAGCCGCGAGCGCGGCGACCTTCGCCGGACCCGCCGCTCGATCCGCTCTCGAAGGTTCCGGCGCGATTGCACCGCAAGGTAGCGACTGGCATGAAGAAGAGTATCGAAGTGCAGCGACTTCCGCAGGAGTCGCTCCGGAAGAGACAGCGGCACCAGGGCCCCGTAGGCCGCGACGATCCGACGGGCAATCCAGGACGGGACTGCGTCCCCGTCCGCGCTTTGACCAGGGAGGATGGCGGAGGTCAGCGTGAGTGCCGTGTCCAGTGCTCGCCGGCAGCGCCAGGCCGATGCGAGCGCCAGCGATTCGGTACGCTCGGCCGGGTTTTTAACGAGGCGTGCGAGATCCACCAGATAGATGGCCGGTACGTCGAAGTGGTCAATCGCCATGTGCAGTGCCTGAAACACGGCTGCATGACCACGCGCGAGCGCGAGCGTCTCGGTGCCCCCGACTCGGGTGGACACGGCCTGGTCCCAGACGGCGCGGTAATCGATTTCGCCGCGTACCAGGGGGGCCAACGCCATGTGGAGGTCAACTTCGATGTCGTCGCGGGTCCAGGCGACCTCGTGGTAGTCAGGCTCGTCGAACCCGGGCGCCGCAGCGCGCGGTTCGAATCCGAGTCCGTCGAGGACGGCGAACGCCCTTCGCCGGTCCGCATCCGGAACGAGGATGTCAACGTCGCCCGTCGGTCGGGTGCCGGGCTCATCGTAAAGGCGGGTTTCGTAGTCCAGGCCTTTGAGGACGATGGTCTTGACGCCAGCCAGTTGCAAAGACCGAACGACCGTTCCGGCGGCATGACCGAGAAGCGTGTTCCGCGCGATTGTCAGGACGCGATCGCGGCGGGTGGCCTTTTCGAGCGCCGGCGGCAGCGTCTGGCCGCACGCTGCAGAGAGCAACGGCGTCAGTCGATGGCGGCGTGCGACCGCGAGCAAGAGCGGGTCGCTGGCCGGCAGCTCCGCGCCGCGGTTTGGATCGTGCACTGCCGCGAGCACACCGAGCAGCAGCTCCTGCTCGCGCCTGAACGATTCCACGGCCAGTCAGGAAAGCACGCAGGATGGTGGTAAGCAACAGGGATGGACCCGATTCCCATGGTCGATTTGCAGGCGCTGCACAGGAGCCTGGCTGACCACCTACAGCAAGCAGCCTGTAGGGTCCTGGCCTCGGGAAACTTCATCCTGGGCCCGGAGGTGACCGCCTTCGAACGAGAGCTTGCCGAGCTCACCGGCGTCGCGCACGCCGTCGGTGTCTCGTCCGGGACGGATGCTCTGCTGAGCTTACTGAGCGCTCTGGGGATAGGCCCTGGCGACGAGGTCGTCACCACGCCCTATTCGTTTTTTGCCACCGTCGAAGCGATCCTCCGGTTGGGGGGGCGCCCGGTGTTCGCCGATATCGATCCGGACACTCTCAACATGGACGCGTCCGCGGCGATGGCCCGCCTCGGCGCCCGGACCAGGGCCGTCGTCGCCGTTCACCTGTTTGGCCGTGCCGCCGCCCTGCGGGCCCTGCTCGGCACTGGAGTTCCAGTTGTAGAGGATGCGGCGCAGGCGATCGGCGCGTCCGGCGTCGGCCTTTCCCGTGCCGCGGCGTTGTCCTTCTTCCCGACGAAGAACCTCGGGGCAGCGGGAGACGGCGGCGCGGTCGCCACCGATGACGGCGAGCTGGCGGCGGCCATTCGTGCGCTGCGCGTCCACGGCGCGGCCGAGAAGGGAACTCATACCCGCCTCGGTGGCAACTTTCGACTGGACGAGCTGCAGGCGGCCATCCTGCGCGTCAAGCTGCCGCATTTGAAACGGTGGACGGAGGCGCGGCGCCAGCGGGCGTTGAGCTATCACGCCGCGCTGAAGGAGCTCCCCATCGGATTGCCGCCCCTGGACGATGGCTGCGTCTGGAACCAGTTCGTGGTCAGGATTCCTGGTGGCCGCCGATTGGCCTTACGCGACCACCTCAGATCCAGCGGCATCGCGACGGCCGTCTACTATCCGGTTCCTCTGCACCTGCAGCCTGCGCTGGCGCATCTTGGTTACCGCGCCGGCGACTTCCCCAACGCAGAGCGCGCCGGCGCAGAGACGCTGGCATTGCCGATCTGCCCGACGCTGACGGACAGCCAGGTCGATCGAATCGCCGCGGCGATCGCGAAGTTCTTTCGCTCGGGCTGATTGCCGGCGGGAGAATTCTGATGGATTCTGCCCCCATGCGCGGAATCATTCTCGCGGGAGGGAAAGGCACGCGGCTGTTCCCTCTCACGAAGGTCACGAACAAGCACCTGCTGCCCGTCGGGCAGGAGCCGATGATTTTCCATTGCGTGCGCCAGCTGGCGGGCGCCGGCCTCACCGAAGTCCTGGTCGTCACCAGCACCGAGCACATGGGTGAAATCGTCAGCGCGCTGGGGTCCGGCCGAGAGTTCGGCATCAACCTGACCTATCGCGTGCAGGAGACCGCCGGTGGTATCGCCGATGCGCTCGCTCTGGGTGAGACCTTTTCCGGCGGTGAGCCCATCGCGGTCTTGCTGGGTGACAACATCTTCGCGCAACCCCTCACTCCCTTCATCGAGCGATTCCGACAGTCGCCAAACGGCGGCCGGATCCTGCTGAAGCGGGTGACCGACCCCGAACGCTACGGGGTCGCAGCCCTGGACGAGCAGCAGGTGATCGCGATCGAAGAAAAGCCGAGCGCCCCGAAGAGCGACTATGCTGTGATCGGTTTTTATCAGTACGATCCCACGGTTTTCGACATCATCCGCACGATCAAGCCGAGCCCGCGCGGCGAGCTGGAGATCACCAGCGTCAACAACGCGTACATCAGCCAGAACCGGTTGTCGTACGACATCTACGAGGGGCCCTGGACCGACGCCGGAACGTTCGAGAGCTACTACCTGGCGAACCAGATGATGTTCGGCAACACGGTCAAGCCTTGACCGCGGAGCGGCAGCAGACACAGCGGCGGATCGCTGCTGCGGTCCCGCGCGTCTGGCCGCACGCGCAGATCCAGCCCTGCCGGCGCGCCGGCACCCCGGCCAGGACCGCGTGGGCCGACACGTCGGCCGTGACGACGGCGCCGGCGGCGATCAGCGCGTAAGCGCCGACACGGACGCCACAGACGATCGTAGCGTTCGCGCCGATCGTCGCCCCGCGATCGACGTGTGTCTGTTCGAACGCGCCGCGCCTGTCGATCGAGGCGCGGGGATTGCGCACATTCGTGAAGACGGCCGAGGGGCCCACGAACACGTCGTCCCCCAGCACGACCCCGTCGTAGACGGACACGTTGTTCTGGAGCTTGCAGCGATCGCCGACGCGCGCGCCGGCCGCGACGAAGACGTTCTGCCCCAGCACGCAGGCTTGCCCGATTCGGGCGCCGGCCATCACGTGGCAGAAGTGCCAGATTTTGGTTCCCGCTCCGATCTTGGCGCCCCGGTCGACGATCGCGCTCGCGTGCCTGAAATACCGGCCTACCGATTTCACGGGACCTCGACGGGCGCGCCACCCTGCCGCATCGAGCTGGCGCCGGCCTCCAGCACGCGGACGACGGCCAGCGCATGAGCGGCGTTGCCGGCCGCCGGATCGCGCCGGGCAACGCTCGCCACGAAGTGCCTGCACTGGGCAGACAGAGCGTCGCCACCGTGCACGGGGATGGTCACCGTGGCCGCGTCGGGGCGACGCGGATCGTGCAGCCGGAGCTCACCGTCGCCGACCAGCTCGTCGAAGCTGAGGGCGCCGTGCGATCCCACCACCTGAAAACCGCGACGCTTCTCCGGCGCGCGACGCGCGACGTGGATGTGCGCCAGCGCGCCGTCGGCAAAGTGCAAGGTTCCCCAGGCCACGGCTTCGGGATCGTCGCCCGCGCCCCGGCCGACCACCGTCACACGCGTGGGAACGGCGCCGAAGAAATGAAGGGCCAGCGACACGTCGTGGGGCGCCAGCGTCCACCACACTCCGCCGGGCGAGCGGGCCGGCGTCGTGGCGAGCCGCGCCGACTCGAGCCACAACGGTTGGCCGATCGCGCCCTCGACGACGAGCTCGCGCGTGTGCCTGACGGCGGGATGGTGCAGCAGGAGGTGACCGACGGAGAGAATGCGGTGCCGCGCGGCGGCCAGGTTGCTCAGCTCGGCGGCGTCCGCGACGGACATCGCCAGCGGCTTTTCGATCAGCACGTGGCGGTCGGCCTGCAGGACCTGACGTCCGACGGCGTGGTGGCGCGGTGAATCGACCGCGACCAGCACCGCATCCACGGCCGGATCGGCCAGCGCATGCGCCAGCACGCACGTCAGGCGAGCGGTCGGGTCCAGCGCGGCGGCCTCTTCCAACCGCCGGTTTTCGAGCTCGCAGATCCAGCGCAGGTGGACGTCGGGCAGGTGAGCCGCCGCCCGGCCGAGCTTGAGTCCCCAGGGGCCCGCGCCGACCAGGGCGACGCCTACAGTCGCGGTCATGACCGCCGACTCTATCGACCCCCTGCCGTCGCCGTAAATAGCCCCGACGCAGTCGTTGGCCCGGGCCGCTCAGGATCGTGCACGCGCCCGCCGATTCTGAGGGCGATGGCGTCCGGCCGACTGATCTACGTGCTCGCTGCGGTGGCGGCGGCCGGCTGCGCGTCGACTGTCCCGGCCTCGCTGCCGAGCCGCGAACTGGTCATGGCCTATGACGACGCGCGGGCGAGCGGTCCCCTGGCTTTTCCCAGCGACACCTACGAGAGCGTGGTCCGGTTCCAGCTGCCTGACGGCGAGCATAAGCCGCTGCGGCTCCGGTTCCAGGCAGAGGCGCCCGGCCAGCTGGAAATCAACATCTACGACAGCACCCTGCTGGAAACGCCCGGGACGTCCATCCGAACGCTCAAACGCGAGCTAGCCAAAGAGGACCTCTCGGACGGGCGCGATGGTCGCTGGGTCGTCGAGGACTTGGAGGACCTCAGGCCGCTCAAGGGGATCGTCTGGGTGGGCGTTCACCGACTGAGCGGAACGCCGAGCATCTGGGCGAGCAGCGTCGTTTCGGGGCAGGCCTTCGTGCGTGACAACGATCCGACCAACCCCATGGGGCTGCTCCCGACCAAGAGGACGCCGATGATTCGCCTCGAGCTGGCCCCTTAGACCCGCCCCGGCTGGCCTAGCCGTCCAGGTGTCGCTCGCCACCGACGATGCGGGCTGCGGTGATCGCCCCCAGCAGCCAGGCGGTGGCCGTCTGGACCGCCGCGCCCAGCGCCTTCCCCTCCGCCAACGCGACCGCCAGCGCCGTCGCCAGCGCGCAGCCAGTGCCCCGGGGACTGGGCCCCACCGCCCGCGCATGACGAAAGCTCTGGGTCCCCGAGGGTGTCACCAGGGTATCCGTCACCGGCTCGGATGGCGGCCCCAGGTGGCCTCCCTTGACTAGCACGGCGGCTACCCCACCGTCGTGCACCAGTGACCGGCCGGCCGCCTCGGCGTCCGCGAGCTGTCCGACCGGACGCCGGGCCAGCAGCGCGGCCTCCGGCGCGTTGGGGGTCGCCAGGGCGGCCCGTCGCAGCAGCGGCAGCAAGGCGCTCGGCGGCGCGTCCCAGAGCACGCCGCCCCGGCTGGTGGCCAGCACCGGATCCACCACGACCGGTCCGCCGAAGTCCCCGAGCGCGCTCAGCAGCGCCTCCGCAGTGGAGGGCCCGACGGCCATCCCAATCTTTACGGCGGCCGGTCGGACATCCCTTAGCGCCCGAGCCAGCGCCGCGCCGACCGCCCCCGGGTGACGCGGCTCGACCGCATGGACGCCGTCGCCCTGCTCCGTCCACGCGGTTCCGACCGCGTAGACATCGACCCCCAGCGACCTCGCGGTTGCCACGTCCCGCAACAACCCCGCGCCGCCGGAGGGGTCCACTCCCCCGACGACCACCAGTTTCAGACGTGTTTCTCCATTCCCGCCGGCCACCGCCCCATACTAGCGCTCCCCGCGTGGGGGGCGCGGACCGGCTGGGCATTCCGGGCGGAACTCTGGCGATTTGCGGCGAGGCCGCAGGATCGCTATCATAGCCCTCTCGGGGTTCCGCGCGTTCCGCGCGTTCCTGTCTCAGGACCTGCCTTGGCAGCCGCCCAACTCAGCGAGCCGATTCAGTTCGGCAAGTACACGCTCTTCGAGCTCATCGGCCGGGGCGGCATGGCGGAAGTCTACAAGGCGCGCATTCAGGGCCCCGCGGGCTTCGAACGCACCTTCGTCGTCAAACGGATCCTGCCGCACCTGTCGAGCGATCCGACGTTCATCAAGATGTTCGTCGAGGAGGCGAAGCTGTCGGCTCGCCTCGCCCATCCGAACATCGTGCACATCTTCGAGCTGGGGGCGGTCGAGGGGGAGTACTTCATCTCGATGGAGTACATCCGCGGACATGACCTGTCCGAAACGATGCGCGCCATCTGGAAGACGATGGGGCCGCCGCGCCCGGAGCTGGTGGCGTACATCGGCCGCGAGGCCTGCCGCGGCTTGGCCTACGCGCACAGTCTGACCGACGACAGCGGCCAGCCGCTGGGGATGGTGCACCGGGACATCTCGCCGTCGAACGTGATGCTGTCGTACGAGGGCGCCGTCAAGTTGCTGGACTTCGGTATCGCCAAGGCTCTCGGTGACGCGCCCGAGACGACCAAGAACGGCACCATGAAGGGCAAGTACGCCTACATGGCCCCGGAGCAGACCGAGGGGGAGAACGTCGACAACCGGAGCGACATCTTCGCGTGCGGCATCGTCCTTCACGAGGTGCTGACGGGGCGGCGGCTGTTCAAGGGGAGCAACGACGTCCAGACCATCGAGCGGGTGCGCCGCTGCGAAGTCCCGCGCCCGTCGCTCCAGAACCCCGCCGTCCCGCCGGCGCTGGACGCCATCGTGTTGAAGGCGCTGGCGCGAAATCCGGCCGACCGCTGGTCGGACGCGGCGGACATGGCGAATGCACTCGACGACATCGTCCACGCGTCGCGATTTCAGCCCACCCATCTGGCCCAGCTGCTCTACGATCTGTTCCCGACCGAAGCGGGCGGGTCCCGGCCCACGGCGCCGCACACGACCTTGCACGGCTTGTCGACGGGTAGCTCTTCGACCCGGTCGGCCTCGGCGTCGCTGGCTCCCACCTCATATACGTCGTCGGCCGCTGGACCGGCGCCGCTGGGACCGTCGGCGAACGCCCTGAAGCCGAAGTCGCGCGTGGCAGGGGTGCTTCTGACCCTGTTGTTGCTGGGGGGCGCCGGAGCTGCCGCGTGGAAGGTCTACGGGCAAAAGCTGCTGGGGCAGATGTCGTCCACCGGCGCGATTCCGTCGCGTCGGTTCTTCGTCTATGTCAAATCCGAGCCGGCTGGCGCGAACATCTACCGTGTCGACAACAACACGTTGCTGGGGGCCACCCCGGTCACCCTCCCGATCGAGCTGACGGGCCAAAGCTCGGTGCGCATTCGCCTGGAGAAGCCCGGGTACGAGAACTTCGAGCAGACGATCACCGGCAGTGACCCCATTTCCATCTCCCTCATGCCCACGTCCGGTCCCGTCGTCGACGCCGCGGCGCCTGCTGCTGCGCCTGCGGCAAAGCCCGTGCACCACCATCATCGGCCACCGGCGGCCAAGACCAGCGACACCGACGAAACCCCGGAGCCCGCCGAACCAGCCGACTCGGACTGACGCTCAGGCGCCCCGTCGGATCCCGTACTTCACGATGCAGTAGACGGCCCGAACACCGTCCTTCCAGCCGATCTTCTTGCCTTCTTCATAGGTGCGGCCGCGATAAGTGACCGGCACTTCGTAGATTCGGAGCCGCATCTTCGCCACCTTCGCGGTCAGCTCCGGCTCCACACCGAACCGATCCTCCTCGATGTGAATGGCCTTGGCGACGTCCGCGCGGAAGGCTTTGTAGCAGATCTCGATATCCGTCAGGTTGAGGTCGTTGAACATGTTCGACAGCAGCGTGATCCCGCGGTTCACGACCATGTGCCAGAAGTAGAGGACGCGGTGCGATGCGCCGATGAACCGAGAACCGAACACGACGTCCGCGACGTCGTCCAAGATGGGCTGGATCAATTGAGGGATGTCGCGCGGATCGTACTCGAGGTCGGCGTCCTGGATGAGGACGATGTCGCCCGTGGCGGCGGCGAACCCAGCCCGCAAGGCGGCGCCCTTCCCTTGATTCTTGTCCTGTAGCAGCACCTTGATTTCGTTCTTGGCGCGTTGCTTGGTTGGATTCGGCAGCCACCGGTCGAGTCCGTCGTCGCGCAACGCGGTCAGCATTTCCCGGCTTCCGTCGGTCGAGCGATCGTCGACGAGCACCACTTCCTTGTCGATATCGAGCGACACCACACGCTGGACGATTTCCTTCAAGGTCGCGCGTTCGTTGTAGACCGGGATGACGAGAGAGAGCTTCACGGCGGCGCACTATCACGCGCATCCCACGAGCGGTCAATCCGCGTTCGTCTTGACGGCGACGGGCCGCCGGCGAATGCTGCCACCGTGTTTCGTGGGCTCGCCGTGGCGGTCGTGATCCCCGCCTTCAACGAGGCGGACAAGATCCAGGCGACGCTCGCGTCCGTTCCGGACTTCGTGGATGACGTCGTGGTGGTCGACGACGGCAGCCGCGACGGCACGGCGGAGCGGGCCCGTGCCGCGATCTCCGGCGCGGTCTCGCGGCGTCATTCGGAGATTCTGGTTCACCCGCTCAACCGCGGCGTCGGAGCGGCGCTGGCGACCGGGTACACGCGCGCCGCCGAGCTGGGCGCCGACCTGATTGCCGTCATGGCCGGCGACGGTCAGATGCATCCGGGCGACCTGCCAGCGCTTCTGGGGCCGGTCGCCGACGGACGGGCCGACTATGCCAAGGGCAATCGCCTGCTGTGGCCTGGTGGGTGGCGTCAATTTCCGACGGTGCGTTTGGCCGGCACCATCGTTCTGTCGGCGCTCACGCGTTTGGCGACGGGTTACGGCCAACTGTCGGACGCACAGTGCGGCTACACGGTCATCACGCGGCCCATGCTGCAGGCGCTGGACGCGCGACGGCTCTACCCGCGGTATGGCTACCCCAACCAACTGCTCGGGCGGCTGGCGGAGCTTGGTGCCCGCGTCGTGGACGTCCCCGTCCGCCCTGTCTACGGGGAAGCGTGGCGGTCGGGACTGCGTCCGTCGAAGGTTGCCCTGCCGCTCAGTCGGATTCTGTCCGCCATGCTTGTGCGGCGGGTGGTCCGGGCGGTGCGTCGTCGGCGGTACGATCCCGCGCAGCCACGATGCGGATCGGTCTCCTGACCACGTCGTTCCCGCGGTACGCGGGCGACTACGCCGGCAGTTTCGTCGGGGACCGCGTGCAGCAGTTGCTGGCGGAGGGGCACGCCGTCGAGGTCTTGGCCGCCGGTGACGACGACTGTCACCCCGGGCTGCCCGGGGCGGACATCACCCGGTTGTGGGCCGGCTCCAACCTTTTCTACGGAACGGGCGCGCCGGAAAGACTCGAGGTGGGAGGCGCGGCCTGGGCCGCTGCCGTTCGGTTCTTCGCCGATCTTTCCGCCGCCGCGCGCAAGCGCGCCCCGGACTGGGACCTCATCGAATCGCACTGGCTGGTTCCCTGCGCGCTGGCGGCTTCGACGGTGGCGCCCGATCGTCCCCGGCGGGCCTGGGCGCACTCGGGCGATGTGGCGCTGCTGGAACGCCTCCCACTGGGGCGCACGCTGGCCCGGCGACTGGCCCGGGACGGAACCGACCTCCACTTCGTTACTGCTCAGCTGCGGGCGCGCTTTGGCCGCCTGGTCGGACGCAACGTCGGAACGGTCGCGCCACTCGCCCTCCCTGCAGGCCCGTTCTCGCCGGGACCACGGCCGGATGAGGCGCTGAAAGCTCGTCTGCGGCTGGCCATGCCGACCGCGCTGTCCGTCGGTCGTCTGGTTCCCATCAAAGGTCACGCGCGCCTGCTACGCGGCGCTGCCCGAGCGGCCGCGAGCGGCTGTCGCGTCGAGGTCGTCATCCTTGGCGACGGCCCGGAACGCGAGCGTCTGGCCAGCCTGGCTCACCGGCTGGGCGTGCCGTTGCGCTTGCCGGGTTTCGTGCCGCGGGGGGCGGTCGCCGACTGGATGCGCGCCGCCGACCTCCTGGTCCTGCCGTCCGTGCAGCTGTCCAACGGCCGGACCGAGGGGGCCCCGACCGTCCTTCGGGAGGCAGAGGCGATCGGGATTCCGGCGCTCGTGACCAGCGACCCGGCCCAGATCGGGGACGCCATGACGGCGCTCTTCACGCCGCCTGGCCCCGTTCACACGACGTAACGAGGGTGTCAAAGACGTGTAACCGAATTCGCATGCGCGGTGCTGCAGCTGCGAAGCGCGGTTCGCGGTCGACCGCAGTCCGTACGGTAAATGACCGAAATCCTTGGATGAGGTCGGTCGGCATGGTCCATGCTGCTTTGTGGGGAGAACGCTGATGCGAGGTGCCCCCATGCCGCAGCGCGTACAGGCCGAGCCGCAGATCTCCGTCGTGATTGCCGTCGGCAACCATGAGGAGTCGATCGGCCATCTCATCCGCTCGATCGCGGCCCACCTCCACCGGCTGGGCCGGCCCTTCGAGATCCTGGCCGTCAACGCCGGGTCGTCGGACAACAGCTTATCGATCGCCGCGATCCTGGCGGGCTCGATGCCCGAGCTGCGCGTGTTCTCGCGCGATTCAGCCGGGCGCCCCTTCCTGCGCGGCGCCTCGGAGGCGCGCGGCGCGGTGGTGGTCCTGCTGGAAACCGGAAAGCCGGTCTCGCTGGCCCCGCTGGGCTGGGCGCTGTCCCGGCTCTCGTCCGGCCGCGACGCGGTCGTGCTGCGCGGCCGTTACGTCGTCGCGCGCCGTCTGGCCGCGCTGCCGGTCATCGTGCGCGCCAGCCGCCCGGGCCTGCTGTTCGAGGCGGTCTTCGAGCGCCGCGCCCAGGAGCTGGGCATCGACGTCGTGGGGTCGCGACCGCGCCGCCCGACGCCCTTGCTGCTGCGTCCGGTCCTCCGCTTCCTGGCGGCGTGACACGTCTGCGGCGCGGGCTGCCCGCCGCGCCCGTCGGGGGGCCGTGCTAGTCTTGCGGCGATGCTGTCGATCATCGTCGCCATAGTCGGGCTCGGTCTGCTCATCGTTTTGCACGAGGGCGGACACTTTCTGGTCGCTCGGCTGTGCGGGATGCGCGTCGAACGGTTCTCGATCGGGTTCGGTCCGACGCTGCTCGGGTTCGAGCGCAAGGGGACCATTTTCCAGATCGCGCCGATCCCGCTGGGCGGCTTCGTCCAGATCACCGGGATGAACCCGAACGAGGAGTTCGACAAGTCCGACCCGGCCGTCTACCCGAACCGCCCCCGCTGGATGCGGCTGGCGACCATCCTGGCGGGGCCGGCGGCCAACTATGCGACGGCGGTCGTGTTGATGCTGGTGGTGCTGTTCGCGTTCGGGATGCCGTCGAAGACCCAAAAGGTCATCGAGCCGGTGGCCGGCCGTCCGGCGGCTGCCGCCGGGATGCGCGCCGGCGACGTGCTGGTGTCGGCCAACGGCCAGCCGGTCAACGCCGACCACCCGATCATGGACGTCATCCAGTCGACCCAGGGCGCGCCCGTGGAGATCGAGGTCCTGCGCGACAACAAGCCGGTGATCTTCCACGTCACCCCCGAGAAGCGGTCCAGCGTGTACCAGGTCGGGATCCAGATCGGGTCGATCGACCAGCGGACCAAGGTCGGGGTCGGCACGGCGCTGAAAGAGGCGTTCGTCTACCCCTACTACACGTCGGTCGGCATCCTGGGTGGGCTCTACGACATGATCCGGGGGCGCGTGCACGCCGACCTGTCGGGGCCCATCGGTATCACGAAGCAGATCGCCAAGGCCGCCCAGCGCGGCCCCGTCGACTACCTGGGGATGCTGATTCTGCTGTCGGTTTATCTGGGCCTCTTCAACCTGCTGCCCGTGCCGGCGCTGGACGGCGGTCGGGCGATGTTCCTGGCCGTCGAGTCGATCACGCGCAAGCGGGTCAACCCACGGCTGGAGGCGATGGTTCACACCGCCGGGTTCGTGCTGCTGCTGGGTGTCCTGGTGATCGTCACGTTCAAGGACATCTTCGGGCGCGGGTAGTCGGCGTGCGCCCCGGCGGCCGGCGGCGCGGCTCGGCCATTCACGACGGGCTGGTTGGCGCGCGCGAGCTGGTCGGCAAGCCCTACCTGGCCGACCCGGCCCTGCGCGAGGAGTACGCGCACGACATCGCGCCGCGGACGGAGCTCGCGCTGGCCCGGGTGCTCGACCACGGGTGGACGGGCCTTCCGGCGCCCGTGCGGGCGCTGGACCTGGGCGCGGGGACGGGCGCCGTCGGGCGGGCCCTGCGCGCCCGCTTCGGAGACGGGCTGGAGCTGGTCGCCGTCGATCGCACGGGCGGCCCGGGGGTCGTCCGGGCGAACCTGGCCGTCGAGCTGCCGCCGGTCGAGGGGCGGTTCGAGCTGGTCGTCGCCGCGCACCTTCTGAACGAGCTGTTCGTCGAGCGAGCCGCCGCGGACCGCGCCGCCCTGCGTGCCGCCCGGGTGCTCGCCTGGGCCCGCGCCTTTCTGGCGCCCGCGGGGCGCCTGGTCGTGATCGAGCCGGCGCTGCGCGAGACCTCGCGCGAGTTGCTGGCGGTGCGCGACCGGCTGCTGCCGGCCGGGCTGCACGTGGTTGCTCCCTGTTTCTTCGCGGGGCCCTGTCCGGCGCTGGCGTCGGAACGAGACTGGTGCCACGACGCCGCCGCCGTTCCGGGGCAGCGCGCCCGGGTCGACTTCAGCTACCTCGTGCTGGCGGCGGCGCCGGTGGAGAAACCGGACCATGAGCGCGTCGTCAGCGACCGGCTGCCCGAGAAAGGGCGCCTGCGCCTCTACGTCTGCGGCGCGGAAGGGCGGCGCGAGCTGATCCGCCTCGACCGCCATCGCTCGCCCGCCAACGCGCCGCTGGACACCGTCTCGCGCGGCGACGCGCTGTCGATGGACCGGCCCGAGCCCACCGGAAACGGCCTGCGGGTCACGCCCGAGACGACGATCGTCTGGACCGCGCCCGAGGCTTAGGCCTCGCCTTGGCGATCCGGGCGTAGCACACGACCTCGATGTTGTTGTCTTCCTTGTCCTTCACGAAGGCGGCGTAGTAGTTCGGGCCGTAGTGGGGGCGCGGGCCTGGCTGTCCGTTGTCCTGGCCGCCGGCGCCCGTCGCCGCTTCGTGGAAGGCGTCGACCTCCTCGGGGTGGTCGACGCGGAAGGCGTAGTGCGCCCCGCCGCCCGCCTGCCTGTCGCGCGTGATCCAGAAGATCTTCTGGTCGCCGGAACCCATTCCGAACGCCTCGCCGACGTCCATGTTGATGGTCATGCCGAGGGCCCCCAGCGCCGCCGCGTAGAACCGCCGCGCGGCCTTCAGGTCGCGAACGGGCGCGCTGATGTGATCCAGGCCGACGATTTTCGTCCGCTTCGTCCGCCTCGCCCCGCCGTTCGAAGCGCGGTTGGTCGTCCGCTTTGTGCTGCGTTTCGCGCGGGTGGCGGTGGAGCGGGCAGGCATGTCCCGAACGTGACCAGCGGGCGCGCGCTGTCAAGAACGGCGCCAGCCGTGATATCGTGATCCGGTTGCCGTCGCATCTCGCGCACGAGTGGTCGGCTCAGGGGGCGCTGCCCGTCATCGCCGTGGCGCTGCTGCCCATCCTGTTCCTGCTGCGCCTGGTGGTGCCGGGGAGCGAGCGCGGGCGCGTGAAGGCGGGGATCTTCTTCGCCGGGAGCTACCTCGTCTGCCTGGTCGCGCTGGCGGTCTTTCACCCCGCCACGCCGGGCGGCGCCCACCACGACTGGCTGCGGATGTTGCCGGTCCTGCTGTTCTCGTTCGCCGCGGTCATCGTCTGCGGGCTGCTGCTGTTCGACGTCGTGCTAGTGCGCCGCGAGATCCCCCGCATCCTGCGCGACATCATGCAGGGGATCGCCTACCTCATCACCGCGCTGGTCGTCCTGACCCGGTCCGAGGTGGACGTCACCAAGGTGTTCACGGCGTCGGTGCTCACGACCGCCGTCATCGGTTTGGCGTTGCAAGAGACGCTGGGCAACGTGATGGCCGGGCTGGCGTTGCAGCTCGAGCGTGACCTAGAGATCGGCGACTGGATCAGCCTGGACGACAAGATCGCCGGTCAGATCCGCGAAATCCGGTGGCGGGCCACAACCATCGTCACCAAGAACGGCGACCTGACGTTGATTCCCAACACGGCGATCACCCGCGGCATGATCGTGAACTACAGCCGCCCGACGACGGCGCACCGGCAGTGGATCCACCTGCGGGTTCACTTCCGGCATCCGCCGGCGCGCGTGCGCGAGGTGGTGCTGGAGGCGGTGCGCGCGCTGCCGTTCGTGCGCGTCGACCCGCCGCCCGACTGCATCCTGCACGAGTTCAAGGACGACGCCTGCATGTACAGCGTCCGCTACTGGATGGACGACGTGAGGCGGGACGACACGATGGACAGCGCCGTCCGCAGCGCCGTCTGGTACGCGTTCCACCGGGCCGGCATGGAGATCCCGTTCCCGTCGCGCAACGTGAACATGACGGAGATGAACGAAGACCGCGCGCGCCGCAAGGACGACGAGGAGTACGCGCGCCGCATCGACGCCCTGTCGCGCGTCGACGTCTTCCGGGCGCTGGACGCCGAACGGATCGATCGGCTGTCGCGGCGGATGAAGATGCTGATCTTCGGGCCGGGCGAGACGATCTTGCGCCAGGGCGACCCCGGCGACTCGCTGTACGTCGTGCGCAGCGGCACCGTCGCCGTGCAGGTGGGGGTGGGCCCCGGCTGCAAGGAGGTGGCCACGCTGGGCGAGGGGCAGTTCTTCGGCGAGATGTCGCTGATGACCGGCGCCTCGCGGGCGGCCACCGTCGTCGCCAAGTCCGACGTCGACTGCTACGTCGTCGACAAGGAGGCCTTCCAGGAGATCGTGCGCGAGAAGCCCGAGCTGGCGGGCACCATCAGCGACATCCTGGCCCGCCGCCAGGTCGTCCTGGGCGAGGAGTCAGTCCCGAACGTGATCCCGACCGCCGCCCAGAAGAATCAGCTGGTCGCCAAGATCGGTTCGTTTTTCGGGATCGGCGTCAAGCCGCGGGGGTAGCGGAGGCGATCAACGGCCGCACGTCCACCGCGCGCATCCCGGCGCGGCGGGCGGCCTCGAGGCCGATGTCGGTGTCCTCGTAGACCGTGCAGGTGGCGGGGTCGGCGTTCAGGCGCCGGGCCGCCTCCAGGAAGACGTCGGGTTCGGGCTTGTGGCGGGCCGTGTCCTCGGCCGACACGATGGCGCCGAACCAGTCCGTGATGCCCAGCGCCTCCAGTGAGCGCATCACGACGCGCCGCACACCGCCCGAGGCGATGGCCAGCGGCCCCTCGGCGCGGTGCCGGCGGGCCAGCTCCAGCACCGGGGCGATGGCGCGGATGCCCTCGGGCGCCAGGCTGTCGAAGTAGGCCTGCTCCTTCTCCAGCGAGACGACCTGCGGGTCCAGCGACAGCCCGGCCTCCTGGATCAGCAGGGCGGCGATCTTGGTCGTCGGGACGCCCCCCATGGCGTAAAAGCGGGCCTCCGGGAAGGACAGCCCGTACTTGCGGGCGACGGCGGTCCAGGCGACGTAGTGAGCGGGCATCGTGTCGGCGAGCGTGCCGTCGAGGTCGAAGATGAAGGCGCGGGCGGGTCGGTCCATTGGGCGCCGGAACTCTGAAAACATTGGTGGCGTCCTGTCAAGCGCGCGCGGACACTTCCTGGCGTTCTCCGGGCGTCGTGTAAAATCCGGCAAACCGCGTGCCGAGCTGTCCCATCTGCAAGACCGACTATCCGCCCGGGGCGGAGACGTGCCCGCGTGACGGGGCGGCGTTGACGGACGCTGTGCGCGGCGAGGTCGGCAACGCGCCCACGCTTCCCGGTCCCACCACGCCCATGGGTACGCACACGCCCGCGATGGCCGGCGCGCCGGCCGCTCCCACGGCGGCGGGCGCGTCGACCTCGCCTGCGCTGGCGGCGGCTGCCGACCCGCAGTTCGACTCGCTGATCGGCGTCGTGCTGGCCGGCCGCTACGAGGTCGTGCGGCGGATCGGCGAAGGCGGCATGGGCGCCGTCTACGAAGCGCGCCACACGCTGATCGGCAAGCGCGTCGCCGTCAAGGTGCTGCTCGAGAAGTTCCACGCCAAGAGCGACTTCGTTGCCCGGCTGCTGCAAGAGGCGCGGCTGGCCGGATCGATCGGGCACGAGCACATCGTCGACGTCACCGACTTCGGCACCACCGAGGACGGCCGGTCGTTCGTCGTGATGGAGTTCCTCGACGGCGAGTCGCTGGCCGACCTGGAACGGCGCGAGGCGCCGCGGCCGATCGATCGCAGCCTGCGCATCGCGCGCCAGGCCGCCAGCGCGCTGGGCGCGGCGCACGCCAAGGGGATCTTCCACCGCGACGTGAAGCCGGAGAACATCTACCTCATCCGCCGCGCAGAGGCCGACTTCGTCAAGGTCGTCGACTTCGGCATCTCGAAGGCGGTCAAGCCCGGCGGCGACGAGGGGCCCGAGACGTACCGGCTGACCCACACGGGCCTGCTGCTGGGGACGCCCCTTTACATGTCGCCCGAGCAGGCGCGCGGCGAAGAGGACCTGGACCACCGGGTCGACATCTGGGCGCTGGGCGTGCTGCTTTACGAGTGCCTCACGGGCGAGGTACCGTTCCGCGCCAACAACTACCTGCAGATCATCTCGCAGGTGCTGACGCACGAGCCGCCGTCACCGGCCGTCCTGCGTCCCGAGCTGGGGATCCCCGACGCGGTCGACGCCGTCGTCATGCGCGCCATCGAGAAGGACCGGACGCGGCGCTACCAGACGATGGCCGAGCTGGAACGCGACCTGGAGCGGCTGCTGGCGGGCGACCAGAACGTCGGTTTGCCGCCCGCCGTCCCTGGTGCACCCGCGCCGTCCCCGGCGCCGCGCTGGCCGCTGGTCCTGACGGCGGGGCTGCTGCTGGTGGGCGGCGTGTCGCTGGCGCTGCGGCGGCCCCCCGCGCCCGTTCATTTGCCCGCGGCCGTGCCCGCCGCG
The DNA here is from genome assembly GCA_964546845.1 of uncultured Myxococcales bacterium. Taxonomy (GTDB): domain Bacteria; phylum Myxococcota_A; class Polyangia; order Fen-1088; family Fen-1088; genus JADGRB01. Next base: position 4,427 of record CAZJMY010000298.1, on the reverse strand, counting down.
CCGGCAGCGGCGATTCCGCCAGCGCTTCCGCCGGCCGAGGCTGTGGCTCCGGCGCCCGCGGCGCCCGCCCCGCCTCCGGAGCCGGTCCGCCCGGCACGCCGCGCGCACCGTCTCGACCGGCGGGCTGCAGCGAAAACGGCGGCGTCACCCGCGGCCAACGAGGAAGCGGCCGAGTCGGTCAGACGGGGTGTGCTCCCGTCAGGCTCGCGCGAGGCCTACCCGGACAAGTGACCCGGTTGCGCCTTCTGTTGATCGCCCTGCTGGTCGTGGGCGGCGTGGCTCGTGTCGCGCGCGCGGACGACGCGACGGCCGCCGCGCGCTCGCACTACGAGATCGGGCTGCAGCTCTTCGACGCGCGCGAGCACGAACAGGCGCTGATCGAATTTTCGAGAGCGAATGACCTCAAGAGCCGCCCGGCGGCGCTGTTCATGATGGCGCAGTGCCAGTACCTGCTGGGTCGCCTGAAAGAGGCGCGCGCCAATTACGAGCGGTACGTCGAGGAGAACCCGCAGGGGGAGTTCGCGGCGCTGGCCCGGGACCGCGTCAGCGCCATCGACCGCCGCCCCAGCACGTTCGTCATCAACGCCGTGCCCGACGACGTGACGGTGCGCATCGCCCCCGAGACCGATGCGCGGCGCGTGGTCGCGACGGGGCAGGCCCCCAACAACTTCTCCGTGCCGCGCGGGCGGTACCGCGTCGACGTCACCAAGCCCAAGTACCAGGGGCAGACGCGCATTGTCGACATCGACCTGGCCGAGACCAAGCCCCTGTTCTTCAAGCTGGAGCCGATCCCGGCGCGGCTGGCGATCGAGACCTACCCGCCCGGCGCCACGCTGTACGTCAACGGCAACCGCGCCCGCAACCCGTACCGGCAAGAGCTGGCCCCGGGGCCTGTCGAGATCTTCGCGGAAGCGCCCAACTACATCGCGCGCACGGTCGACCTGACGCTGGCCGCCGGCGCGGACGAACAACTGCTCGGCGCCCGGCGCCTCACGCTGCCCTACCGGCAGCGGTCGGGTCGGCCCGAGCTTCTGGGCGCCGCGACCGTGGTTGGTGGCTTGTTCGGCGCGGGCGCGGTCGTCGCCGCCATCGGCAGCGCGTTCCAGAATCGGAACGTGTCCTCAGTGCTGCTGGCGAGCGGCGGCGCCATCGCGGGCGGGATCGTCGGGCTGCTGGTCGCGACGCCGCTGGTCCCGCCGTACATCCCCGACAACAAGGCCTTCTTCATCATGGGCGGAATGTGGATTGGCCTCGTCGACGGGACGTTGATGGGCATCGTCGGCCAGCAGATCGCCACGGCCAGCGACACCGTTCAGGGCCCGTGCCCGGGGCCGGCCAACTGCCGCGGGTCGCTGGGCGATGAGCTGCGGGCGGGGTTTTATGGCAGCGTCCCGGGGTTGGCCATCGGGCTGACGGGCGGCGTGCTGCTGCGCAACCGAGCGCCCACTTACGGTCGCGTCGCGTTGATCCAGAGCGCGGCGCTGGGCGGGGCTTTCGCCGGTGCTTTGGCGCAGGTTGCGTTTCAATGGCAGCCGTACGGTGACAAATGGCCATATACCGTCCGAAGCTATACGACCGACGGATTGAACCGTCCGCCCAGCGGCTTCGCGAAATGCGTCCCCGTGGGGGTCAACCGGCAGGACTGCTCGTACAAGGAGCGCAGCGTGACGGATCTAATGCCTGGTGCGCTCATCGGCCTCAACGTCGGCCTGGCGGCCGGCCTGCTGGGCGCGTACCTGCCCGACCAGAAGGAGTACGGCCCCACCTGGCAACGGGTTCTGCTGGTCGACGCCGCGGTGGTGGCCGGCGGCGTGGCGGGGGCGACCATCGGCTGCGTGGCGAATCCCAGTTGCCTCAATCAAGATCCCGACGACCGGGACCGCGCCATCGCGGCCGGGGCCGCGTTGCTGGGCGGCGCGCTGGGGTTCGTGGGCGGCGTGCTGGCGACCCACCACGTCGGGGAGGAGCCGTCGCCGCGCGACCCCGCGCCCTCGATGCCGATGGCGACGTTCGCGCCCATGCGGGCGACGGACGGCTCGATGATCCCGGCCGTCGCCGCGTTCGGATCCTTCTAGTACAATCGCGGGGATGGCCGCGTCCCTGCGCGAGGCGTTCGTGGTCGAGGCGGTTCGCACGCCCGGCGGGCGCCACCGGGGCGCGCTGGCCGAGGTTCGGCCCGACGATCTGGCCGCGCTGGTCATCGCGGAGGTCGTGCGGCGCGCCGGGGCCGACCCGGCGGCCATCGACGACGTGGTGCTGGGCTGCGCGAACCAGGCCGGTGAGGACAACCGCAACGTCGCCCGCATGAGCGCGTTGCTGGCTGGCTTGCCGGTGACCGTGCCGGGCGCGACCGTGAACCGCCTCTGCGGCTCTGGCCTGCAGGCACTCGTCGACGGGGCGCGCGCGATCGCGACCGGCGAGGCCGACCTGGTGGTGGTGGGCGGCGTCGAGTCGATGACCCGCGCGCCGCTTGTGATGGCCAAGGCGCGCGAATCGTTCGCGCGCGGCGACGTCACGGTCCACGACAGCACGCTCGGCTGGCGGTTCGTGAACCCGCGCATGGAGGCGCTTCACGGAACGCACCCACTCGGCGAAACCGCCGAGCTGGTCGCCGAGCTGCATCACGTCTCGCGCGAGGAGCAGGACGCGTTCGCGCTGGAGAGCCAGCGCCGCTGGGCCGCCGCGCACCCCGCCGGCAAATTCGGGGACGATCTGCTGGCGGTGGAGCTGCCGGCAGGCCGCGGCGGCACCCCGCGGCGCTTCGAAGTCGACGAGCACCCGCGCCCCGCGACGACCGCTGCCGAGCTGGCCGCGCTGAAGCCGGTCTTTCGCAAGTCGGGCGGGACCGTCACGGCCGGCAACTCGTCCGGGATCAACGACGGCGCCGCCGCCCTGCTGCTGGCATCGGCGGCGGGTCTCGCCCGCCTGGGCCGCGGCGCGCGCGCGCGTGTGGTCGCGTCCGCGGTCGCGGGCGTTCCGCCCAGGCACATGGGCCTGGGGCCGATCCCCGCCACGCAGAAGCTGTTGGCGCGCACGGGGCTGCGCGCGGACCAGCTGGATCTCGTGGAGCTCAACGAGGCGTTCGCCGCGCAGGCGATTCCGTGCGTGCGCGAGCTGCACCTGGACGCCGCGCGGGTGAACGTCAACGGCGGCGCCATCGCGATCGGGCACCCGCTGGGCGCGTCCGGCGCCCGGCTGGCGACGGCGCTGGTGCACGAGCTCGGGCGGCGCGGCGGCCGGTTCGGTCTGGCGACGATGTGCATCGGCGTCGGGCAAGGCATTGCCGTCCTGCTGGAGAGGGCGTGAGCGACCGCGCGCCACCGCCGCCGGCCCCGACTGGGAACGACAGCGGCGGCTCGGACGCCGGCGCCGTACTGGCGGCGGTCGCGCACGAATTCAAGAACGCCCTCGCGCCGCTGGGGATGACCCTGCAGATGATCGAACGGCAGGTGCGTGCCGGGCAGCCTGTCGTCGAGGCGGACCTGGCCTTCTCGCGCGCGCAGGTGCGGCTGCTCTCGGGGCTGGTCGACGATCTGCTGGATCAGGCGCGCGTCGATCTCGCCGCGCTGCCGTTCCGCCCCGGCGTCGCCGACGTGCGGTCCGTCGTCACCGAGGCCGTGGTGGCGTTCCGCCGCGCGCACGCCACCCCCGTGCAGGTGGAGCTGCCCGACGCGCCGCTGACGGCGTCCCTGGACGCTGTCCGGATGCGGCAAGTGCTGGCCAATCTGCTGGAAAACGCGGCACGCTACACGCCGGCCGGCTCTCCGGTCACCGTGCGGGCCGCCGCAGCGCCGGGCGCGGTGGCGCGGATCGAGGTGCGCGACCGCGGTCCCGGCCTGAGCGCAGCCGACCAGGGCCGGGTCTTCCAGCGGTTCGTGCGGGGGGCGGCCGCCCAGGGGACCAGCGGGCTGGGGCTGGGTCTGTACCTCTGCCGCGCCATCGTGGACCAGCACGGTGGCCGCATCGGCGTCGACAGCGTCCCGGGCGCCGGCTGCACCTTCTGGATCGAGTTGCCGCAAACCTCCTAGACGTCGCCCGTCCCGGCGCGTCCGGGTCTTGCCGGGGCCGCATTTGGTCGTTATTCTGGTTCCCCCGACGGAGAGATCTTGCCTCGCGACCCGAAGATCACCCCCATCACCCGGCACGAGCCGCGCACGTTCTACGCGACGCGCGTGACGCGCACGCAGGCGGGCGAGTCGTGGGACCTCTGGTCGGTCGAAGACGGACGCCGCATCGGCTTCCTGTCCGTCGTGGACGACGGCCACGTGGTCTACGCGCTGGCGACCGTCAAGCGGGGGACCTCGCACGAAGAGGTCGCCGACCTGGTCGAAGGTTTTTTCACCCCGTCCTCGACGGACGCCCACAATCGAGAGATCATCATCTCGGACTATGACGAAGAGCCCGAGATGCTGGAATCGGACATTCGC
>CAZJMY010000297.1:0-27489 GCA_964546845.1 uncultured Myxococcales bacterium | reverse complement strand
GTCGAGTTGTACCAGAGGAAGAACGGCTGGTCGGCCTTGGCCTGCTTCTCCATCCAGTCGATCGCGCGCGTCGTGATCTCCTCGTCGATCGTCTCCATCCGCTTCATCGTCAGCGGGCCCGTGTCGACGACCTTCTGCCCGCCCTTGCCGTCCGAGATGCAGTGAAGGACGCCGCGCGGCCCGAACTTCTTCTTGAAGGCCGGATCCTTCGGGTAGTCGGGCAGCTCGGGTTCTTCCTCGGCGTTCAGGTGATAGAGGTTCCCGAAGAACTCGTCGAACCCGTGCACCGTGGGCAGGAACTCGTCGCGATCGCCCAGGTGGTTCTTGCCGAACTGACCCGTCGCGTAGCCCAGCGGCTTCAGCAGCTCGGCGATCGTGGGGTCTTCGGCCTGCAAACCGACGGTCGCGCCGGGCATCCCCACCTTCGTCAGGCCCGTCCGGACCGGGTTCTGGCCGGTGATGAACGCGGCGCGGCCCGCGGTGCAGCTCTGCTGCGCGTAGTAGTCGGTGAACGCGACCCCTTCGTTCGCGACGCGGTCGATGTTGGGCGTCCGGTAGCCCATCTGACCGCGGCTGAAGTAGCTGATGTTCCACATGCCGATGTCGTCCCCGAACAGGATCAGGATGTTCGGCTTCTTGGCGCTGGCCATGATCGTCTCCTAGCTGGGTTGGTGTTGTTGAACGTGCCTTGCAGGGCGCGCGTCAGAGAATCAGGCGGTCCTTCTCCAGCGACTTGGCCACGGCCTTCGACACGTCGTTCATGAACTGCTTCGCCGACGCCGGATCGAACGTCTGGCTGGTCCCCGACCAGATCAGCTTGTTCTGATTGAGGTCGTAGAGGTTGCTGACCATGTGCACGATCGTGTCGGTCTGCAGGTAGCCGGGCGCGAAGACGCCCGCCCCCGCGAAGTCGTAGTAGCCGTCGAAGGTGGCGTAGGGGTCCACCGGCGTGACCTGCTCGTTGACGCCCGTCAGGCGCATGACCAGCACGCCGTTGACGCCGGCCGCCCGCAGCTTGGCTTTCACGCCTTCGCGGTCCTTGAGGTCGGCGTCGCCCAGGATCTGATAGCTCGGAATGGCCTGCGCGCCGGTCAGGTGCGAGGCGGCCGTGTCCTCGGCGATGCGCCGCAACCCGGCGTCCTTGGTCATACAGAGCACGGCGACCTTCGACAGCGCGGCCCCCTTCGCGGCCGGGTCGGTCCAGGTGGCGGTCATGTCCGTCGTCGCGCAGCTTGCCGCGGCCATCGCGAGCGCCAGCCCAGCCAGCGCCACCGAGAACCGACTGCGAACCGTGTCGTTTGTGCGTGTGTTCATGGGGTCCGTCCTTCTCCGTCTGTTGACGTTGCCCCCAACGTGAAACCGCGCGTCTCAGGAACAAGAGCCGCCACGCGACCGAATGCGCAGCGGACCCGATTGCAGATTCCCCTCACGGCGCGGGCGCCCTGGGGCAAAGCCTGAAACGGCGGCGGCGAGGCACATTGTGCCGGCGGCTGCTCGCGACAGTTCCTAACGTGCCTCGCATGCGGCTGACCGTCCTCGACACGCCCGGCACGAGCGCCACGAACACCGACGGTGCGGACGCGCCCGAGCAAGCCCCTTTCCCGGGCATGGTCTGGATTCCGGGCGGGACGTACACGATGGGCTCCGACGTCCACTACCCGGAAGAGGCGCCGGCCCACGCGGTGACCGTCGACGGCTTCTGGATGGACGAGACGACCGTCACCAACGCCGCGTTCCGGCGCTTCGTCGAGGCCACGGGCCACGTCACCAGCGCCGAGCGACCCGCGAACCCCGACGACTACCCGGGCGCGAAGCCCGAGCTGCTGGTTCCCGCTTCGGTCGTGTTCCGGCGGCCGTCCCGCCGGGTCGATCTCTCGAACCACTTCGAGTGGTGGGCCTACGTCCCCGGTGCCAGCTGGCGGCACCCGTGGGGCCCCGACAGCTCGATCGAGGGACTGGACGACCACCCCGTCGTGCACGTGAACTTCGACGACGCTGAGGCCTACTGCGCCTGGGCCGGCAAAGCGCTGCCGACCGAGGCCGAGTGGGAGCGCGCGGCGCGCGGCGGCCTCGACGGCGCCGAGTACGCCTGGGGCGCCGAGCTCACGCCGGGCGGCAAGCACATGGCCAACACCTGGCAGGGCGAGTTCCCGATGGAGAACCGCCTCGGCGACGGTTTCGAATGGACGGCCCCCGTCCGCTCCTTCCCGCCGAACGGCTACGGCCTGTACGAGATGACCGGCAACGTGTGGGAATGGACGCAGGACTTCTACGAGGCGCGCCACCGCGTCCCCGGCGGGTGCTGCGGCCCGGCCAACAACCCGCGCGGCGGCGTCGCCGAGAAGAGCCTCGACCCCACGATGCCCGGCCTCTTCATCCCCCGCAAAGTCACGAAGGGCGGCTCGTTCCTCTGCGCGCCCAACTACTGCCGGCGCTACCGCCCCGCGGCCCGGATGCCTCAGGCCGTCGACACGTCGACGTGCCACCTGGGATTCCGGGCCATCGTTCGGGCCAGCCCGCGCGGCTGAGCGCGCGCTGCCGACGGAGGCCGGTTACCGATTCGCCGGCGCCGCTCCGTCCCAGGGGTGGATGCGCGGGGCCCGCAGCCCCACCTCGTATCCATGATGACACACGTCGGATTTTGGGAGGGGATTGTCCGCGACCTGACGGGGCGGGGAATGCTGGGCGGCAAGTTTCAGATCCGCCTGATCGTGCAGCCCCTGATCGCGATGATCCTGGGTGCGCGGCTCGGGATCCGCGACGCGAAGCACGGCAAGCCGACGTTCTTCATGAGCGTCGTCGCCGGCGGCCGCGAGCGCTGGGCCAACCTGCGCCAGGGTCTGCGGGACGCGATCGTCCCGCTCTGCGTCGCCTTCGTGCTGGACGGCATCCTGCAAGAGATCATCCTGCACGGGGTCCGGCCGGCGGCGGCGGTGGTGGTCGGCCTGCTGCTGGTGTTCCTGCCGTTCGTCCTGGTCCGCGGCATCGCGAACCGCCTCTGGACCCACGGCCATCACGAGACGGTGCCGCACACGCCGTGAGGCGCGCGCGGCACCAGCGGGGTCCCCTACTGGCAGGCGGGCAGCGTGACCGTCTTGCCGTCCAGCGTCGCCGAGCCGCACGTGCTGGAGAACGTCCAGGTGTGCTGGCCCGGTGACTTGCCGCCCGTCCGCGAGATCGACAGCGTGCCGCCGGTCGGCTTGCAGCAAGCGTCGGTCCGTGTGAGCCCCATGCCCATCAGCACGGCGCTGCCGCCACCGGACTGATCCTGCATGTTCAGCGTTCCGCTGACGGTGTAGGACCCGTCGGCGAGCGACACCGAGCTGAACGTGTGCGTCCCCATGTAGGTCCGGTCGGACGTCATCGAGCCGCCGCTGTCGAACCGCTGCACCTCGCCCGTGGTCGAGATGGTGAAGCCCGTCGGCGTCTTCTCGAACGGGAAGTTGAGCATGCCCGTGCTGGTCTGGCTGGGGATCACGATCTTCGCGCCACCAGCCGTGGTGTACGTGAGGTTCGTGATGGTGGCGGTGTACGACAGCCCGATCATCGTCGAACCGTTGCAGTTCGCGTCCGAGGCGTTGCGGGCCAACTGGACGTCCACCGTCCCGTCGAGGGTTCCGCCCGCCGGCAGCTGGCATCCGCTGAACGAGATCTGCTCACCGGCGGAGCCGTTGCCACACACCGGTGTCCCCGTGTGAGCCGTCACCGTGGCTTGCCCGCCGCAGATACTGATGCCCATGGCCGTCTGCCGGATGGCGTCGGCGACGGCGCCGCGGACCACCGGCGCGCCGGCCGCGGGCGTTCCGCCGTCGGCCGGCGTCGACGCTGCCCGACTACCGCCCGCCACCCCGGACGGCACGGCGAAGTACAGCCCGTAGCCGGCGCCGTAGCCGGCGTAGACGCCGGCGTACGCCACGCCTGCCGGGTAGTAGTAGTCGTTGCCGTATGCGTCTTCGTAAGCCACGTCCTCCGAGGCGGCCGCTCCGCACCCTGCGACACCGACGGCCGACAGCATGCACCCAAGAACAACTCCCTGGACTCTGTTCATCTGCGTTTGCTTGGTCATTGTGATTCTCTCCCGTGAGGCAAACGTAACGACGCAACGTCGCCGACCAGCCGCGATCCGTTTGCTTGCTCGCGTTTGCAACACGGGATGAACGCCGGTCACCGTCGGCGCTCCTACGAAACGGGACGCAGCTCGAAGACGTGATGCCCCCACGGCGGCACGTCGAGATAGAGGCCGTTTCCGACGAGCCCGTCACCGTCGCGCACGTAGACGACGTCGCTCAACAGATCGCGCAGCTCGAACTTCCGCCCCGCGAGCCCCTCCATCCCCAGCGTGACGTAGCACTGCCCCTGGAAGCCGCCGTAGTTGACGACCGTCAGCAGCCGGCGCTCACCCGACTGCCACGACGACACGATGAACTGGTCGCACGTCGGGTTGTCGGGCCACGCGGGCCGGCAGTTCCACAGCCGCCAGTCGCCGTCGCGCGTCTCGGGCCGCCGCAAGCACGCCAGCAGGTCGGCGTAGAAGCGGCGCAGGTCCGGGTCGACCGCCTCCGCGGGACGGCGCCCCACGTGCATCGACGGGTGAACCCGCCGCCCTTCGAGCTGCCCTTCGTAAAAGAAGCGCATCCCGCGCACGAAGAAGCTGACGACCGCGGCGGCCTTGTGCACGTTGGGCGGAAAGGTCGCGGCCGCGCGCGGCTCGTCGTGATTCTCGAGGAAGCGCACCGAATGGCCCTGGAAGTCCGGGTCGGCCATCAGGTGCTCGCGCACGGGCACCGCGCTCTCGGAGACCAGCCGGTCGTAGAGACGCTTGTCGTACGTCAGGTCGAAGCCGGCCTGCTGCAGCTCCCACTCCATGTCCCAGTAGACCTCGGCCATGAAGAGGAAGTCCGGGTGACGGCGGTGAATGGCGGCGATCGCCTCCGGCCAGAACGGGGCGTCCTTCGGCGGTGACCCGTCGCTGGGGCGCGACCGCTCGCCCCAGGTCCGCTGGATGATCTGCGGCTGCAGCAGCATCGCCATGTCGCAGCGAATGCCGTCGCAGCGATCGGCGATGCTGCCGATCTCCGCGATGCGGGCCTCACGGAAGCCCGCGTGGCGGTAGTTGAGCTGGAACGTGTCCGGCCACCCGTCGAAGTAAGGATCCCGGCCGTACGCCAGGATCCGCGTGTCCCGCCCGATCTTCACCCGCGCGTAGTTCTGCGGGGCGCTGGCCAGGTCCTGCTCGCTGCCCTGGATGTAGTACTCCGGATGCTTCGTCACCCAGGGGTGGTCGGGCGCGGTGTGGTTGGGGACGAAGTCCAGCAGCAACTTCAGCCCGCGCCGCGCCAGCCGCTCGCGGATGCGCGCCAGCGCGGCGTCGCCCCCGAAGTCGCGGCTGGTCTCGTAGGCCACGATCGCGAAGGGCGAGCCGCTGATGTCGTCCATCTTCAGATCGGGCAGCACCCGCCGGCACTCGTCGACCAGCTTGGGGTTCGATCGCGAGATGGCCCGCCCCGCGGCGCCGGTTTGCCAGACTCCCAGGAACCAGACCCACTGGAACCCGTTCGACGCAATCTCGTCGAGGAAACGGTCCTCGAAGTCGTCGAGAGTCGCGGGACGCCCCAGGGCGACGCCCCGCTCTTGCAGCACCACGCGCGTGTTGATCTGGTAGAGCGACGAGTTCACGCGCCGACCCCCGGCGCTTCCACGACCCGTTCGCGCGACACCTTGTCGAGGACGTGCTCCCGCTCGGTGAGCATCTCGGGCGTGATCGACGCGAACAGGTGCATGAGGGCGGGGATCGTCGCCGTCCACCCGGTCTGGTGGCTCGCGCCCAGGCCCGCCCCGTTGTCACCGTGGAAATACTCGTTGAACAGCACGTAGTCGTTCCACTTGGGATCGTCGACGAACTTCTTCGTCCCGCCGTAGACCGGCCGCCATCCGGTGTGGTCGCGCAAGAAGATGCTACCCAGCCGGTTCGAGATCTCCTGCGCCGCCTGGTAAAGCGTCATGTACTGCCCCGAGCCCGTCGGGCACTCGACGCGGAAGTCCTCGCCGTAGTAGCTGTAGAGCTGCATCAGCGCACGCACGATGAGGATGTTCATCGGCGCCCAGATCGGCCCCCGCCAGTTCGAGTTGCCGCCGAACATCCCGGTGTTCGATTCAGCGGGGAGGTAGCTCACGCGGTACTCCGTGCTGCCCGCATGAAAGACGTACGGGTGGTCCAGGTGGTAGCGCGACAGCGACCGGATGCCGTGGTCCCCCAGGAACTCCGCCGGATCCAGCAGGCGGGCCAGCACCCGGCGCAGCTTGTCCTCGTCGAGCAGCGAGATCATCAGGTGCCCGCCCGGCCCCATCTTGCCCGGCTGGTGGATGTTCCCCAGCAGCTCGGGGCGATTCGCCTTCAGCCACTTGGCCTTCTCGACGAAGCGCGGGAGGCGCAGGATGGTCTCTGCGTTGAAGACGGTGACCGCGCACAGCGGCAGCAGGCCGACGATGGACCGCGTCTTCAGCCGCGTGCTGAACTGCCCCGGCACGCGCAACACGTCGTAGAAGAAGCCGTCCTCGTCGTCCCACAGCGCGTCGTGAACTTCGGTGCGGTTGGTGGCGTAGGCGATGTTGACGACCTGCTCGTAGAACTTCACGGCCAGGTCCTCGTACGTGTCGTCGACCAGCGCCAGCTCGATGGAGATCTCCATCATGACCTGCGCGTAGAAGGCCATCCAGGCCGTGCCGTCGGCCTGTTCCAGGTACCCGCCCGTGGGCAACGGAGAGCTGCGGTCGAACACCCCGATGTTGTCGAGGCCCAGGAAGCCGCCCTCGAACAGGTTGCGGCCGTCGCGGTCCTTGCGATTCAGCCACCAGGTGAAGTTGGGCAGCAGCATGTTGAACGTGCGCTTGAGGAACGGCAGCGCGTCGTCGCCCAGCGCCCTGCGATTGAGGCGATAGTTGAAGAGCGCCGCCCAGGCGTGCACCGGCGGGTTGACGTCGTCGAAGTTCCACTCGTAAGCGGGCAGCGCGCCGTTCGGGTGCTGATAGCGCTCGAGCAGCATCAGGGCGATCTGCTCCTTCGCGAACTCGGGGTCGACCATGGCCAGCGCGACCGCGTGAAAGGCCAGGTCCCAGGCCGCGAACCAGGGGTACTCCCACTTGTCGGGCATCGAGATGACGTCGGCCGTGTACATGTGGAACCAGTGCTGGTTGCGGGACGTTCCGCCGCTGTCGCGCTGGACGCCGCGCTCGTTCAGCCAGCGCTCGACGTCGTAGACGTAGGCCTGCTTGGTCCAGAGCAGCCCCGCGTAGCCCTGGCGAATGACGCTGGCGGCGTCGGGGCTCAGCGTGGACGGGATCAGCGAGCGGTAGAACTCGTCGGCCTCGTTCAGCCGATCATTGAAGGTCTGGTCGAAGGAACCGAACGGGTCGACCAGCTCCGACGGCGCCTTGTCGGTCAGCCGCAAGCGCAGCGTGGCGCTCTGTCCGGGCCCGACGTTCAGCAGCGTGTGGGCGGCCGCCTTGGTGCCGCGCTTGGCGGGATTGACGCCGTTCTGCCGCCCCTGGACCACGTAGTCGTTGATGCCGTCCTTCTGGAACTCGGTCGGGTTCGGCTGGCCCCACAGGCGATAGAAGTTCGTCTCGTTGTCCGTGAACAGAAGCTCGTCGGCCTTCTCGATGTAGAGGTACCGCTGCCCCAGCTTCTCGTGCCGGGCGGCGATCGCCGCGCAGCGCGGGTGCTGAACCGCCTCCACGGTCGGCCGCGGCGCCTGCGGATCGGCGAACCAGGTGTTCCGGAACCAGAGGTGCGGCAGCACGTGCAGCGACGCCGCCTCCGGACCCCGGTTCACGGCGGTGATCTTGATGTCGATGTCTTCCGGCCCCTCCTTGGCGAACTCGACGAACACGTCCCAGTAGCGGTCCTCGTCGAAGACGCCCGTGTCCATCAGCTCGTACTCGAACTCCTCGCGCGAGCGGCGGCGGTTCTCCTCGACCAGGTTCAAGTACGGGTACGCCGCCTGAGGGTACTTGTAGAGCATCTTCGCGTACGAGTGGGTCGGCGTGCTGTCGACGTAGAAGTAGTACTCCTTGACGTCCTCGCCGTGATTGCCCTCGCTGTTCGTCAGCCCGAACATCCGCTCCTTGATGATGGCGTCCTTGCCGTTCCAGAGCCCCAGCGCGAAGCAGAGCAGCATGTTCTCGTCGCAGAATCCGGCGATGCCGTCCTCGCCGCTGTGATACGCGCGCGAACGCGCTTGATCATGGGTCAGATCGTTCCAGGCCTCGACGCTGGGGTTCACGTTCTCGCGAACGCCGCCCCACTGCCGCTCACTGAGGTAGGGGCCCCACTTCCGCCAGGGAGTCTTGTTCACGCGGGCGTCTTCGAGGCGGCCATGTTCGCGGGTTCCGGTCGGCGCTGAGCTCATCGTGGGATCTCCTGGTTGAGTGCTCCGCCAACGTGAGGCCGCGGCTTCCAGACCGCTTGTAGTGCGCCGGCTGAATCTCCTGCGTGCATCCTGTTCGTGTTATTTTGGCGACCGCGCAAGAAGCGCCGGTCGCTGCGCGAAGGAGGGGGAGAATGGGCACGCGATTGGGTCGAAACCACGTCTGGTTGATCCTCGCCGTTCTGGCCGTGGCGGCGCTGCCGCTGGCCGGGGCCATCCCGCGCTGGGGCGGGCTGCCGCCGTACTTCGGGGAGTTTCCGGTCAGCCACGACGGCGCGGTGAAGCCCGGATTCAGCTGGCCCTACTTCCTGGCCGGCGCCGCCGTGGCGGGGATCCTGGTCCTGTTTCTGGTCGCGCCCGCCCTGTTCGGGTTCCACCGCCCGGGCACCCGGCAGCGCCGGCCCCGGCGCGCGCTCCCGTTCTGGTTCTGGATCGGCCTGGCGGTGAACCTGGCCAGCTGGGCGTTGCACTGGTGGGGACCGCTGGCGGTCGCGAAGTTCACGTTCATCCCGCTGTGGTGGGGGTTCATCTTCACCGCCGACGGGATCGTCTACGCGCGGACCAACGGCCGTTCGATGTTCGCCACCGAGACCCGCCGCGCGATCACCATCGCGCTGGTCTCGATCCCGGGCTGGGGGCTGTTCGAGTTCTTCAACTTCTACGCCGTCGAGTTCTGGGTCTACCCGGTCAGCTGGATCTTCTCCGCGACCGCACAGGCGATCTGGTTCTTGCTCAGCTTCTCGGTCGTCCTGCCCGCCGTGTTCGAGTGGTACACGCTGCTGCACACCTTCGACGGCCTCTGGAACCGCTGGCACGAAGGGCCGGCGATGACCATCCCCCGCTGGGCGCTCACCGGTCTGTTGATCGGCGGGATGCTGTCCCTGGTGCTGTTCGGCGCCTTTCCGTTCGCGCTGTTCCCGCTCTTCTGGGTGGGGCCGCCGCTGGTGCTCACCGCCGCGCTCGCGCTGCTCGGCTTCTGGACGCCGTTCCGGCCGATCACCCACGGCAACTGGTCCCCCGTCGTGCTGGCGGGGCTGGCGGCGCTGGTCAACGGGGTGTTCTGGGAGCTGTGGAACCACGGCAGCGCCTACTTCCACGGCACGAACGTCACCAACCCGAACTACTGGTACTACGACATCCCGTACGTCAACCGCTTCCACCCGTTCTCGGCGATGCCGCTCCTCGGGTACGCCGGGTACCTGCCGTACGGCTTCCTGGCCTGGGTCTGCTGGCTGGTCGCGGCGCACATCCTGGACCTGCGCCCGAACTTCGACCTCACGTCGGAGCCGGACCAGGAGCCGGAGCTGGGCCCGCAGCCGTAGCTGCCGTCACTTTTCGCTGAAGACCTCGACGCCGGTCCAGTCCGCGCCCGGCAGCTCGCTGGCGTAGCGGCGGGCGCGCGCCTCGAACAGCTCCGCCGGGCCGTCGTGCTGCAGGGCGGGCGTCATGCGCAGCTCGGCGAACGCGCGCGAGGCGTCTGCGAAATGCCGGTCGTAGTAGAGGGCCAACGCCTCGTCCCAGCGGGCGGCGATCGCGCTCTTGCCCTCGCGCGCCCAGGGCGGGTCTGCTTCGAACACCTCGTAGAGGTCGATCCGCTCGCTGTGCCCCGCCACGCGCACGCGATCGACCAGGCGCGTGGCCGCCAGCAGCTCCGGCGGCAGACTCTGGCGGGTGCGCCCCGAGATGAGAAGGGGCACGCGGTACCGCTTGGTCAGACCTTCCAGCCGGGCGGCCAGGTTGACCGCGTCGCCGATGACGCCGCACTTGAGGCGCTCGGCGCCGCCGATGGTTCCCAGCGTCAGCAGGCCGGTGTTGATGCCGACGCCGATCTCGATGCGCCGCTCGCCCATGGCGGCGCGCTGCAGGTTGAATTGCTCCAGCGCGCGATACATCGCGACCCCCGCCCGCACGGCGCCGGCCGGCGGCACGTCGAACAGCGCCATGATCGCGTCGCCGATGTAGCTGTCGATGAAGCCGCCCTCTCCGCGGATCGCCGGCTCCATCCGGGCGATGTAGTCGTTGACGAAGCCGATGTTTTCCGTCGGCGACATCCGCTCGACCAGGCTGGTGAACCCGCGCATGTCCGAGAACAGCACCGTCATCACCTTCTGCACGCTCTCGCCCAGCTCGATGTCGACCAGCTGGCTGCGCCCCAGGCTGCGCAGGAACTCGCGCGGCACGAAGCGCGAGAACGAGTCCGCCATCCGCTGAATGTGTTCGTAGAGGCGCGCGTTCTGCAACGAGATGGCGGCCTGCGAAGCCAGGATCCGCAGCGTCGCCACGCGCTGCGGGTCGAACGCGTGCGTCGTGACGTCGTTCTCGAGGTAGAGAACGCCCAGCGGCTCGCCCCGGTGAACGACGGGCATGGCCAGCATGGAACGGGTGCCGTGACCACGCGTGTAAGGGTCGTTCCCCAGCTCGCGGTGGCGCATGGCGTCCGCGGTGACGAACGACTCGCCCGTGCGAAGGACGTAGCGAATCATCCCGATGGGCAGATCGGCGGCGGCGACCGGCGTCCGCTGCATCACCTCGGCGGGGCGCCCGCTGCGGATGTCGGCCTGAACCAGCAGCTCCGGCCCGGCGTGTTCGCGCAGCAGCAGGCAGACCCGCGTGGCGCCGGCGCTCTCGCGGACGCTGGTGACCAGGCGCCCCATGAGCTTCTCGAGGATCACCTCCTCGGAAAGCGCCTGGGAGGCTCGCCACATCGTCTCCACGTCCAGCGAACCAGGTTCGCCGCTCTCCGCCGCAGCGGCCGGGGCGCGACCCGGGCTCGCCTCGTCGGAGCGGCCCGGCGCGACGTTGGGGTTCGAATCCGGCGGCAACCCCTGGACCACGCGGTCCAGGAGCTGCACCTTGCGCACGGCGCCCCATCGCGCGTAGTGGTACCGCGCCTCGTTGGCGTAGACGCCGGCGACGCGGCCCAACCCGCGGGCCGCGAAGAAGCGCGCCGCCCTCTCGTTCGCCAGCGCCTCGTAAGGCGCGAACTGGCCCTCGCGCGCGGCCGCGATGGCGCGTTCGAACAGGGACGCCGCCCGGTCCACGTCGCCGGCCAGCGCCGCCCGTTCGGCGTCCATCAGCAGCAGGTGCTGTCCGAAGTTGGCGGGCGCGTACGCGGCCCAGCGCCGCATGCGCGCGTGCTGGCGCCGCATCTCGCGCCGCGCGGCCGGCCGCGGCCGCGCGCCGCCCGCGACCGTGGCGGAGATCAGGAAGGCCGTCAGGCAGTACTCGACCAGGTAGGGCGACCCCGCCAGCGCGCGGATGAACGGGCGCGAGCTCTGGATGATCGCGAACCCCTGCTCCTCCTCGCCGTAGAGCAGGCACAGCTTCAGCCGGCAGAGCGCGTGGATGCCCAGGCCCGAGACGTTGCGCACGCGCTGCATGCGTTCGCGGCTGGCGTCCTCGTCGAAAGTTCCGTCCGACAGCGACAGCGGGTCCCGGGTCTCGCCCAGAAGGTTCGCCCAGGTCTGCTGTGCCAGCTGAGCGGCGTCACGCGCGTTCTGGTATTCGGTCTTCTCGATGATGTCGAGGTACTTCCGCCCCTCCTCGGCCGCGGTCTTGACGTCGACGTCCGGGTCCCACAGGTGCACCCACCCGCACGTGTAAGCCATGAACAGCAGATCGCCGCTGGCCAGCCCGGCCCGAACCGCCTCCTGAAAGTTCGGCACCATCTCGCGCCAGGGGCGGGCCCAGCTCTGGCCGAACAACGTGTAGAGGACCAGGTTGCGGCAGCGCCACTCGACGGCGTTGAACCGTTCGGTCAGGCGAAGCGCCAGCTTTCCGAATTCGTTCGCGCTCGTGAGGTCGCCCAGCCCCGCCAGCAGCACGACGTAGCTGGCGTACGCGGCCGCCGACTCGACGCAGACGCCGTGCTTCAGCGAGAGCCGCACCTGCCGCAGCACGGCCGCGGCGAACAGCTTGTCGTTGCCGGTGAGGTAGGCCGGCGGGATGAAATCCACCAGGATGCGCATGCACAGGCGCACCGACGGGTCGTCGACGACCGGGCCGTTCTCCAGGTCGGCGATGCGCCGGCGCCCCAGCGCCAGCTTGGCCAGTGCCAGCTCGCGCAGGATGTGAGCCGCCGACGGGCGGGCCGACAGGCGCACGCCGAGCAGCCGCAGCCCGCGCAGCCCCGCGGCCACGGCGTCCTCCATGCGGTCGCAGAACGTCAGATGCGTGAGCTGCATGCCGTACACGCGCGCCTTCTCGTTCGGCGTGCGCGCGTGCTCGAGGACCGTTCGCGCCCAGCACTCGCCCACGTCGGCCTTGCCCAGCATGTACGCGCAAGCCGAGCCCAGAAAATGAACCTCGTACGCCACGTCGAACGTGGTCTGCCAGGCGTCGGCCGGCAGCAACGCCCGCGCCGCGCCCAGCAGCTCCAGCGCGGCCGCGTGGGCGGCGGTGGCGCGGGCCTTTCGCGCCGCGGCCAGGTTGATCTCGACGGCCATGCGGCGATCGGCGTCGCCCTCCAGCAGAGCCGCGCCGACATTCAGATGTCGCGCCAGCTCGACGAGGCGCTCTTCGCGTTCGACGGCGGGCAGGCCATCCAGCAACCGCCGGGCGATCGCGAGGTGAAGCGCGCCGCGCTCGGCCTCCGGAATCAGCGCGTACGCGGCTTGCTGGACCCTGTCGTGTTGAAAGCGGTAGTAAGCCTCGACCGCGCCGGCCTCCAGGGCAGGTCCACCCCCGTCGGCGTCGCGGCCCGCCGGCTGATACTCGTCGGGACCCAGCGGCCGCAGCAACCGCTCGCGTACCGCGTCCGCCAGCGCGGCCGCGACGACGGACATCGGCCCGTCGCCGGCCAGCGCCAGCCCGCGCAGGTCGAACACCGCCCCCAGGCAGGCGCCGATGCCCAGCCACCGCTGGGTCGCCGCCGGAAGACCGCGCAAGCGCTCGAGCAGCAGCTCGACCAGGTCCTCGCCGGTCCTCGCCTGCTGGAGCCGCTCGATGGCCCAGTCCCAGCGCCGCGCGACCGGATCGAACCAGATCACCCCGTCGCGGTTGGCGACGCCGATGAGCTCGCGCACGCTCAGCGGGTTGCCGCCCGTGCTCTCGTGCAGCAGCTGCGCCAGGCCCGCCGTCCGCTCGGGCGGCGCGGCCAGCGCGTCCCCCACCAGCTCGCCGATCGCCCCCACGTCGAGCGGCGGCAGGTCGATCAGCGTGAGGCGCCGCTCGCCGGTCATCGACGCCAGCAGCCGCGGCAACGGATGGTCGGGGCCCACCTCCGACTTGCGATAGGTACCCACGATCAGCAGCCAGCCCGCGGCGCGATCGGCCAGCAGCGCGTCCACCAGCGCCAGCGTCGGCGCGTCCGACCAGTGAAGGTCGTCGAGAAACAGCACCAGCGGCCGCTCCAGCCGGGCCGCCGTGCGCAGAAGCGTCCCCAGCGTGGCGTGGAAGCGATTCTGCTCCTCGACCGGGTTGCCGGCGGGCACCGCGGGCTGCGGGCCAATCACGCGTTCCAGCTCCGGGACCAGGTCGGTCATCAGCCGGGCGTTGGGCGCCAGCGCGTCGCGCAGCTCGGCGCGGCGCGCGGCCAGCGTCTCCTCGGGCTGCGACAGCATGTGCACGACCAGCTGGCGCAGCGCCTGCGCGACCGCTGCGTAAGGCGAATCGAGCCGGAACTGATCGAACTTCCCCTCGATGAACGTCCCGCCCAGACCGGGCAGACGCCGCCGGAGCTCGTCGACCAGCGCCGTCTTGCCCACGCCCGGCTCCCCGGCCACGATGGCCAGGCGGGCGGCGCCGCCACGGGCGTCCGCCAGCGCCTCCAGCAGCTGGTCGATCTCGCCGTCGCGCCCGCGCAGGCGGCTGGGGATCTGCAGCCGCGCGCCCACGTCCCCCGCCCCCAGCGGGAACGGCGCGATCGTTCCCGACGCCTCGAAGCGGCGGCGGCACTCGTCCAGGTCCCGCAGCAGCCCACGCGCGCTCTGGTAGCGGTCCTCGGGGTTCTTGGCCAGCAGCCGGACGACGATGTCCGAGACGACAGCCGGCACCGCCGGCGCGATCTCACGCGGCGGAATCGGCTCCCGCGTGAGGTGCAAGTCGATCCACTCGCCGCGATCGCGCGCCTCGAACGGCGGGGCCCCCGTCAGCAGGTGATAGAAGGTCGCGCCCAGCGAGTAGAGGTCGGTCCGGTGATCGACCTCGCGTTGCGTGCGACCCGTGCGCTCGGGCGACATGTACGGGAACGAGCTCTCGGACAGCTCGTCCCACAGCGGGCGGCGCCCTTCGCTGTCCAGAGGGATCGCGGCGGCGAAGTCGATCAGGCGAACCTGGCATCCCTTCGGCGACCACACGATGTTCGACGGGCTCACGTCGCCGTGAATGATCTGTTCGTGCACCCGGGCCAGCGCGCGCGTCGACGCCAGCGCCACCGCCAGGAAGTCGGCGAGACCGGGCAGCGCCCCCAGCGTCAGCGACGTGCCGCCGAAGTCCTCCTCGATGAGGGCCAGGTTGTTCTCCCAGGGCGCCAGCCCCAGCACGTCGATGATGCCGGGCCCGCGCAGCTGGCGCGCGACCCTGAATTCGCGGCGGAGGACGGCCAGGTCACCCGGCCGCGGATAGCGATCCGTCAGCGTCTTGATCGCGACGGGGCGATGATCTTCGCGGCGGACCCCCCGGTACACGGTCGTTCGTCGCGACCGGTAGACGATGTCGATGATGTCGCAGCCGCCAATCGCGCTCTCCATCCTCGCCCGGCCTGTGGGTGAGACGCATTGTGGCGTCGCGCCTCACGCCGGTCAACCATCCTGAGGACCGCCTAGCGCGGCTCAGTCGTGGAAGCACCCGACAACAGGCGCAATTGCGCGCGCGAGTTGAGCAGATCGGCGTCGGCCTGGATGAGCCCCGCCTGGGCGGCGAAGGCGTCTCGATCGGCCTGAATCAGCTCCAGCTGCGTTCCCGCGCCCGCGCGATAGCGCGTCCGCGCCACCTCCGCGGCACGGGCGCTGACGGCGGCCTGATTCCGGGCCGACCGGCTGCGCGCGATCCCGGCTTCGATGCCGTGCCACGTCCGGAAGATGGCGTCGCCGATCGCGAGGCGCGTCTGCTCTTCGCGCGCCCGCGCCGCGGCAGCCTCAGCGTTGCGCGCGCGGATGGCCGGCGCCGTGCTGAAGTCCAGGGCCCACACCAGCGAAAGGCCCCCCGCCCAGGCCGTGTGGTGGCCGCCCAGGAACCCCACCGCGTTCGTGTAACGCTCGCTGGCGGCGCCGTTGAGCGCCGGGATCAACGACAGCCGCTGACCCGTCGCCGCCCGTTCCGCGGCCGTCCGCTCCAACACGGCGGCGCGAACCGCGGGCGTCTGGGGCGCCGTGGCCTGGAACTCGTCCACGCCCGGCTCGACGTGAAGGTCGTCCGCCAGCGCGGCAGTCCCGGACGTGTCGGCGGCGACGCCCGTCTGCGACGCCAGGGCGCGCGCGACCACCTTCACCTCCAGCTCGGCGTTGATCAGCTGCTGGCTCTGGCGTTCGACCTCCACCGTGGCGCGCTGCACGTCCAGCGAGGTCACCGTCCCGGCGCGAGCCGCTTCCTCGGTCACCCTGAGGTTGGCGCGCACGGCCTCCAGGGCGTTGCGCGCGACCTGGACCAGCGCGATGTCGGCGGCCAGCTGGTAGTACTGCTGGACGACCTGGGCCTCGATCTCGCGCGCCGTGGCCTCTTGCCGCTGGGCGGCAGCGTCGGCGCTGCGATCGGCGGACGAGATGCGCGCGAACTTCGCCAGGTCGATGAGCGGCACCGTGACCGCGACCGCGGCGTCCCACTCGTTCTGCGGCAGCACCGCCAGCCCGCCGAATTCGACGTTCCACTGATTGCGCGTGTACGACGCGCTGGCCGAGACCCCGGGCAGCGCCCGGCCGAACGACTCGCTGGCGCGAGCCTCGGCGGCGGCGCTCGTCGCGGCCGCCTCGCGGTTGCCGGGGCTCTGCGCGCGCGCGCCACGCACGAACACGTCCAGCGGCTGCAGCGCGAGCGCGGGCGGCGACCAGGCCAATAGACCGAGCAGCGGAAAGAGGATCAGCGCGCTGCGCGCGCGCACGGAACGAAGCTTCGACGGGTGAGCCTGTGTCATCGGCGCCGTGCCTTTGCAACGGGCGCGCCGAAGTGGGAGAGCGCGGCGGCGGTGACGCGCGGGGCGACGGGGCTGTCGCGGTTCCGTCGGGTGTCGTCGGAGTTTACAGGGACGAGAGGCGAGGACGAGGACGGGGACGAGGACGGGGACGAGGACGAGGACGGGTTAGAGCAGTTCGTATTTGTGGAGTTTCTCCACGAGGGCCGGGCGGGAGACGCCGAGGCGGCGAGCGGTTTCGCTCTGGTTGTTCTTGGCGGCGCTGAACTGCTCGGCGATGATCGCGCGCTCGAAGGTCTCGACGCGTGCGCGCAGCGGGAAGTTCGGGCCGGGATCGCCTTTGGACAGGCCGCCGGCGGCCCCCTCGCCCGCCGAGCGTGGTTCGGCCAGCGAGCGCCACAGCGACAGCGACAGCCGTTCGTCGGGCGCCAGCGCCAGCAGGCGCGCGACGGTGTTCTCCAGCTCTCGCACGTTGCCCGGCCAGGGGTGCGCCTTCATGGCGTCGATGAGGTCGGGCTCGAGCTGCACCTGGGTCATTCCATAGCGCTCGACGTACTGGCGCACGAACGCGTGCAGCAGCGGCTCGATGTCTTCCGGCCGATCGCGCAGGGGCGGCACGCGGATGGGGACCACGTTCAGCCGGTAGAACAGGTCCTCGCGGAACCGTCCGGCCTTCGCCTCGGCCGCCAGATCGCGGTTCGTGGCGGCGACGAGGCGCGCGTCGACCTTCTCCGGGCGCCCGCCGACGGGCTGCACCTCGCCCGACTGCAGCGCCCGCAGCAGCTTGGCCTGGATCGCCAGCGGCAGCTCGCCGACCTCGTCGATGAACAGCGTGCCGCCGGCGGCTTGCTGGAAGTAGCCCAGCTTGGCGCCCTGCGCGCCCGTGAACGCCCCCTTGGTGTGCCCGAACAGCTCCGCCTCCGCCAGCTCCACGGGGATGGCCGCCGCGTTGAACCGGATGAACGGCTTGTCGGCGCGCGCCGAGTGGGCGTGCAGCGCCGTGGCGACGACGTCCTTGCCGGCGCCGCTGGGACCGGTGAACAGAACGGTCACGTCCTTGGGCGCCACCCGGGCGACCGTCTCCAGAACGCGCCGCATCGCGGGGCTGGACGCCACGATGGCGCGGCCGAGCGCGCTCTGCGTGCGCAGCAAGGCGTTCTGCATGCGCAGCGACCGCGTCTCGATGGCGCGCCGCACCGCGAGCACGATCTCGTCGGGATCGAACGGCTTCGGCAGATAGTCGTACGCGCCGGCTTTCATGGCCGCCACCGCCACCCGCTCGGACCCGTGGGCCGTCAACATGATGACGGGGACCCCGGGATCCAGCCCGCGGACGCGGTTGAGGACCTCGAGCCCGTCCATCTCCGGCATCGCCAGATCCGTCAGGACGGCGTCGGCGCCGTTGGCCTCGAAGGTCTGCAGCCCGCCGGCGCCGCTGCCGCTGCTCACGACAGTCAGCCCCGCGTCGCCCAGGACCGCCTCCAGCGCGAACCGCAACGACGCGTCGTCGTCGATGACCAGCACGCGGCCAGAGATGCGATCGGTGAGGCGTTCGACCATGGCTTCCATGTTCAGCTGAGCTGGCGGCGATCGCGCAGCGATTCGGGGAACAGCTTGGGCGCGGCGGCCCAGTTGGGCGGCTGGCGGGGCAGCATGACGGTGGCCGTCGTCCCCTGCCCGGGCGCGCTCTGATATTCGAGGCGGCCACCGTGCTGCTCGATCAACGTCCGGGCCACCGCCACCCCCAGCCCGGCCCCCTGCTTGCGCGTGCTGACGGGGGGCCGCTTGAGACGCTCGAGCAGCTCCGCGCTCATCCCCTCGCCCCGATCGATGATCTGCACGCGCACGCCGCCGGCCGGGGTCGCGACGGCGGTGACGTCGATGGTGACCGTCTGCCCCGACGCCGAGGCCTGCACCGCGTTCATCACCAGACAGAACAGCGCGCGGTTGATCTTGCGCGCGTCGGCCTCGACCTCGACGTACGGGCCCCCCGACACCTCCAGCGAGACACCGGCGTCGTGGGCGCGCGCGTCCAGCAACAGCTTGAGCTCGCTGGCGAGCTCGTAGGGGCGCACGGGGCGCAGCTCCAGATCGCCCAGGCCGCGCGACAGCGACACGAACCCGTCGACGATGGACTCCAGACGGTCCGCGGCTGCCGAGACGACCTCCAGTCGCTCGACCGTGCGCGGGTCCAGCGAACAGCCCCGCGCGAGGTGCGTCGACAGACATTTGATCGAGGCCAGCGGATTCTTCATCTCGTGCGCCAGGTGCGCGGCGGCGCCCTCCAGCTCGCGCGTGCGATCCTCGCCGACCGAGCAGAGCTCCTCGCGCCGCGCGCCCAGCTCGATGGCGACCTGGTCGTAGGCGGCGGCCACGTGTCCCCAGAACGCCGACACCTGGCTGGCGGTGACCAGGATCGACCCCGCCACCAGGGCCACGAACTCCGGCGAGGGGTGTCCGTCGCGCGGCGCCAGCGGCGCGACCAGCGCCCCCACCGGCCACAGCGACAGCAGCGCGACCACCGCCAGCACCGCCAGGGCGCCCCCCGCGAACAGCCAGATCTGCTTGCGCGTGTCGAAGATCAGCAGCGCCGGTAAGAGCATCCCCAGCCCGACCGGGATGAGGGGGCTCGAGAGACCCCCGGTGTTGGCGAGCCAGGCGCCGAACGACAGCAACCCGCCCACGAGCATCCGCGTTTTGGCCCGCTCGGTCGCGGGCGTCGGGTAGCGCGAAACGGAGAGGTAGAAGAGACACACCAGCGCGTGAAACAGCAGCCGGGGCCAGGGGAAGCCGCGGGCGGCCAGCAGCGCCACCGCGCCGACCTGAAACAGCAGGACCAGGAAACGGCGCGTCCGCGCAACCCCCTGCGTCACGTGCTCCGGCGGCCGGCCGCGTAGCGCGTGGTACTTCGCGCGCCGTCGAACCTCCGATACGGGGGCCTGCATCCACCACAGTGAAGCAAACTTCGTGCGCGATCGCCACCCGACGAAAATCTTCCACTTCATTGTCGCCCGCGGGCCCTCTGGTTCGTCTTACAGGTGCGGCGCGCGTGGTGCGGTGCCGCGCGACCTGTCGGAAAAGCGACAGGCCGTCGTGAAACCTTCACTTGCGGTTGACCCATCCAGACTCCATGACATCCTCTCGCGTGACTTCCGATCAGGCGCTACGAATGGAACATCTGCCGCCCGGAATGGCGGGCATCGCCGGCATCCTGGGACACGAGCTGCGCAACCCGCTCAGCGCGATCGCCGCGCTGGCCCGGGTCACCATGTCGCGTGAGGATCTGCCGCATGACGTGCGCGAGCGGCTGGCCCAGATGGATCGCGCCGCGCAGCGGTCGCTGGCGATGGTGCAGTCGCTGCTGGACTTCAGCGAAAGCCACTGGCACGGCGCGCTGCCGACGCGCCCCGTCCTGGCCGAGGCGGGCGAGATCGCCGGCCGGATCGTCGAAGAGCTTCGCGCGACGCATCCCGACCGCGACATCGTGCTGGACGTGCGCGGGCGGCAGCCGTTTCAGCTGGATCCGACGCGCGTCGAGCAGGTGCTGTCGAACCTGATCGGGAACGCCATCGTCCACGGCTCGGCCGAGACGCCGATCGAGGTCTGCATCGACGTGCGGGAAGACGAGGCGCTGCTGTCCGTGAAGAACCGCGGCCCGGTCATCCCGCCGGAGCAGATCGCGACGTTGTTCCAACCGTTCACCCAGGGGACGTTCAGCGACCCGCTGCAGCCGCGGCCGCGCGGCCTGGGGCTGGGGCTCTTCATCGTGCAAGAGATCGTCAACGCGCACGGCGGGACGATCTCCGTCGAATCCAGCCGGGACCAGGGGACGACCTTCTCGATCCGCCTACCCGGCCGCCGCTACGAGCACAACGGGAAAGCCCCCTCGGCGGCGACGAGGGGGCTCTGACGGTCACAGCTCGTAACCCAGCGTCAGCCCCGCGGACCAGTTCTGAAGGTCCAGGCTGTCGCTGCCGCCGGTCGGCACCAGCTTGTCGTCGAACACGGCCCGGTACGTGAAGCGCGCGTCGACGATGAAGTGCGCGTACGTCAGGCCCACGCCGGCGCCGAACGGAATGGTCAGCGCGTTCGCGTGGTCCTTGATCGCCGAGGCGTTGGTGTCGCTGTTGGCGATGCTGTAGTAGGTCCACCCCACCCCACCGAACACGAAGGGCTCGACGCGCAACGCGCCGACGGCCAGCGGCAAGTTGCCGCGCGCCACGGCTTCGGCGCCGTTGCCGATCAGCGCGGCGTTGCCGGTGACGCCGGCGGCGTTGATCTCGCGCGCGCTGCCCACGTACGCCAGCTCGGCGCCCAGGAAGCTGTCGGCGCCCAGCACGGCGCGCGCGTCCCAGTACCCGCCCGTGCCGAACTGGTCGCGCGCCCCCTGCCGCGTGAAGGCGGTGACCCCGCCGCCCACTTGCAGCCCGAACCCCGTCGGCGCGACGGGCACCGTCGAGAGCGAGCGGGAGACGACGTGCTCGCCGCTGCCGTCGCCCGATGGTCCGCCTTGCGCCAGCGCCGGGGCGGCGACCCCGGCGACCAACACGAGTGCTCCAATCATCGTTCGCGTTTTCATGACCGTTCTTCCTTTCGTCGTCATCTCGACGACAAGAGCCTCTACTGCGAGCGTCGTGCCGAGCGGCGCCGGGCCACCGCATCTTCTTTCGTGGGCGGCGAACGCTTGCCCCGTTTCCGACAGCTGTTGTCCGACTTCCGACGACACGCGGCCGCGATCGCGCCTGTTCGCTCCGCCGGCGCCGCTGCCGCGTCCGATCCGTCGTCGGCCCGGCGGTTGCAGTACGCAGGCGGCGACAGCCACATGATTCCGCACAACGACGAAATGGAGCGCGACATGACACGCATCGGACAGTTCTCGCGCGCCGCCCTGGCCCTGGGCGCCGCGCTTTCGCTGGCGAGCTGCCGGGGAGCCGCGCAGGCGTCGTCCGCCCCACCGCCACCGCCCGCCGTGACGGTGGCCGCCGCCCAGCAACGCACCATCACCGACTGGGACGAGTTCATCGGCCGCCTGGAGGCGGTCGAGTCCGTCGAGATTCGCCCGCGCGTCTCGGGCTACATCGAACGCGTCGTCTTCAACGCCGGCGAAGAGGTGCGCAAGGGCGACGTGCTCTTCGAGATCGACCGCCGGCCCTATCAGGCAGAGGTGGCGCGCGCCGAAGCCGAGCTGGCCCAGGCGCGCAGCGCGGCGGCGCTGGCCGGCCGGGCGCTGCAGCGATCCAAGCAGCTCGCCGCGGGTGAGGCCATCTCGCGCGAGGACCTCGACAACCGCACTGCCGGCTCCGAGCGGGCCGCCGCCGCCGTCCGCGCCGCCGAGGCAGCGGTCGCGATGGCCCGCCTCAACCTCGAATGGACGCGAGTGCGCTCACCGATCAGCGGCCGCGTCGGACGCGCCGAGGTCACGGTCGGCAACCTGGTTCAGGCGGGCAGCGCGACCCGCCTGACGACCGTGGTGTCGCAGGACCCGATCTACGCCTCGTTCGACGCCGACGAGCGAAGTTTTCTGCGGTACGGGGCCAAGGCCGGCACGGGCCCACGCGACAAGCGCGCCCGCGTCCTGCTGGGCACCGCCGCCGAGGGGGACGCCTTCCCGCACGAGGGGACGCTGGACTTCTTCGACAATCAGCTGGACCCCCGCACCGGCACCGTCCGCGCCCGGGCCGTGTTCTCGAACAAGGATCACCGGTTCACGCCGGGCCTCTACGCGCGCCTCAAGCTGGTCGGCGGGGCCGCGTACCAGGCCACGCTGGTCAGCGACCGCGCCATCGGCACGGACCAGGACAAGAAGTTCCTGCTGGTGGTCAAGCCGGACAGCACCGTCGAGTACCGCCCCGTCCAGCTGGGGCGGCTCATCGACGGCTACCGCGTCGTCACCGGCGGCGTGCAGCCCGGCGAGAAGGTGGTCGTCAACGGTCTGCAGCGCGTGCGGCCCGGAATGCACGTCACCGCCACCACCGCGCCGATGCTGGCTGACGCCCACGAAACCGCCCCCACACCCTGAGTCGCAGCTCTCAACGTCACAGAAGGTCCACAGGAGCCGACATGCGTTTCTCCCGCTTCTTCATCGATCGTCCGATCTTCGCGGCGGCGCTTTCGATCGTCATCTTCCTGGCGGGCGCGATCGCCATCTTCACGCTGCCCATCAGCGAATATCCCGAGGTCGTTCCGCCGTCGGTCGTCGTGCGGGCCGTGTACCCGGGCGCCAACCCGCGCGCGCTGGCCGAGGCCGTGGCGGCGCCCCTGGAAGAGCAGATCAACGGCGTCGACAACATGCTGTACCTGTCGTCGCAGGCGACCTCGGACGGCGTGCTGACGCTGACCGTGACGTTCCGGGTCGGCACCGACGCCGACCTGGCGCAGGTCCAGGTGCAGAACCGGGTCAGCCAGGCGCTGCCCCGCCTGCCCGACGAAGTGCGGCAGCTGGGCGTCACCACCGTCAAGAGCTCGCCCAACATCACGATGGTCGTGCACCTGGTGTCGCCGGACAACCGCTACGACATGGTGTACCTGCGCAACTACGCCGTGCTGCAGGTCAAGGACGTGCTGGCGCGCATCCCGGGCGTGGGCGAGGTCGTGATGTTCGGGGCCGGCGATTACGCCATGCGCGTCTGGCTGGACCCCAACAAGGTCGCGGCCCGCGGCCTGGCGGCGTCGGACATCGTGAACGCCATCCGCGACCAGAACGTGCAGGTCGCGGCGGGCGTCGTAGGCGGCATGCCCATGGACAAGCCCGTCGACTTCACGCTGACTGTCAACGCGCGCGGCCGCCTGACGACCGAGGAAGAATTCCGCGACATCGTCATCAAGACCGGCGCCGACGGGCAGATCACGCGGCTGGGTGACGTCGCGCGCGTCGAGCTCGGCTCGGGCAGCTATTCGCTGCGGTCGCTGCTGGACAACAAGGACGCCGTCGCGATGGCGATCTTCCAGGCGCCCGGATCGAACGCGCTGAAGGTGTCCAGCACCGTGCGCGAGACGATGGACCAGCTCTCGCGCAACTTCCCGCAGGGCATCCAGTATCAGGTCGTCTACGACCCCACCACCAACGTGCGGGAGGGGATCGCCGAGGTCGCCAAGACGCTTTTCGAGGCGATCCTGCTGGTGGTGATCGTGGTGGTGCTGTTCCTGCAGACCTGGCGGGCCTCGATCATCCCGCTGGTGGCGGTGCCGGTGTCGGTCGTGGGGACGTTCGCCGTGCTGCTGGCGTTCGGGTTCTCGATCAACACGCTGTCGCTGTTCGGGCTGGTGCTAGCGATCGGGATCGTCGTCGACGACGCCATCGTCGTGGTCGAGAACGTCGAGCGCAACATCGCGGCCGGCCTGTCCCCGCGCGAGGCCAGCTACAAGGCGATGGAGGAGGTGAGCCGCCCGATCATCGCGATCGCGCTGGTGCTGTGCGCCGTGTTCGTGCCGGTCGCGTTCGTGAGCGGGCTGACCGGGCAGTTCTACCGGCAGTTCGCGCTGACCATCGCGTTCTCGACGGTCATCTCGGCGATCAACTCGCTGACGCTGTCCCCCGCGCTGAGCGCGATCCTGCTGCGCCGCCACGACGCCAAGCCCGACAAGTTGACGGTGGTGCTGGAGTGGATGTTCGGGTGGCTGTTCCGGCGCTTCAACCGGCTGTTCTCGCGCGGCTCGGACGCCTACGGGCGCGCGGCCGGGCGGATCGTGCGCCGCCGCGGCGTCGCGCTGGCCGTCTATGCGGCGCTGCTGGGCGTGACCGCGTTCGCGTTCTCGCGCCTGCCCAGCGGGTTCGTCCCCACGCAGGACAAGCGCTTCCTGGTCGCGTTCGCGCAGCTGCCCGACGGGGCCACCCTGGACCGCACGACGTCCGTGGTGCGGCAGATGGCCGAGATCGGCCTCAAGCAGCCGGGCATCTCGGGCGCGGTGCAGTTCCCGGGCCTCTCGATCAACGGCTTCGTGAACGCGTCCAACGCCGGCATCATCTTCTTCGCGCTGAGCCCGTTCGAGGAGCGGCGCTCGAAGGAGCTCTATGGGCCGGCCATCGCGGGCGCGCTGAACCAGAAGTTCGGAGTCATCCAGGACGCCTTCGTCGCGGTGTTCCCGCCGCCGCCCGTCATGGGCCTGGGGACCGTCGGCGGCTTCAAGATGGAGGTCGAGGACCGGGCGGGGCTGGGCGAAGAAGAGCTGGCGAAGGCGACCCAGGCGCTGGTGGGGCGCGCCCGCCAGACCCCCGAGCTGGCCGGGTTGTTCTCCAGCAACCGCATCGACGTCCCGCAGATCGACGTCGACGTCGACCGCGAGAAGGTCAAGCAGGCGGGTCTGTCGCTGACGGAGCTGTTCCGGACGATGCAGATCTACCTGGGCTCGGTGTACGTCAACGACTTCAACCGGTTCGGGCGCACGTACCAGGTGATCGTCCAGGCCGACGCCGCCCATCGAGCAACGGCGCAGGACATCGCGCAGCTGAAGGTGCGCAACGCCGACGGGGCGATGGTGCCGCTGGGGTCGATGCTGCGCGTGAAGTCCTCGCGCGGTCCCGACCAGCAGCTGCACTACAACGCCTACCCGGCGGCCGACATCAACGGCGGCCCCGCGCCGGGCGTCAGCTCCGGGCAGGCGGTGGCGGTGATGGAACGCCTGGCGCACGAGACCCTGCCCAACGGCGTCGGGTTCGAGTGGACGGAGCTCACCTACCAGCAGCAGCTGGCCGGCAACACGACCGGGCTGGTCTTCGTCCTGTGCGTGCTCCTGGTGTTCCTGGTGCTGGCGGCCCAGTACGAGAGCTGGGCGCTGCCGATCGCCGTCATCTTGATCGTGCCGCTGTGCCTGCTGTGCGCGGCCGCCGGAATCTACGTGACCGGCGGTGACAACAACGTGTTCACACAGATCGGGTTCCTGGTGCTGATCGGCCTGGCCTGCAAGAACGCCATCCTGATCGTCGAGTTCGCGCGCGAGCTGGAACACCAGGGGCGGACGCCGATCGACGCCGCGCTGGAGGCGGCGCGCATCCGCTTGCGCCCCATCCTGATGACGTCCTTCGCCTTCATCATGGGCGTCATCCCGCTGGTGTTCTCGACGGGGGCCGGCGCGGAGATCCGGGGGGCGATGGGCGTCGCGGTGTTCTCCGGCATGCTGGGGGTGACCTTCTTCGGCCTGGTGCTGACCCCGGTGTTCTACGTCGTCGTCCGCCATCTGAGCCTGCGGCGGCAGACGGCTGACGAGGCGCACCAGGTGGTGGCGCCCGCCGTCGTGGCCCAAGGCGTCGGCGGCGAATAGGGCGGCGGTTCGGCTCCCACGGCCGCCTCCGCTTGACCCGCACCGCCCCGGGAGGCAACTCTTGCCCCCGGGGCGTTTGCTTTGACGGGAGCGGCCGGATGAACGGCGAGGACGA
This sequence comes from uncultured Myxococcales bacterium, assembly GCA_964546845.1. Lineage (GTDB taxonomy): Bacteria > Myxococcota_A > Polyangia > Fen-1088 > Fen-1088 > JADGRB01. Next base: position 1,625 of record CAZJMY010000297.1, on the reverse strand, counting down.
GGGCATCGACTATCAGGCGGTCGTGGACTCGACGCCGGCGCTCATCTTCAGCGCCCGGCCCGACGGGTACATCGACTACTTCAACCGGCGCTGGCTCGAGTACCTGGACGGCGTGCCGCTGGAGGCGTTGCTCGGGTGGGGGTGGACGAAGTTCATTCACCCGGACGACGTCGAGGAGCACGCGCGGCTGTGGCGAGAGGCCATGCAGGACGGGCGGGTGGCCGTCTCCGAGGCGCGCGTCGCGAACGCCAAGGGGACATACCGCTGGATGTTGCACCGGACCGAGGCGGTGCGCGACGCGGGCGGCAACATCACGCGCTGGTTCGGCTCCAGCATCGACATCGAGGACCTGAAGCGCGTCCAGCACGAGTTGCACGCGCTGAAGGAACAGCTGCTCAAAGAGAACAGCGCGCTCAAGCAGGAGCTCGTGCAGACCTCGATGTTCGAGGAGGTCATCGGGACGTCAGAGCCGCTGCGGCGCGTGCTGGCGGTCGTGGCCAAGGTGGCCGCCACCGACTCCACCGTGCTCATCACCGGCGAGACCGGCACAGGCAAGGAGCTGATCGCGCGCGCCATTCACAAGCGGTCGCCGCGGGCGGCGCGCCCGTTCGTGTCGGTGAACTGCGGGGCGATCGCGCCCACGCTGGTCGCGTCGGAGCTGTTCGGCCACGAGAAGGGGGCATTCACGGGGGCCATGCAGCGGCGGCTGGGCCGCTTCGAGATGGCCGACGGCGGCACGATCTTCCTCGACGAGGCGGGCGAGCTGCCGCCCGAGACCCAGGTCGCGCTGTTGCGCGTGCTGCAAGAGCGCACGTTCGAGCGCGTGGGCGGAACGCGGCCGATCCCCGTGGACGTGAGGGTCATCGCGGCCACCAACCGCGATCTCGACAAGGCGATCGCCCAGGGCTCGTTCCGGCTGGACCTTTATTACCGGCTCAGCGTCTTCCCCATCCAGCTGCCGCCGCTGCGCGAGCGGGCCGAGGACATCCCGCTGCTGGCCGAGTACCTGGCTCGGAAGTATGCGGAGAAAGCCGGCAAGCGGATCACGGGCATCAGCCGGCGCACGCTGGACCTGCTGACCGCCTACGACTGGCCGGGCAACATCCGCGAGCTGCAGAACGTGATCCAGCGGGCCGTGATCCTGTGCGACGACGAGCTGACCGTCGACGAGGCGTGGCTGCCGCGGAAGCCGGGGCGTCCCAGCGGGGGCGTGCGGGTGCTCGGCCGGCCAACGGTGGCCGAAGAGACGGAGATGATCCGGGCCGCGCTGGCCGAATCGAACGGGCGCGTGGCCGGGCCCGACGGCGCCGCGGCGAAGCTGGGGATCCCGCGGTCGACGCTGGAGTCGCGGATCCGGACGTTGCAGATCGACAAGCACCGGTTCCGCGCCGAGTAGCGCTGTCGAAACTCGCCATCTGTCGAGGCTCGCCAGCAGCATCCGGCGGGCGACACGCATGATTTCGCGCAGTTGGGGCTGGCACCGGGCTTGCGATTCCTGCGGGGCGTGGTTCTGAAACGTCAACCGCTCGACAGGAGGCAAGTCATGGAACGCATGCTGGTGGTCATTTTCGGGAACGAGAAGAAGGCATTCGAAGGCGCGTCCGCGCTGCGGCAGCTGGAGGCGG
>CAZJMY010000296.1:0-1036 GCA_964546845.1 uncultured Myxococcales bacterium | reverse complement strand
CCCGACTCCGTGACGATCGTCGGGTGTGGCACGCTGGCCGCGTCGCAGATCTCCTGCAGCGAGAAGACGATGTCGTTCGCGTACTCCTGCGTCGTGTAGTTCATCGACGAGGCGAAGTTCGTCTGCGAGCCGTCGTAGTCGACGCCCAGGCCGCCGCCCGCGTCGAAGTACTTCAGCGGCGCGCCCATGTTGAAGACCTCGACGTAGAAGCGCCCCGCCTCGCGCAGCGCGTTCTTGACCGCCCGGATCGCCGAGATCTGGCTGCCCAGGTGGAAGTGCAGCAGCTCGAAGCAGCTCAGCAGGTCGTTGGCGCGCAGGAAGTTGATGGCCTCGACCACCTCGCGCGTCGACAGGCCGAACTTGGACCGGTCGCCGCCCGACGCCTCCCAGCGCCCCGACCCCTTGGCGGCCAGCTTGACGCGCATGCCGATGCGCGGCCGCACGCCGACCTTCTTGGCGACCTCGGCGATCAGCGACAGCTCGCTGAACTTCTCGACGACGATCAGCACGGTGCGTCCCAGCTTGGACGCCATCAGCGCCGTCTCGATGTACTCCTCGTCCTTGTAGCCGTTGCAGACGATCAGCGCCTCTTCGTCGTCCAGCATGGCCATGACGGCCAGCAGCTCGGGCTTGGAACCGGCCTCCAACCCGTAGTGGTAGGGCCGCCCGAACTGGACGATCTCCTCGACGACGAAGCGGTTCTGGTTGACCTTGATGGGGTAGACGCCCTTGTACGCGCCCTTGTAGCCGTACTCGCCGATCGCGCGCTTGAAGGTCTCGTTCAGCTCGACGATGCGGCTGCGCAAGACGTCCGAAAATCGAATGAGCAGCGGCAGCCCGATCCCGCGGCGGGCGACTTCGTCGACCAGCTCTTTCAGATCGATGCGAGCGCCTTCGGGGCCGGCCGGGTGGGCCTGCACGTTGCCGGCCTCGTTGATCGAAAAATAGCTATTTCCCCAGTACTTGACGCCGTACGCCTCCGCAGAGTCGGCCACCGTCCACTTGCGGGGGATACCCGCTGTGCTGCTCATGGCGC
>CAZJMY010000295.1:0-3375 GCA_964546845.1 uncultured Myxococcales bacterium | reverse complement strand
CCCGCGCCGCCGGCGCCCGGCCCAGCGCCGCTGCCGCCGCTGGGCATGGTCGGTCCCGTGAACCGCCACCAGTTGAACTTGAAGAGGTCGCCGCTGCCGCCGGTGAACTTCAGGAACAGGTCGTGCTTCCCGCTGCCGCCGCTGACGGCGCAGGTCTTCGTCGTCCAGGACGACGCGCCGGACACGTCACAGGTGCCCAGCGACGTGCCGGTCTGGCTGTCGAGGTGCAGCTCGATCTTCGCGTTGCTGCCGGCGGAGGAGACGCGCGCCTCGAACGACGTCACGCCGTCGGCGAAGTCGACGTCCTTCACCTTGATGTAGTCGCCGTTGCCGATGGACGTGACGTCCATGCCGCCGCCCGTGTCGGAGCAAACCTCCGTCTTCAGCCCGGACGAAAAGGCGATGGTCTCGGCCTCGACCTGCGCGAAGGGATTCAGCGCGGCGACCGCGGCCGGACCGTCCTTCGTCATCGAAAGTTTCGGAATGCTGCCGTCGGCGCCGTAGGTGAACTCTTCCACGCACACGGACCGCTTGTAGTTGCTGCCGCCCGGCAATGCGCTGTTGTGATAGAAAAAGTACGAGTGGCCTTTGTAATCAACGACGCCGGGATGATTGGTGTACGTTGAGCCCGTCCCCATGACGTCGCCGCGGATGCTCCAGGGTCCCGTCGGCGCGTTGCTGGTCGCGTAGCTGATCTTCTCGGTGCCGCTGGTCGCGGCGTACACCATGTAATACAGCGACCCGCGCTTGTAGAACCACGGCCCCTCGGTGAATCCGTTCAAGGCCACGTTGGTGACGCTGCCCGATGTGCTGGTCATGTCGGCGTTCAGCTTCACGTAGCGCAACGTGCTGTTGCCCCAGTACATGTAGGCTTGCCCGTCGTCGTCGATGAAGACGGTCGGGTCGATGTTGCCGGAGCCACTGGCGGCCAGCGCCCGGCCCAGCGGATCCGTGAAGGGACCTGAGACGCTGTTCGAAACGGCCACGCCGATCTTCGCGCCGGTGTTGTTGTTCAGCGGCACGTACAGATAGAACTTGCCGTTCCGGGCGACACCCTGCGGCGCCCACGCGCTGTCGGTGCTCCACTTGAACGTCTTGAGCCCCGCCGGCGAGCCGTGGTCCGTCCAGTTGACCATGTCCGTCGTCGAGTAGAGGCGCCAGTCGTTCATCGTGTAGAAGTTGTTCACCGTCACGTCGTCGTCGTGCGACGTGTAGAGGTACAACGTGCCGTCGTACACCATCGGCGCCGGATCGGCCGTGTAGGACGTCTGGACGATCGGGTTGTCGGCGCGCGCGGGCGACGCCGTGGCGACGACGCCCAGCGCCATCGCGGACAAGGACATTCTTCTCACTCGAGGCCTCCGGGGTTCACTCGCCGGGAAAGCGCCACCGCTGATGTCTGCCGATAGGATGTCCTGTTTGTGAAGCAATCGACGAACGTTGGGCGCGTCCGCCACAAACGAGAGGCGGCGCCGACGCAATCAGCAAACGAACAAAATGCGTCCCAAACAATGTTTGCTCAGATTGAGCAAACGTCGGTCATTCCACGGCAGGCAGCCGGACGGCCTCGGCGGCGACCGGCGTTCCCAGCAGCGCCTCCGCGCGCGCCGAGAACCAGCCTGGATCGTCGGTGGTCAGATAGCGGCGCGCGCCGCCGCGACCCAGCCGGGCCGCCATCTCCGGATGACGCGCCATCCACGTGACGAGCCGCTCGGCGACGAGACGCCCCTGGTCGAGGACATCGATGGCGGCGCCGCCCGGCGCCTGATCGACGATGCGGCGGATGGCCGGCCGCAACAGCGGGTAGTGCGTGCACGCCAGCAGGATCCGCTCCGGGCGCGGCGTGGCGGCCAGCACCGGGTCCAGGTACTTGCGCAGGAAGAACTCCGTCCCGGCGCCGTCGAGCTCGCCCGCCTCGACCAGCGGCACCCACATCGGACAGGCCTGCTGGACCAGCACCAGACGCGGCGCGAGCTTGGCGAGCTCGAGCCGATACGAGTCGGAGGCGATCGTCCCGACGGTCCCGAGCACCGCTGCCGCGCCGGTCGCCGCCGGGGCCGTGGTGCCGGGCGGCGCCTCGGGGGGCAGCCCGGCCAGCGCCGCGGCCGCGGGCCGCACGCCGCCCAGGATGCGCCGGTCCGGCCGCCGCGCCGGCAGATGCCGCTGCTGCAGCGTTCGCAGCGCGCGCGCCGATGCCGTGTTGCAGGCCAGGATCACCAGCGGGCAGCCGGCGTCGAACAGGAACTCGACGGCCTCGCGCGTGAACTCGTAGACGGCGCGGGGACTGCGCCCTCCGTACGGCGCGCGCGCGCTGTCGCCCAGGTAGAGGTAGTCCAGCTCTGGAAGCCGCTCGACCAGCGCCGACAGCACGGTGAGGCCGCCGAAGCCCGAGTCAAAAACACCGATCACCCGCCGACCCTATCGCGAGGACCGCCCGCGAACCAACAGGGTAGGGCGATCACGGAATGGGACGGGCCTGGATTGTTTGGGCTGCGCGCGCTCCCCACGTTCTCGGCTCACATTCGGAGGACACAACCGTGGCGCACGACATCGACCGTTCGAAGTTGCCCATCCCCGATCCACGTTTCTCGGGCAAGAGGCAGCGGACGCTGTCCGGTTCCAAGCCGGACTGGGGGCTGGCGGGCGCCGTGCAGCCTCCTGCGGGCGCGCCCAACGTGTTGCTCGTCCTGATCGACGACGCCGGCTTCGGGAACCCCAGCACCTTCGGTGGTCCCATCGCGACCCCCAACCTGACCCGCCTCAGCGAGCGCGGCCTCAAGTACAACCGTTTCCACGTCACGGCGCTCTGCTCGCCGACGCGCGCCGCGATGCTGACCGGCCGCAATCACCACGCGGTCGGCTTCGGCTCGATCGGGGAGCTGTCGGCTCCGTTTCCGGGCTACTGCGCGGCGCGCCCCCAGAGCGCGGCGCCGTTCCCGCAGGTGATGCAGATGAACGGCTACAGCACGGCGGCCTTCGGCAAGTGGCACCTGACGCCCGATCACCAGCAGGGGCCCGCGGGGCCGTTCGACCGCTGGCCGAACGCCTGGGGCTTCGACTATTTCTGGGGCTTCCTGGGCGGTGAGTCGGGGCAGTACGACCCGCTGCTGACGGAGAACAACACCATCCTCGGACCGCCGCCGACGAAGGACTACTACCTGCCCGACGCGATGGCCGACAAGGCGATCGACTGGCTGCACGGCATCCGCGCCCAGGCGCCGGACAAGCCGTTCTTCATGTACTTCTCGACGGGGGCCAGCCACGCGCCGCACCAGGTGCCGCCCGGCTGGAGCGACAAGTACAAGGGCAAGTTCGACGGCGGCTGGGACAAATACCGCGAGGAGACGTTCGAACGCCAGAAGCGCCTGGGCGTCA
>CAZJMY010000294.1:0-4122 GCA_964546845.1 uncultured Myxococcales bacterium | reverse complement strand
CATGCACGGCAACGTCGTCCACGTGCTGGACTTGGCCAAGCTGGCGGGGATCACGAAGTTCGCGATCAACGTTCAGCAGGCCGGAGAGTGATCGTTGCGACTGCCCACGGTCATCGTCTCCGTGGTGCTGCACGTCGCGCTGGCGGCGGGCCTCGTCGCGGTCGCTCAGAAGCGTGAGCTGCGGCGGCGCGCCATCCAGGTGGCCGTCACCGAGGAGAAGAAGAAGGCGAAGCCGCCCAAGCCGCCGGCGCCCCCCAAGCCGATCGTGCACCCGGCGATCGCCAAGGCGGCGCCCGTCGCGAAGGCCGCGCCGTCGTCGGCGCCCGCCCCCAAGGCGGCGGCAGCGCCCGTGGCGATGAACTTGGCGATGTCGAACAGCGCCATGGACATCGGACCCGGCATCGGCCTCGAGGGGCGCGCGCCCAAGGCGGCGGCGGCCGCGCCGGTGAAGGTGGCGTCGGCGCTGTCGGAGCGGCGCACGCAGCGCACGCGCGAGGAGGCGGGCGAGTCCGCGTGCGCCGAGGAGCCGACGAAGCCGGAGGTCGAGGTGCAGGCGCCGGCCATCGACTACACCGTCTACCCGCAGGCCCAGGCGGACGGCATCGAGGGCAAGTTCAAGGCGCGGCTGACCATCGGCGCCAACGGCGAGGTGGAGTCCGTCAGCGTGGTGACCGGGCTGGATCCCGCGTTCGACGCGGCGATCGTGGCCGCGCTGAAGCGGTGGCGCTTCAAGCCCGCGATGGCGTGCGGCAAGCCGGTCGGCGGCGCCGTGGTCCCCTTCAGCGCCAGGTTCGAGCTCGGCGACTAGCGGATGAAACGCGCGCTGTTCTTGATCGCCCTGACGGTCGCCGCCGGAGCGCTGGCGCAGACTGCGCGGGCGCAGACGGCGGAGGCGCCGACCATCACCAAGCCGCCCAAGCTGGTGAAGTTCGTGCCGGCCGTGTATCCGCCGGACAAGCACGCCGCGCAGGTGACGGCGTCGGTGTTGCTGTCGATCGAGATCGGCGACGACGGAAAGGTCGGCGAGGTCGAGGTGATCACGGGCGCGCCGACGCCCGACTTCGACGCGGCGGCGGTGGCGGCCGCGAAGCAGTTCGTGTTCGAGCCGGCGGAGATCGACGGGCAGCCGGCGCCGGTGAAGATCACCTACCGGTACGACTTCAAGATCGTCGAGCAGATCGTCAAGGCGGGGCCGCAGATCAACTTCGACGGGACGGTGGTCGAGCGTCTGAGCAAGAAGCCGCTGGGACACGTGGAGATCAAGATCGTCGATCTGGACGGAGTGACCGGGGTGACGGATGCCGACGGCCGGTTCGCGTTCACGGACGTTCCGGCGGGTAAGCACAAGGTGCAGCTTTCGCACCCGCGGCTGGTGACGGTGGTGACGGAGGAGACGATCGCGCCGGGCAAGCGGCGGACCGTGAAGTACCTGGTCGAGGAGCGCGACGACGACGACCAGGGGATCTCGATCGTGGTGCGGGCGCCGCGCATCAAGAAGGAGGCGGTGGAGACGCGCATCCGCACGGAGGAGGCGCGGCGCGTCCCGGGCACGCAGGGCGACACGTTGAAGGTGGTGCAGAACCTGCCCGGCGTGGCGCGGTCGTCGTTCGGATCGGGCGACCTCATCATCTGGGGGTCGGCGGCGAACGAGACCAGGGTCAACGTCGACGGCGTCCAGATCCCGTCGCTGTACCACGTGGGTGGGTTCCGCTCGACGATCAACTCCGACCTGGTGCGCTCCATCGACCTCGCCCCCGGCTCCTACGGCGCCGAATACGGCCGCGGCCTTGGCGGCCTCGTCCGAATCGACCTCGGGCCCCTCACCAAGGTTGGTGTTCACGGGTACGTGGCGGCGGACGTGCTGGACGCCTCGGCGCTGGTGTCGTGGGCGGCGACGCCGTCCCTGCGGCTGGCGGTGGCGGGGCGGCTCAGCTACCTGGACCAGGCGCTGCCGCTGGTGACTTCGGCGGATGTAGGCGATTTCGTTCCGATTCCGAAGTACGACGACTATCAGGCGCGGGCCACCTGGTCGCTGCGGCCGGACGAAGAGCTGGCGCTGACGTTCCTGGCGTCGGACGACCACCTGCGGCGGGCGATCCCCTCGGACGACCCGACTGAGGTGCGCAGCGAGAACACCGACACGGGGTGGAAGCGCATCTTCCTGCGGTACACGCGCCTGCTGCCGGACGGCGCCTCGGTCGTGGTCACGCCTTCGTTCGGGTACGACACGGCGGATCAGCGGCTGCAGTTCGGCGATACGCCGGTGAATTTACAGAACCGCACCTACCAGTACGGGTTGCGGGCCAGCTACCGCCGGCGCGTCGCCCTGTCGACCACCCTCTCCTTCGGCATCGACATGCTGGCGCGATCCTCAACCTTGGACAGGATCGGGTCGCTGACGCTGCCGGCGCGGGAGGGGGATGTCACGGTGTTCGGGCTGCCGCCGCGCAACGACATCGCCGTCGACCACTGGAACGCCCTCATCATCGACACCGCGCCGTACATCAACGCCGAAATCAACCTGGGTCGGGTGTCTCTGGTGCCGGGGCTGCGGTTCGAGCCGGTGCTGATCGAGGGGAGCCCGAGCCTGCCGGCGGGCGGGACGACGCCACCGCACGGGTACGCGAGCTTCTCGCTGCCCCTCAACCCGGTCGACCAGCTGCCGGGCGACCCGGTGTCGCGAAGCGTTCGGGCGGCCAAGCTCTTCGCCTACCTGCCCAACCCGCGAATCGCCGTAGCGTTCCGCGCCACGCGCCGGCTGACGCTGACGGCGGGGGGCGGCATCTACGGTCAGCCGCCCGATCCGCAGGATCTGAGCCCGGTGTTCGGCAACCCAACGGTACACCTGTCCCGCGCCGCGCACCTGTCGGGCGGCTTTTCATACAAACTGCGGCCCACGCTGACGCTGGAGGTGATCGGGTTCTACAAGCGCTTCTGGGACCTGGTGTCGCGCAACGAGAACCCGTCTCCCCCCATCGCGGCGACCTTGGTGCAGGACGAGATCGGCAAGGCCTATGGCGGCCAGCTTCTTCTTCGGCAGGAGCTGCTTCACGGTTTCTTCGGGTGGATCACCTATTCGCTGACGCGCAGCGAGCGCCGCGACCACCCGGACACCCCGTGGCGACTGTTCGACTTCGACCAGACGCAGGCCCTCGGCGTCGTCGCCAGTTATCAACTTGGGAGAGGTTGGGACCTGGGGGCGAGGTTTCGGTACACGACGGGGTTTCCGCGGACGCCGGTGGTGGGGAGCACGTACGACGTCATCAACAATCAGTACAGCCCGATCTTCGGCGAGCGGAACACCATCCGGATCCCCTCCTTCTTCCAGCTGGACGTGCGGCTGGAAAAGTCGTTCACGTACCGCCGCCTGAAGGTGAACGCCTTCCTCGACGTCCAGAACGTCACGAACCGGTCCAATCCCGAAGAGATCATCTACAACTACGACTTTTCGCGGCGCGCCTACATCACGGGGTTCCCGATCCTGACGATCGTCGGCGCGCGGGTGGAGTTCTGATGCGGCGCTGGGTTCTGATCGCCTCGCTGGGCCTGGCCAGCGCAGCCGGCTGCAAGCCCGACCTGGGCGCCCCGCCGTCGCTGGTAGCCGGGCCGCGCATCCTGGCCGTCCGGGGCCTGCCGGCCGAGTCCGTCCCCGGCGGCACGGTCACCTACGACATCCTGGCCGTGGACGTGACCGGCACGGCGCCGGCGCCGGACGTCGCCTGGGCCCAGTGCCTCCTCCCGGATCCGCCCGCGTTCGGCAACGACGTCAGCGACGCGTGCCTGACGATTCCGGACGACGCAGGCCCGGCACCCACGTTCACCGGTGCAATCGCGCCGAACGTCTGCGCCATCTTCGGGCCGCAAACGCCCCCGGTCATGAAGGGGCAGCCTCCCACGCGACCGGCGGATCCGGATCCGACCGGTGGCTTCTACCAGCCGGTCCGTGCCGTGTGGCAAGCGACCGGGCTGGTGGCCGTCGCCCGCGAGCGCGGGGCGTGCCGGCGGGCCAACCCGCCACCGGCCCTGGGCCCCGTGCCTCCTCCCGGTTCCGCCCGCGTTCGGCCACGACGTCAGCGACGCGTGCCTGACGATTCCGGACGACGCAGGCCCGGCACCCACGTT
>CAZJMY010000293.1:0-6943 GCA_964546845.1 uncultured Myxococcales bacterium | reverse complement strand
CGGCCGCGTCGAGAGTCTGACGGGGCAGCGGCACGAGAACTCGGTTCTGTTCTCGCTCTCCAACCTGCAGTCCCTGGCGATGCCCAACGCGGCCCCCAAGCCGGTGGCCGGAACCAGCGCCACGCCCGAAGGGTCGGGCCTCATCGACATCCGGGCCATGGCGGCCAGCACGCTCGGCACGGCCGAGAAGTCGACGTTCAACGGCGGCCCGGGTGGCGGCTCGTCCGCGCCCGACGACCTGCCGGCCTTCGGTTCGTTCTCTCCCGCCGCGCCGGTGTTGCTGCCGCTGCCGTCCAGCAGCGGGCCGCCCAAGTGGCTCTACGCCGCGGGCGTTCTCATGCTGGCCGCGCTGATCGGCATCGGCTTCATGGCTTGGAAGGTGCTCAGCGCGAAGCCGCCCGTGCTGGTCGAGACCGTGCAGGCGGTGCCGCCGCCTCCGGCCCCGGCCGCGCCGGCCAAGCAGGCGGCGCCCGAGGCGACCAAGCCCAGCACGATCGCCGACGACAAGCTGCCGCCGCGCGAGGGGAGCCCCGAGGCGTCGAACAGGGGCGCCGAGCGCGAGCACCACCATGGCAAGCACGAGCACGAGGCGAGCGGCAAGGGTGACAAGAAGGGCGACAAGGCGGAGAAGGGTGGCGGGTCTGCGACCGCGGTCGCCTCGGCCGAGCCCGCCGAGAAGAAGCCGCCCAAGGGCTCGCTGGACGATCTGCTGGACGGCGCGGTCCGCCACCCAGGTGGCGGCAGCGGCCGGCCGAAGGTCTCCGACGACGACGGTAAGCCCGCCGCTTCGGCGGGGCCTCTCGCCAAGAGCGCCGTCGTGGCCGGCATGAACTCCGTCAAGCCGAAGGTCGCCGCCTGCTACAACGAGTACAAGCAGCAGGGGATGGCGATGGTCAACGTCGTCATCGGCAAGAACGGCAAGGTCTCGTCGGCGACGGTGACCGGCAAGTTCGCCGGCACGCCGACCGGCGCCTGCGTCGAGAAGGCCGTCAAGTCGGCGACGTTCCCGCCGTCCGACGGCTTCACGACGCCTTACCCGTTCCAGCTGCGGTAGGCGCGCGACGTCTTCCCCGGTTCAGGGCGCGTCGGGGTCGGTTCGGGATCGCCTTCGCGCTTCGCTGGGCGAGCTGGGGCTGAACGTCCTCCTGCCGCTCGACGCGGCGACGTTCGACGCGGCGGCGGCGCCGCTGCGCCTCGACAGCTTGCTCCCCGGCGCCGCGGGCGCCCTGATCGTGGGCGCCGGCGGCCGGGCCTTCTTCCAGCGCTTCTCGGAGGCGCCCGAGCTCCACGACGGCAGCCCCGACCCTCTGGACCGTTACACGGCGCGCTCCGTGGCGGCCGCCGTCGCGGCGGCGCTGGCCGATTCGGGCGCGCGGTACGCGATCGGCCACCCGTTCGGCGTGGCCCCCGTGATCCCGTTCCAGCGCCTGGGCCGCGCCGCGGGGCTGGGCGGGCCCGGACCGCTGGCCCTGCAGATCCACCCGGAGTTCGGCCCCTGGTGGGCGTACCGCGCGCTGGTGGTGCTCGACCAGCCGCTGCCACCGGCCGTCGCGCCCGGGGACGGGTGCGCGGGCTGCCCGGCGCCCTGCGTGGCCGCCTGCCCGGCGGGCGCCGTCGCCCGGACGGGGTTCGACGTTCGGCTCTGTCATGCGCGCCGGCTGTCGGCCCCGGCTTGCCAGGAGTCCTGCGCCGCGCGGCTGGCCTGCATCCGCGGGCCCGAGCATCGGTATGAAGACCGGCAGCTCGCGTTCCACATGCGGGCGTCCATGCCGCGGCCGGCTTGACGCCGGGGGCTGGCGTTCCTACGCTGCGGCGCCATGGCGATCAGCGTGAACGCGCACATCACCGGCACCGTCTGGAAGATCACCGTCCAGGTCGGCGACGCCGTCACCGAGGGGCAGACCGTGGCCATCCTCGAGTCGATGAAGATGGAGATGCCGGTCGAAGCGCCGGCGGCGGGCAAGGTCAGCGCGATCGTCGCGAAGGAAGGGCAGCCGATCGAGGAAGGCGCCCCGATCCTCGAGCTGTCACCCGCCTGAGCGGCTCAGGCCTGCGCGATCAAGCCTGACCTTGGGCAGTTCCGCCGGCCTCGGCGTCGGCGGCGTGGCTGGACTCTCGCACGGCCTCCGAGAGGGACACGTGCGCGCCCGAGCGGGACAGCGCCGGCAGCGCCAGCAGCCCCGCGGCGATGTACCAGAGGGTCTGGATCCCGTGCAGCACGATCGCGTACGCCATCCCGCTGGAGTTGACGACCGCCTTCGGAACGTACGCCGTCAGGCCCAGCTTGATGGCCGCGTGGAACTGGCCCACCAGACCGGGTGAGTTGGGCAGCGACAGCACCACGCCGGTGAACGCCATGATGACGAACGCCGCGCCCAGCGAGATGGGCAGGTGCATCTGGCGCGCGAGGATCCACATCCCCACGCCGTTCGAGGCCCAGTAGACGACCGACTGGATCAGGAAGATCGAGAAGTTCTTCCGGTCGGCGAGGGCCCGGAAGCCCGAGATCAGCGCGCGCAGCTTCTCGCCCGCCTGCTGCGCGCGCGACGGCGCCAGCCAGGTCAACAGCGTCAACCGCAACGCCAGGGCGATGGTCCGGTCGGTCCAGATCTGGGCGAGGACCAGGAACAGCGTCAGCCCCACGAAACCGCCCAGCGACAGCCAGGCGGCGGCGCGCAGCTCGCGCGTGAACAGGTCCCCGGCGGAGGCCAGGTACGCCACGAAGAACAGGATCGAGATCATCAGCCCGTCGACGATGCGCTCGACGGCGACGGCGCCCACCATCGTGCTCATGCGGACGTTTCGTTCACGCGACACCAGATACGGGCGCACGAACTCGCCCAGCCGCACCGGAAGCGCCAGGATGGCCATGAACCCGACCGACGAGATCGGCAGGAGCCGGCGGAACGGCAGCGACGTGCCGAGCGCGCGCAGCAGGTACTCCCACCGCAGCGTCCGGAACAGGTGGGTCACCAGCAGCGTCAGCAGATACAGCGCCACCGACTTGGCGCCCAGCGACCCCAGGACGTGCAGGACGGCGTGGCCGTCCATGCCGTGGACGGCATAGACGACACAGACGGCGCCGACGACCAGGGACAGGATCCCCTGGACCACGAGCTTGCGGCTCATCAGCTTTCCCCCGCCTCGGGCAGGTCGCCGCCGAGGACGCGGCGCGGATTTTCTTCGAGCATTCGATCCAGGGCCTCCGTGCCCAGCTTCTTGCGGATCCAGGCCATGCCGGCCGCCACGGAGGTCTGGTCGGCGGGACGGTGGATGTCCGACGCGGCGGCGGTCGCTAGGCCGTCGAGCACCAGCCGCTGCGCCGTCTTCATCTCGGCGCGCCCGTGCGCACCATCGAGGGCGCCCAGGTCGACCATGAGCACCGCGTGACGGCCGAGCTTCTCCGCCAACGAAATGTCGCGCTGGATGGGGGCATATCGCTCGGGGTGCGCCATGACCGGCAGCTGGCCCGAGACGCGCAGCTGGAAGAGCTCGTTCTCGAGGTTGGGGGGGAGCAGCTGGGTGGGGATCTCGAACAGGAACGCGGGACCGCCGTCGTACGAAGGCACGGTCTTCTCGCGCGTGCGACGGATGAGCACGTCGTCCCAGAAGTTTTCGGCGCCCAGGCCCAGCTTGGCGGTCAGCCCGGCCGCCGCGGCGTCCGCCTGCGCGGTCTGGAAGGCGCCGTCGATGGCGGCCCGGGCCGGCATGAACATCCCCGCGCGTTGGTGCGGCGTGGCGAAGAGATCCGAGAACCCGAGAGATGCGATGGCCCGCAGCATCTGCAACGACATCTCGCGGTCAGTCGCACCGTCGTCCAGGGCGGGGAGGTAGTGGGCGTGAAGGTCGACGTAGTGGGGCATCTCACCGCGCGCCGAGGGCCGCGGCGGCGCCAACATACCTCGTGCCTCTCACGGCGCAAAGACCGGCGTAATGGATCGCGCGCGGGCGGCGCAGCGGCGGCGCGCGGATTCGGTTGCATGTGAATTTTCCAGCACTTACAATGATGGCTCGTCGATACCGCTGATTTCCGCGGATTCTCGGCGAAGCTTCAAAGGAGCGGATGCAATGAGCGAGAAAGTGGTGGTCCCGAAGTTCGAGATCCCGTCGGAGACCACGCACCCGGCCATCAAGGTCATCGCGTCGATCGCGGTCTTGTTGCTGGGGACGACGGCGATCCTGGGCGTCGCGATCTGGCACCGCCGGTCCGAGCAGATGGCGGCGGTCGCGAAGCGCGACGCCATCATCGCGGCCCGCGCCGCCGAGGCGAAGGCCGCCGAGGAAAAGGCGAAAGCCGAGATCGCGGCGGCGATCGCCGCGAAGGAAGCCGCCCGCAAGGCCGCCGCCGACAAGGAGGCCGCGAAGCTCGCGGCTGCCAAGGCCGCCGCCGACAAGCAGAAGCTGGCCGAGGCCGACGACAATTCCGGCGGGCACCATCACCATCACCACGGCAAGGCGGGCGGCGCCAAGGGCAAGACCGCCGGCGCTACAGTCGCCAGCAAGAGTGCCGACGACAAGAAGCCCAGCGGCCCGAAATCGACCCGCGACAACGCGGCCATCGACAAGCTGCTGGCCTCGTTCAAGTGAGCCGCGCCGGCGCCCGGCGCCGGTTTGAGTTGGTGAACAAATCGTGTTAGCAGGGGAGACCCATGTCCGATCGGCGTGAGAATTCCGTTCTTTTTTCGCTGAAGGAGCTGCGTCGGATCGAGGACGATCGCGTTCGCCGCGAGCAGGACGAGCTCGCGGCCCGGCGCGAGGCCGACCGGGCCGCCAAGGAAGCGGCCGAGCGGGCCGCGCGCGAAGAGGAAGAGCGCATCCGGCGGGCCGAGGAAGAGCGGATCCGGCGCGCCGAGGAAGAAAAGCAGGCGCGGATGCGCGAAGAGCAGCTCCGGCTGGAGGAGGCCGAGCGGCGCGCCCGCGTCGAGGCCGACATGCAGCTGCAGCAGGAGCGGATGCGCCTCGAGGTTCAGGCGCGCGCCAAGAATTCTCCCGTCAAGGCGGTGCTGGGCGTGTCGTTGGTGCTGGTCGCGATCGGCGGCGGGCTCGCCTACAAGATGTACCAGCAGCACCAGACCGAGATGGCGGCCCAGCGCGCGCAGATGGCGCTGGTCGAGCAGCAGAAGGCCCGCATCGAGGCCGAGAAGGCCAAGGCCGAAGCCGAGTACAAGACGCAGCTGGCGGCCATCCAGAAAGAGATGGACGACAAGCTGGCGCACGCGACCAGCGACATCGAACGGGCGCGCATCCGCGAGGAGGCCACCCGCCAGGCGATGGCCGTGCGGAGCAAGCGCGGGTCGGGCGGCTCGCGCAGCAGCAGCAGCGGCGAGTCGTCGCCCTCGCAGAACAAGATCAAGGCGCCGGGCAAGCACGAGATCAGCGACAACCCGCTCGAAGGGTTGTAAAACAGCCCGCGCGATGACGATCGGGGCGGAACTCTTCGAGGAGAACCGGCAGCGGTTGCTCGGGTTGCTGCGGCGCCTGTCGTACGAACAGCGCGAGGTCACGCTGGCGTCGGGGCTGAAGAGCAACTTCTACATCGACTGCAAGCAGACGGTGCTGACCGCCGAAGGGCACTTCCTGGTCGGCAGCCTGTTCAACCGGATCCTGGCCACCCAGGCGCCGGAGGTCGAAGCCATCGGCGGCGTGACCATGGGCGCCGATCCGCTGGCGTCGTCGGTCTCGACGCTGAGCTACGTCGCCGGGCGCCCGCTGCCGGCGTTCTACGTCCGCAAGGAAGCGAAGGGGCACGGGACGGCCGCCTGGCTCGAGGGGACGAAGTCACTGCGCCCGGGCATGCCGGTCGCGATCCTCGAAGACGTCGTCACCACCGGCGGCTCCGCGCTGAAGGCCATCGCGCGCGTGCGCGAGCACGGCCTGCGGGTGGCCGTCATCCTGGGTCTCGTCGATCGGGAAGAGGGCGGCCGTGAAAGCCTGGAAAAAGAGGCCCCGCTCGTCACGCTGTTCCGCCGTAGCGACTTCGTCAGATGAGTCGCGGTCGGGGCCGGGGCTGGCTGCTGGCGCTGGTCCTGGCCGGCGGCTGCACGGTGCAAAAGCAGGTGCGCGTCGATTTCTCCGAGGCGCCGCGCGACTACCTGCCCGCCGACTACTACGGGGTCTACAAGCGCTGGACCCGCCACGACTACGCCGCGCGCGACGTCGTCGACAAGGCCCTGGAGGTCTGGGCGACCTACAAGAGCTGGGACTTCCGCGAGGCGTACATCGCGCACTACGCGTCGATCTACAACCTGGCCGACGCTGAGCGGAACAAGCTGCGCGAGGCCCAGCTGGAAGCCTATCGCGCCGCCTACGAGTTCATCGTCACGGCGCAGAGCGCGCGCTACGAGTGGAACGACCTCGAAAAGGCCAGCAGCCCGTGGCGCGTCACGCTGCTGGACGCGCTGGGGCACGAGCTGCCGGCCCAACGGGTGCGCGTCGAGAAGCTTCCGGACGCTTACGAGCGCGAGTTCTTTCCGGCCAAGACGCCGTTCTCGAAGACCTACAGCATCCGCTTCACGATGCCGGCCGACGGGGGGGACTTCGCGGGCGTGCGGTCGGGCGAGCTGATCCTGCGGTTCGACAGCCCGATCGGCCGCCTCGAGGTCCGCTGGCAGAGCTGAACGGGCTCCCCCCGGGCGAGGCTCAGCGTTTCTTGCGCGGGTTCTTGCCGCTGGTGTTCGAGCCGATGGGATCGAGATCGTCGAAGCTCTCGATCGCCTCGCGCTTGTAGAGGTCGGCCTCGCGCGCGAAGAAGTCGGCCTCGATGGCGTCGAAAGTGTCGGCGGCGCTGGGCGCCGCCTGGCCGCTCACGCGGCGCGGGCGGGGCGTGGGGTGCTCGACGCGGGGCGCGTCGTCGAGCGTCGCGTGGCGGCCGCTGCCCGGACGCGCGCGGGGCACCGGGCCGGCTTCGCCGTCCAGGGCCGACTGGCGCCCGCTGCCGGAGCGG
>CAZJMY010000292.1:0-9847 GCA_964546845.1 uncultured Myxococcales bacterium | reverse complement strand
CGCGCCGCCGCCCGCGCCTCGACCCGCGCTGCCGACGGTCCCCGCGGCGCCGCCGTTCCCGCCGGACGCGCCCGCGCCACCCGCGCCCGGCGGCGAGAGCGTGTACATCGCCGCGCCCCCGTAAGGGACGTTCACCGAGATGCCGGTGGTCATCCCGCCGACGTCGGCGCGCCGCCACAGGTCGCGCACGGCCGGGGTGCCCGTGACGCCCAGTTGCGCGAAGGTGACGGCCATGGTCGCGTCCTGCGTGCCGCGGTTGAACAGCGCGACGGCCTTGCGCCCGCCGGAGAGATCGCGCGCCCACACCTCGGTCGACCCCTGCTGCGCGATGCGCTTGCCGTGGTTGCCGAGCTGGTCCTGGTCGACCGCCAGAACCTCCTCGTTGGTCAGCAGCGCCAGCGTCCACGGCCCCGTCGTCGTGTCGGTCGTGAGCGACTGCACGTTGCCGCCGAAGATGAGCGGCGAGGGGAGAATGCTCCACAACGACAGGATGGTGACCTGCTCGTTGTGCGTGAACGTCGTCTCGCCGCTGGCGTGCCATTCGTTGCGCGGCCCCAGATAACCGACCGGCAGCATGTCGGCGTCCGGCCAGTGACCGCCCACCAGGCCCGCCGTCGCCTGCCAGGTGCCGGCGGCCCGGAACACCCCGGGCAGGTCGGTGATCGCGTTGACGTCCCAGAAGTCGTCCACGACGCGCCACATGTCGGCGTCCGCGTTCAGGTCGGCGCCGGCGGCCGGCAGCCAGGACGGATCGTCCGGCCCCGGCGAGAAGCTGATCACCATCGCGCGCCCGGTCCGGTCGACCGCCTTGCGGATCGCGTCCGCCTCCGCCTGGTGATAGGTCTTGGTGTCGTTGTTCAGCATGTCGTCGATCTTGACGAAGTCGAGGTCCCACGACGCGTACTGCGCGAAGAGCGCGTCGTACCAGGCCTGACCCGCGGCGGTGTCACCACGCACGCCGTACATATGGGTGTCCCACGGGCAGACGTCGCCGGTGTTCGCCGCGTCGGCCGCGTGCGACGTCGAACTGGCGATCGTCGGGTTGGCGGTCACGGCGGTGCGCGGGATGCCGCGCATGATGTGGATGCCGAAGCTCAGGCCCATCGCGTGGACCTGCGCGGCCAGCGACTTGAACCCGGTCGTGCCGGTCGCCGACGGATACTTGGACGGTGAGGGCAGGTAGCGGCCGTTCGCGTCCAGCTTGTTCTCGGGCTCGTACCAGCGGTAGTCGATGACCACCGTGTTCCACCCGAACGGTTGCAGGCGCGCCTTCACCGCCTGGGCCTGCGCGACGACCTCGCTCTCCTTGATGCTGGCGCCGTACGAATCGTAGCTGTTCCAGCCCATGGGCGGCGTCGGCCGCAGCAGGCTGCCCGAGAGGATCGTCAGCGCCGCCGAGGCCCTCCCCATCCCGTTCGCGGCGCTCACGGTGACGGGGTACGACCCGGCGGCCGGCGCCGTGCCCGAGATGACGCCCGTGGCCGCGTCCACCGCCAGCCCCGCCGGCAGCCCTGTCGCGGAGAACGTGAGGGGCGCCTGGCCCGTGGCTGGAATTGCGTACAGGAATGGCGCCGCCGGGCGGGCGCCCACGACCAGCGGCGGCTGGATGCGCGGCTGGGCCGGCGCCGCCGTCATCGAGATCGTGATGGTCGTCTGGGCGGCGCGGGCGATGCCGGACGCGCTGTTCGTCGCGCCCAGAAGCGCGACGAACAGCGTGACGCGGAGCGGGGGCCTGGGCATGGTGGTCTCCTTCGGGGCATCAGCGCTGGCCGTACGCGGGCCGGGATCGATTTGTGACAAAGTGCCTCTGACCGGGTCTGGCGGCTCGTTGACCTAACGAGCGGGCGGGGTGTGGTGGCCTCGTGTAGGGCTCGTCCGATCAGGGGACGAGCGCGGCAAACTGATGTCGGATCCTCGCATCCGGGACATGGGCGTGGCGCTGGTCGCCGCCCCGGGCGTTCGGGGCATCCAGGAAGCGACCGCCCGTCGGCGGCGTGTGAACGGGCTGCGCGTTCCAGGTTTCGGCTCATAGGTGCTGCCTTCCGCCCGCTTTACGTTCGCCGTCGTTGCTTGGGCGGAGGACGCGCCATGCGTCCCCGCGGCTCTCGAAGCGGAGGTACGGCGTGGAAAAGACCAGTTGGCAATCGCGGGGCGGCGTCGGCGGGTGTGTGGCAGCCGTGCTGATGGGCGCGTTCGCGCTCGGGTGCGGCAAGGACGCGGCTCCGCCGCTGGCTGCGCGGCACGTCGTGCCCCGCGCCCCGGTGCAGCCGGCGCCGGCCCCGGCCGCGCCGATGCCGATGCCCACGGCGCTGGAGGCGGTCGACGCGTCGCCGCTGGCGCTGATCGCGGCGCCCGCGGCGGGCACGCTCGTCGACGCGCGCGTGCTGGTCATCTCCGGTGACGGCAGCGATTCGGAGCTGGACGCCATTCGACAGACGCTGGACTACATGGGCGTGCCCTACGACGTGCTCGTCGCCAGCCAGACGACCCTCGGCGCTTCGCAGCTGGCTTCGGGAACCCACGGCAAGTACAACGCCGTCGTGCTGACGCGCGGAAACCTGGTGCTGTCGAACGGCAGCAGCGGATTTACCAGCGCCGAATTTCAGACGTTGGCCAACTACGAAGCGATGTTCCAGGTGCGGCGCGTGTCGCTCTACACTTCGCCCGACGCGAGCTACGGCTACTCCGGGTCGACGACGCAGGACACGTCCTCGATCCCGCTGGTCGCCAGCTGCACGACGGCGGGCAGGGCCGCCTTCCCGTACGTGAACTGTGGCTCCGGCGTGACGATCAGCGGCGCGTTCGCGTACCTCGGCACACCGTCCGATTCCGCGACGGTGCCGTTGCTGATCAATTCAGCCGGCCGGGTGCTGGCGGCGACGCGCGCGTACGGCGACGGGCGCGAGGCCATGTCGCTGAACTTCTCGCAGGCGCCCAGCCTGTTTCACTCGCTGCAGCTGCTGCGCGGAGCCGTCAGCTGGGCGACCCGTGGTGTGTTCCTCGGGCAGCATCACGCGTACGTCGGCGTCCAGGTCGACGACCTCTTCCTGGCCGACGACATCTACACCGGCGGCACATTCCGCATGAGCACCAGCGACCTGCAGGCGGCGCTCGACTACCAGACGGCCAAGCGCGGGCAGGCGGTCACCGCCGGGTTCCGCTACAACATGGCCTTCAACGGGTTCGGGACGGTGGAGTACGCGCCGGATGCGCTCGCGACCAAGGCCCAGCAGATCGGCAGCGGCTTCTACTGGATCAGCCACACGTACGATCACGCCACGCTGGATCCGCTCTCGTACGCCGACGTCGTGACGGAGCTGACGAAGAACGCGGCCATCTCCGACCAGTACGGCCTGAAGCCGTTCACGATCGCGACCCTGGTGCCGCCCAGCTACAGTGGGCTGACGTCGTCCGATCCGATGCAGGCCATGTTCGACACGGGCATCCGCTACGTCGTCGGCGACTCGTCGGTGTCCGGCTACGACAACCCGACGCCGAACGCGGGCATCTACAACTCGCTGCAGCCGTCGATCCTGATGATCCCGCGGCGGCCCACCAACCTCTTTTACAACGTGTCGACGCCCGACCAGTGGGTGGCCGAGTACAACGACATCTACCGGTCGTTCTGGGGACGCGACCTGTCCTACACGGAGATCCTGGACCACGAGAGCGACGTGCTGGCGCAGTACCTGCTGAAGGGCGAAAACGATCCGTGGATGTTCCACCAGCCGGATCTGCACATCTACGGCTCGGGCAAGAGCATGCTGGGCGATCTGCTGGACCAGACGTTCGCGAAGTACGGCAGCCGCGTCACCACGCCCCTGGTCGGACCGACCATGGACGCCCTGGGCCAGCTGGTCGCGAACCGGATGCAGTACAACGGCGCGGGCGCGTCGGCGACGATCGATCCCAACGCCGGCACCGTCACCGTGCACGTCGCGCGGGCGGCGACGGTCCCGGTGACCGGCGCGTGCGGCGGCAGCACCGAGAGCTACGCCGGGCAGGCGATCTCGTCGGTGGCCTTGCCGGCCGGCGGCTCGGCGACGCTGGCGCTCGCGAACGGCGCCTCCTGCGGCGGCAGCGGCGGGAGCGGCGGCACGGGCGGCTCGACGGGCAGCGGCGGCAGCATGGGCAGCGGCGGCAGCACGGGCAGCGGCGGCAGCACGGGCAACGGCGGCAGCACGGGCAGCGGCGGCAGCACGGGCAGCGGCGGCAGCACGGGCGGCACGTTCACGATGTCGTGCGCCAGCCTGTCGGTGGTGGCAGGGCAGATCGGCGCCGGGCAGACGGCATCGGCGCTGACCACCGCCGAGCTGACCGGCACGACGGACGTCTGGGCGGACTACGTCGAGCTCTCGCCCGCCTCGCGCATCGTGTGCAACTACGTGCTGCCGGCCAACATCAGCCCGTCGTCCGTGACGTCGCTGTCGCTGGACGTCAACTACCGGGGGCCCAGCAAGAGCACGATGACCTGGACGTTCGAGGTCCTGGACCCGACGACGGGCGCCTGGACGTCGCTGGGCGACAACGCGTTCGCAACGGGCTGGGTCTGGTCGCCGCACACGTTCACGCTGCCTCTGCCCGCGTCGCGGCTCTTCTCGGGGAGCACGCTGCAGATCCGCTACGGCACCACCAGTACGGCTGACTCCTCCGACGTCGACCAGCTGCTGATCCGCGGCACCGTCGGCGGCAGCGGCACGGGCGGCAGCAGCGGAACCGGGGGCAGCTCCGGCAGCGGCGGCAGCCGCGGAACCGGGGGCAGCACGGGGACGGGCGGCTCCAGCGGGACGGGCGGCAGCACGGGGTCGGCGTTCTCGATGCCCTGCGGGTCGCTGTCCGTGTTGACGGGCCAGATCGGCGCCGGCCAGACGGCGTCGGCGCTGACCACCGCGGAGCTGACCGGCACCACCGACGTCTGGACCGACTACGTCGAGCTGTCGCCGGCCACGCGAATCGTCTGCAACTACACGCTCCCCTCCAGCGTCAGCGCCAGCGCGGTGCGATCGCTCGCCGTGCAGGTCAACTACCGGGGCCCGACCGTCGCCTCCCAGCTGTGGACGTTCGAGGCGCTGGACCGGACCAGCGGCGCCTGGACGCCGCTGGGCGACAACACGTTCGCCGGTGATTGGAGCTGGACCCCACACACCTTCGCGGTCCCGGCCCCGCTGTCCCGCTTCTTCTCCGGCGGCGTCCTCCAGATCCGCTACGGCACCACCAGCAACGCCGACGCCTCCGACATCGATCAGCTGATCGTCCTCGGGGGGACCTAGCTCGAAGGGCGGTCGGAGCCGGATCGACCATCCCGGCTCCGACGCGCCCGCCCCGTCAGGTCGCGATGGCGTCGAGGTCGGCCTGCAGCTCCGTGAAGGCGATGCCCGAGAAGGCGTCGGCCTTGGCCTCGGCCGGCAGGATGGCGTAGGCCTCGTCGACGCACTCGTCCCACCAGGCCCAGGTGGCCTTCTGGGTCTTGCCCCAGGTCAGCACGGTCACGCCGTGATGGTCGTAGGCGACGGCGTACACCGCGTGACCCTCGTTGGTCAGCCTTCCGGGCGTCCAGGGCTGGCCGGCGTCGAACTCTTCGAGGCATTTCTGTTGCACCTGGAAGCCCAGGTAGACGCCGCCGAACATCTTGATCGCCTGCCGCAGGTGCGTGTGGTTCTTCACGTCGATCGACGCGTACGCGAGGATCTTGTCCTGGGCGGCGCTGTTCTTGCGCCAGTAGTTCAAGACGTCCAGCTCGTTCAGCCCCGAATCGACGCCCCCCGTCAGGTGGTAGTAGAGCTTCACGACGCTCTTCTCGGACCAGATGCTCTTCTTGCCGACCAGCCCGTGGTACACGGTCGACGCGTGCGCGAGCGCCGCGATCGTGCAGTCCCCGATCCGGTCGTTGGCGTCCATCGGGAAGAGCTCGGTCGGTTGCGAGACCTTCAGCTTGTCGTAGACGTGCGGCAGCACGTCGTAGGCGGCGGGCGGCGGTTCCAGCGTGGACTTCAAGTAGTCCTTCAGCCGCAGCGTGCGGTAGTCGTGCTTGGGTGGATGCTTCCCGAACCGGTACGTGGTCATTGTGCGCCTCCCGTCAGCGTGGATGCCCGCGGCTGCCGCGCATCCTCTCGAACACAACGGGCGGGGACGCCTTTCTTCCGCCGCCCGCCGGGGCGCGGCTCCGCCTCGAAAACCTGAGGGCCGACCGGCCCGGATCTCCAGCTCTCCGAGGGTGAATCGGCGCGAATCCCGGGGTTGCCGCGCCGTGCGGCGCCCCCGTCGCTGGCACTGGACGTGCAAAGCCCTCCGGCACTTGCCTAGCCGAGGACCCCGATGACGCCATCCATCCGCGCCCGCTTCATTCGTCTCGCCGTCGCGACCGCCAGCCTCGCCGCCTGCCACGGCGGCGGCGGCAGTGGCGCGCGAATCGCCGGTCAGACCAGCTTCGTCTCGGCCCCCCCGGCGGGGATGACCACCGCGGGGCGCTCGAGCCCGCTCGGCGGGGCAGCGCAGGGTGCCGCCGCCGACACGGCGGGACCGCGCACCGCGGGCGCGGCCACGACCACCACGCCCCGCACCGTTCAGGAGACCGACCTCTATCGGCTGGAAGGCGACCGCCTCTACTACTTGAACGGCTATCGCGGGCTGATGGTCTTCGACGTCAGCGACGTCGACCACCCGGCCCTCATCGGGCGCTCGCCCATCTACGGCTCGCCAGTGGACATGATCGTCCGCAACGGCGTCGCCATCGTCGTGGTCGCCGACTGGTACGGCGCGATGGACGACGGCACGCCGTTTCACGGCTCGATCGTGCGCGGGCTGGACGCGACCGACCCCGCCCACATCAAGGTGCTGGGTGAAGCCAAGCTGGGGGGCTGGGTCGCCGACGATCGCGTCGTGGGTGACGTCATCTACGCCGTCAGCGAGGACTACGGCTGGGACTACGGCTGGGACGCCGCCAGCACCGCGCAGCCGCAGCAGTCGGTCATCGTCTCCTCGGTCAGCTTCGCCGGCAACGCGATCCGATCGGTCGGCAAGGTCGCGTTCCCGGGGTTCAGCGGCGTCTTCAACGTGACCCCGAACGCCATCATGCTGGCCCACGACGTGGCGCCGGCGGCCAGCGATGCCGACGCGGGCATGCCGGGCAGCTCGACCACCAAGGATGCCGCGGCGGCCAAGCCCGCCGCGCCGAGCGGACAGACGGAGCTTCTGTACCTCGACATCTCCGACCCAGCTGGGCAGATCGTGCAGCGCGGGTCGCTGCGCGTCGCGGGCCACGTCCAGGGGTGGGGCGCCGACAACGGCCGCTGGAACCTGGACTTCGCCGACGGACAGACGGCGCACGTCGTGGCCTGCGCGACGGGCCTCTACGGCTCCTGCGACGGCACGTCCGGGTACGTGCTGTCGATCGCCGACTTCTCGAACCCCGACGCGCCGGCGCTGGCCTCGCAGCTGGTGATCCCCTCGACCGGGTGGAGCGTGGCCGCCCGGTTCGACACCGATCGGCTCTATCTGTCGCCGCAGACGTACGACTACGGCACGGGCGCGACGGCGACGCCGTTCCTGGTCTACGACCTCGGAGACGCGAAGGCGCCCAAGCTGGCCGGCACCCTCGACATCACCGGCACCATCTGGAACATCCTCCCGGCGCCGAACCACCGGATGTTCGCGCTGGGCACCCAGTACATGAACACCCCGACCAGCAGCGGCTCGGCGGTGTCGCTGCAGTATCTCGACGTGACGGCGCCGTCGGCGCCGCAGCTGATCGGCACGTCCAGCTTCGGCAGCGGCTGGGCGTGGACGCCGGCCGCCGGAACGTTCAAGGCCTTCACGATGGACGCCGCGCAGGGGCTGGTGGTGCTGCCGTTTTCGGGATGGAGCAACACCAGCCAGACCTACAACAACGGCCTTCAGCTGATCGACTTCACCGCCTCGTCGATCGCGACGGGCGGCGCCGCGCACACGCGCGGCTGGGTCGAGCGCGGCATCTTCGTGAAGAACCGGCTCGTGTCGCTGTCCGACCTGTCGCTGGCGGTGGTCGATTACGCGAACCACGCGGCGCCGGTCGTCACCGCGGAGTTGACGCTGGCGCGCAACGTGATCACCGCGCAGCCACAGGGGGCGAACATCGCCGAGATCTCCGGCGACTGGTGGGGCAACGACCAGACCTGGTCCGAGGTGCGGCTGTTGCCGATCGCCAACGTCGAAGAGCTCACGGACGCCGGCAACGCCGCCACCGTGCGCGTCGACGGCGTCAACGCGCGGGTGTTCACCAACGGCAAGCTGGCCTACGTCGTCACCGACGTCCAGATCCCGGCGACCTGCGACACCTACGGGCGGCCGGTGGGGGACGGGGCGACGCTGGCGGCGGGGACCGGCAGGTCGTGCACGGCGCGCGCGCAGCAGGTGCAGGTCGTGGACCTCTCCAGCGGCGTCGCGCTGCGCGGCAAGTACCGGCTGCCGGCGGATCCGTGGGGCTGGTGGGGGTGGGGCTGGTGGGGCTGCTACCCGTACGACTGGTTCGGCGGCGCAGAGGTCGTGCAGGTGGCGGGCGACGCGCTCGCGTTCCGCCGCTGGGAGCCCATCTACGACCCCGCGACCGGCTACGCGCTGGACGCGAACAGCTCGCTGTGGGTGGTCGATCTCTCGGATCCGGACGCGCCCTCGGCGGGCTCGGTCAGCATCACCGACGATCCGAACGGCTGGTGGGGGAACATGCAGATCGCCGGCAACACGCTCTACGTCGGCCACTACGAATGGGCGGATCGGTCGACGGGCGACGGTGGCGCCCAGAACTGGACGGTCCGCTATTTCGCCGACCGCGTCGACCTGAGCGACCGCGCGCACCCGCGCATCGCGGCCAAGATCAACGTGCCGGGCTTGCTGGTCGGGGGCTCCAGCACCGACCCCGACCTGCTGTACACGATCGATTACCGCTGGGACGCGAACCTCGCCAAGGACGACTTCGACGTGGTGCGCGTGCAGGGCTCGCAAGCGACGCTGCTGTCGACGACGCCGCTGGCCGGGTGGGTGGGCACCACGTTCGTGCGCGGGTCGACCGCCTACGTCTCGGCCCAGGAGTACACCGATCCGGCGACCGGCGGCTCCGGCGGCACCGTCAAGCTGCACGCCATCGATCTGTCGAACCCGGCCGCCCCCGTCGACCGCGTCTCGCAGAGCGCGCGGGGATGGGGTTGGTTGCTGGACGTCGAAGGGGATCGGGCCGTCGTTCAATCCGGCTGGGGAGGCAACGGCGTCGACATCTATCGGCTGGTTCCCGGGCAGGCGCCCGAGTTCCGCCAGTTCACCCGAACGTTGGGCTGGTGGGCCAACGGTGTGTCGCGCCAGGATGACGTCCTGTTTCTGGCCAGCGGCTACTGGGGCGTTCAAAAAATCGATCTCCAGTAATCGCGTTTGCGAGGCCGTCACAAACGAGAGGTGCCTTCTTAACAACCCACTCGGGGACGCGACAGTTCAATCCGGGGAGCGTGAACGGCGGGCCGTTCACGTGGACGGCGCGCCGGCCAATCCGCGCCGCCCCACCCTTGGAGGGACCAGATGCGTCATTCGGAACGGGTCTTTCGACGAATCGCGGCCTTGGCAGTGGCGGCGCTGGTGCTGGGCGCCTGCGCCGGCGCCGGGCAAGACGGGGGCGAAGGGGGCAGCGGTGGCTCGGCGACCGGGGGCAACCCGGCGACCGGAGGCCAGACCGCGACCGGCGGCAGCACCGGAGGGTCGCCGGGCACGGGCGGCGGCACCGGCGGGCAGATCGTCGTGAGCACCGGCGGCACCGGCGGCGCGGGCGCGGGCGGCGGCCGGACCGGCAGCGGCGGCACCGCGGGCCGCAGCGGCCTGGCGGGTCGCT
>CAZJMY010000291.1:0-5126 GCA_964546845.1 uncultured Myxococcales bacterium | reverse complement strand
CAGCGACAAGAACGCCAAGCCCTACGAGTTCCGCGAGCACTATCACGAGAACGTGATCGTGACGCACCCCAAGTTCGGGGTCGGGTTCGTCTCGGAGATCCTGTCGGACAGCAAGGCGGAGATCACCTTCAAGGATGCGCGGCGCGTGCTGGTGCACAACCGGAAGGACATGCACGGCCTGCCGCTGGCGGCCGAGGGCGACGGGCACCCGTCGGACACCAAGATCGCCAAGTTGATCCCGAAGGCCGACAAGGCGCCGAAGGGCAAGGACGCCAAGCCCGCCGTCGTCGCGAAGGACGCCAAGCCGGCGAAGGAGTCCGCCAAGGAACCGGCCAAGGACGCGCCCCAGGCCCAC
Source organism: uncultured Myxococcales bacterium (assembly GCA_964546845.1). GTDB lineage: Bacteria > Myxococcota_A > Polyangia > Fen-1088 > Fen-1088 > JADGRB01. Next base: position 4,771 of record CAZJMY010000291.1, on the reverse strand, counting down.
GGCAAGGACGCCCACGCCAAGGACGCCCACGCCAAGGACGCCCACGCCAAGGACGCCAAGGCGGCCAAGGAATCCAAGGACACCAAGGGCGCGCCTGCCAAGGCGCCGCCGACCAAGCCGGCGACCGCGCGGGCCGAGAAGATCGTGCCCGCCGCCAAGGCGTCCAAGCGGTCCTCGAAGCCGCCCCGGCCGATGCGCGCCGCGGCACCGGCCCACGGCCGGTCGAGCAGCAAGGCGCCCGCCAAGGCCGCCAAGCGGCACAAGAAGTAGCCCTCCCCTCCCCCGCCCCGGCGCGGCGGGACGTCGAACGACCTCTACTGGACGATGAAGACGTAGAGGTCGTAGAGGGCGTGCGTGTAGACCGCGACCGCGAACCCCCGGTTCCAGTAGAGCAGGCCGAAGCAGACGCCGGCCAGCAAGCGGAACACGAAGATGCCGAGGTGCAGCGGATCCCCGTAGGGGGGAATGTGGTGCATGGCCGAGAACAGCGCCGCCGAGACGACCAGCGCGATCACCAGCGCGAGCCAGCGACGCAGGCCCAGCACGCGATCGAACAGCGCCACGAGCCCGGTCATGATCCCCAGCCGGAACACGGTCTCCTCGTACACGCCCGCCCCCAGCGACATGACGATGCGGGTCCCCAGCCCCTGCTGGCCGACGAAGCCGCCAGCCAGGCGCGGCGAGATCCCGAGGCCGCGCGTCATCACGAAGACGATCAGCGACCCCATGGTCAGGGCGTAGATCGCGCTCTCGATGAGGACCGGTACGATGAGCCGCGGGTCGAACCGCTGCTTGTGGCGCAGGAGCGCGACGGCGATCGCGAAGGCGGTGGCGACCGCGAAGGTCAGCGCCAGGTAGCTGCCGCTGGACAGGCCCAGGTTCCGGAACAGGAAAACGGTCAGGAAGTCGGCGCCGTTCAGCACCGGCAGCGTGAAGAGGACGCCCAGCTGGTAGATGAGGAAGAGCGGGAACACCAGCACCAGGCTGGTCAGCAGGTTGCGCGGGTCGTTGCGGAAGGCCTGCGTCTGCCCGCCTCCGCGCCGCTTGGCGCGCGCGGCGGGCGGCCGGGGCACCGGGCTCATCGCCCCCGCCGGGACCGGTGCTCGCGCTCGGTGTGTCCCGCCTTCTTCTCGAGCTGCGCGATGGCCTCCGGCAGCTCGGTCTTCATGCACTTGATGTCGGTGCCGCCGAAGCTGAGGGGGCCCACGCGGCGGGCGCGCAGCCCCCGTAGCGCCGGCAGCGCGCGCGGGTCGCCCAGCTCGCGCAGCTTGCCCACCCACTCTTTGCGGGCCTCACAGTCGTCGGCCTTGCGCAGCTCGAGCATCCCCAGCGACACCCGATCGACGCGCTTGCCCTCGCCCAGGTCGGTCAGCGCCTGGGCCGCCCGTCTGCGGCGCGGCAGGTCGCTGCCCTCGTTGGCGGTCTTGGCCAGGATGTCGGCGGCCGGCGCGCCGATGTGGTCGACGACCAGGTCCAGCGCCGCGTCGTCCAGCTTGGGGTCGCTCAGCATCTCGTCGACGTGACCCAGCAGGACGGGGTCGCCGCGAAAGCCCGAGTCCAGCGCGATGGCCTGCCCGTAGTGCTCGAGGGCTTCCTTGTGCTTGTCCTCGTCGTACGCCACGCGTCCCAACATATAGCGCACGCGGGCGTCCTTCGGCCGGCTGGACAGCAGATTGTCGAGGGTGCGACGCGCCGCCGCGGTGTCGCCGCTCTCCAGCAGGCTCTCGACCTTCTTCATCTCGGCGGCCAGGTCGGGCGGCGGCGGCGCGGGCTTGACGGGCAGCACGGCCCGCGCCGCCGGCTGGGCGGGCCGCCGGTGACGGATCGCCACGCGCGCGGCCCCGATGGCGACCACCGCGACGACCAGGGTCGCGATGAGCGGCGCCCGCCGGGCGGCCGACGGCTTCGGCAGGGCCAGGTGAGGCTGCGTCGCCTCCGTCTCCAGCTCCGGATCGTGCTGGGCCTCGGCGTCGTCCAGTGCCTGCAGGAACGCGGCGGCCGTGGCGAAGCGGTTCTCGCGCGACTTCTCCAGCGCCTGCAGCACCGCCTGCTCGAGCGGCAGCGGCAAGTGCACGTTGGGGTTCACGTCCCGCATGCGCGGCGGCGCGTGCGCCAGGTGCATGGAAATGATCTTGACCTTGTCCTCCGACTCGAACGGGCGGCGGCCGGTCAGCATCTCGTACAGGATCACGCCGGCCGCGTAGATGTCGGCGCGCCCGTCGACGGCCTCACCCAGCGCCTGCTCCGGCGACAGGTACTCCGGGGTTCCGAAGATCACCCCGGCCTGCGTCAGCGCCTCCCGCCCCGGGCCGCCGTTCTGCGGCTCGGTGACCTTGGCGATGCCGAAGTCCAGGATCTTCACGACGTCCGTCTGGCCGTCGCGCTCGACGAGCATGACGTTCTCGGGCTTGAGGTCGCGGTGGACCACCCCGGCCGCGTGGGCGTGCTCCAGCGCGCGCAGCATCTGGCGCACGATGTTCAGCGCGCGCGGCACCGGCATGGGACCGCCCGCGATGGCCGCCGAGAGCGAGGTCCCCGACAGCAGCTCCATCGCCAGGAACAGCGACCCCTCGGCGGTGCGGCCGAAGTCGGTGACCGTGATGATGTTGGGGTGGTCGAGGCGGCTGGCCGATTCCGCCTCGCGCTCGAACCGGCGCGCGAACTCTTCCTTGCCGGAGAGCTCGGGCAGAAGCACCTTGATGGCCAGATCGCGGCGCATCATCGTGTGCTCGGCGCGATAGACGGCACCCATGCCGCCGATGCCGATGCGGCTGACGATGCGGTAGCGTTCGCCGACGACCTGCCCGATGAACGGGTCGGTCACGGGGGCGCCGCAGCGGGCGCAGACGGTGTCCTCCAGCTGCACGGGACCGGCGCAGGCGGCGCAGGTCGCCATCAGCGCGCCTCCGGGCGGACGGCGGCGATGGCCTCCCGCTGCGGGTCGAGGAAGCGGTGCGCCGCCCGGACCACGTCGGGGGCGGTCACGCGCGCCAGCCGCTCGGGACGCGCGCGGTAGCTGAGCGGCGGCAAGCCGAAGGCCTCGTCCAGAGCGACGGCGTCGGCGACGGCGGCCCGGCTGCGCAGCTCCAGGGCGCGCTGGCCGGCCAATCGGTTCGCGGCGCGGGTGACCTCTTCGGGGGTCACGCCGGTGGCCAGCACCTCGGCCACGGCCGCGCGCAGCCGCGCCACGGTGGTGTCGACGTCGGTGGGGCGGGCGCCGGCGGTCAGCGCCACGTAGCCGGGGTCGAACCCGCGCGCGGCGAGCGCGCCGAAGGGGACGGCGTTCGGCTCACTCACGCGGGCGCCCCGGGCCTGCAGCACCTCGGCCAGGACCTCGACGGCGGGGCGATCGGGGTCGCCGACGGGCGGGCCGGGGTAGCCCAGGATGATCTCGGCGCGATCGTGGTCGGTGTTGCCGAACAGCGTGACAGGGTCGCGGCGCCCCGCTTCGGCCGAGAGCCACGACGACATCGCCGTGCCCGGCGAAGCCGGCGGGCGGACGGCGGCGCCGCGCGGGGCGTGCTCCGTGAACATCGAGACGACCGCGGCGGCCACCTCGCGCGGGTCGACGTCGCCGACGACGGCCACGACCAGGCGGTCCAGCGGATAGCGGCGGCGATAGTGGTCCAGCAGGCGAACGTGGGTCAGCGAGGCCAGCGACGCCGGCGTGCCGGTCGGCTCCAGGCGGAAGGGCTGGTCGGGCCACAGCGCCTGGCGGAACAGCTTCCAGGCAGCGCGCGCCGGATCGCCGTCGCCCGAGCGCGCCCGGTCGATCACGACGCGCCGCCCGCCGTCCAGCTCGGCCGCGGGGAAGCTGGGGCGCAGCAGGCAGTCGGCCATGATGGCCAGGCCGCGGCGCCAGGTCGCCGGCAACAGCTCGGCGCGCAGGCCCAGGTGGTTGCGGTCGGCGACGCCGGACAGCGAGCCGCCCAGGGCGCGCATGTCGTTCGCGATCTGCGCCGCCGAGCGCGAGCGGGTCCCGCGGTCCAGCAGCGCGGCGATCAGCGCCGCGGCTCCGTTCGAGGCGGCGTCCTCGGCGCGGCCGCCCCCCGCCCAGGCCGCCTCGACGGCCACGGACGGGGCGCCCGGATCCCGCAGGACGACGACGCGCACGCCGGCCGGCGTGGTCACGCGCACCAGGTCCCCGGCCGGTGGAGGAGCCGCCTTCTCGGGCGCGACCTGCGGGGCGGCCGCTGCCGCCGCCACCAGCGCCTGGAGGCGCTGCGATTCGGCGTCCAGCGCCGCGCGGGCGCGCGGCGGTTCGACGAGGGCCAGGGCCAGCGCCTCGGGGCGCAGCAGCCGCGCGGCCGCGGCGCGCAGGGACCCGGGCTCCAGACGCTCGAGCCGGGCACGGTAGCGCTCGGCCGCGTCGTCGCGCCCGAGAACCGCCCGCTCCCACCCCAGCCGCCGGGCGTGCCCCTCGACGCCCTCCTCGCCGCGCGCCAGATCGGCCAGCAGCAACGCGCGGGCGCGGGACAGCTCCTCGGCGGGAACCTCCTCGCGCGCGAGGCGCAGCGTCTCGTCCAGCAGCGCCGCTGCCGCGGCCTCGCCGCGCTGGGGGACCGGCGCGACGGCGATCTGCAACAGCGCGGTGTCCCGCCCGCGGAACGTGAAGCTGTGAACGGCGGTGGCCACCTGGTGGTTGTCGACCAGCTCGCGCGTGAGCCGCGCCTCGTCCCCGCGCGCCAGCAGCGCGGCCATCAGATCCAGGGCCGCCGCCTCGGCCGGGTCAGCGGGTACGGCGCGAACGCCGAGGGCCAGCGCGGCGTCG
>CAZJMY010000290.1:0-7686 GCA_964546845.1 uncultured Myxococcales bacterium | reverse complement strand
CCGCGACGTATCGATGCACAGATCGGCCTCGACCTGCTTCAGGATCTCGTCGGTGAACGCCACGTCCGCGCCGTTGGCGTTGTACCAGTAGTTGCTGTTGGTGGAACCCGAGTTCGCCGCCTGGCCGCTGGTGCCGTCGGGGGCGATGAAGATCGTGCTTCCGTTCGACAGATCCCAGAGTCCGAAGAACGGGCTCTGCGTGGTGTAACAGTCGATGCCCTCGGTGTGGCAGTTGAACACCTGGCTCGCGCTGCCGGTGGCCCAGTGGTACGACAGGATCAGCCGGTACGGGTGCGTGTTGTCGTAGTTGGCCGGGTAGCGAAGGATGTAACGCCGGCTGACGCCGCCCACGGTGACCATGTTGTAGTTGGCGGTCGTGCTGGGGCTGTTCTTCAGCGTCGGCGTGTTCTTGCAGCCGGCGCTCGGCACGGGCGACCCGGCGCCCCCCATCCCGGTGCTGGGACCGGTCCCGCCACCCCCGCCCTGCCCCTGGCTTCCCGCCGCGCCGCTCGCGCCCGCCGAGCCGCGCGCGCCAGCCGAGCCGCCCGCGCCGCCCGACCCCACCTTTCCGGCTGCCCCCGTCGCGCCGCCGGTCTCGTTCTGGCCGCCGGAACCCGAGCTGATGCCGCCGGTCCCCGTCGTCCCGCCCGAGGCGACCTGCCCGCCGGTACCGACCGCCCCCCCGGTCGCGAGCTGCCCCCCGGAACCGGGAGCTCCGCCGCTGCTGCCCGAAGTTCCCCCGGTTCCCTCGGAGGACCCGGAAGAACCGGAGCAGGCGGAGACCAGAACCGCGAACATCGCAAACACGGCGCCCGACGTTTTCATCGAACTAAGCTGCCGGGGGGCGCGGGGAGTTGTTCGATTTTTCTGGGGTGGCCGCTTTCGCGAAGTCGGCTGCCCGCCGGGCCGGTGGGGCAACTTCGGGCGACGGCCGTCCGAGAACAGCTAAGCTGGGGGCGCCCGTGCAGCTGGTCATCGCCGAAAAGCCGTCCGTCGCGCGCGATCTGGCGCGGGTCGTCGGCCTGCGCGGCAGCGGCAAGCACGCCATCGAGGGGCCCGGACGCGTCATCACCTGGTGCATCGGGCACCTGGTCGAGCTCGAGGAGCCGGCGGCCTACGACCCGGCCTGGAAGTCCTGGCGTCTCGACACGCTGCCGATGCTGCCGGCCACCTTCAAGCTGCGGCCCATCCCGGGCACCCGCGATCAGCTGCGCGTCGTGCAAGATCTGCTGTGCGACCGCCGCTTCACGGAGGTCGTCAACGCCTGCGACGCCGGGCGCGAGGGCGAGCTCATCTTCCGCTATGTCTACGAGCTGGCGCGCAGCCGGCTGCCCATCAAGCGGCTCTGGATCTCGTCGCTGACCGACGACGCGATCCGGGCGGGGTTCCAGCGGCTCCGGCCCGGCGTCGAGCTGGACCCGCTGGCGGGCGCGGCGCGCTGCCGGTCGGAGGCGGACTGGCTGGTCGGGATGAACGCCACGCGCGCCGTCACGGTCAGCGCGCGCGCCGCCGTACCCCGACCGCGCGCGACGCCGCCGCCGCGCCGGGGCCGCCACCGCGGACAGAGCGACGCCCCGCTCTACTCGATCGGCCGCGTCCAGACCCCGACGCTGGCGATCCTGGTGCGGCGCGAGCTGGAGATCCGGAACTTCCAGCCGCGCGACTACTGGGAAGTGCGCGGCCTGTTCGTGCCGGCAGGCGCGCCGGCGGACGCCGAAGAGAAAGTCACGGCCACCTGGGGCGTGACGCTGCCGCAGGTGAAAGGGATCCGCGCGCGCCTCGCCGAGCGGGCGCTGGCCGACGCCATCGTCGCCCGCGGCCAGAGCGCGGCGGGCGGACCGCACGGGCCGGTGGTCGAGCGGCTGCGGCAAAAGCGCGTGCGCGAGCCGCCGCCGCTGCTGTTCGATCTGACGTCGCTGCAGCGGACGGCGAACCGCCGGTACGGGCTGTCGGCGACGGCGACGCTGGCCGCGGCCCAGGCGCTGTACGAGCGCCACAAGATCCTGACCTACCCGCGCACGGACTCGCGCCACCTGACGACCGACATGGCGGGCGAGCTGCCCAAGCTGTTCGGGGCGATGGCGGCGCTGCCGGACTACGCGCCGTTCGCGCGGCCGCTGCTCGACACCCCGCCGGCGCGCTCGCGCCGCGTCTTCGACGACGGCAAGGTCAGCGACCACCACGCGATCGTGCCCACCGGAAAGCCCGTGCGGCTGGACGACCTGTCGCGGGACGAGCAGCGCGTGTTCGACCTGGTGGCGCGGCGGTTTCTGGGCGCGTTCCATCCCGACGCGGAGTTCGCGCTGACCGACGTCGTGATCCGCGTGGGCCCCGCCGCGGCGGGGGCCACCGTCTCGGCGGACGTGGGGAGCGAACCGCCGGAAGCCGCCGGCGACGAGACTCCGGTGACGGCGTTGCCGCCGCCGCCCGATCGGTACCGCGCGCGCGGGCGGGTGCGCCTGGTCGCGGGCTGGCAGGACGTTGCTCAGATGGGGGACAGCGATGCCGGCCCGACGCTGCCGCCGCTGGCCGAGGGACAACGCCTGGACGGCAAGCTGGACGTACTGACCAAGCAGACGCGGCCGCCGCCCCGGCACACGGAGGCGACGCTGCTGGGCGCGATGGAGTCGGCCGGCCGCGAGATCTCGGACCAGGAGCTGCGGGCGGCCATGCGCGATTCCGGCCTGGGGACGCCCGCCACGCGGGCCGCGACGATCGAGACGTTGATCCGGCGGACCTTCGTGGCCCGCGAGGGCAAGAACCTGGTCCCGACGGAGATGGGCATCGGCCTCATCGAGGCGCTGCCCGAGAAGAGCCTGGCCTCGCCCGAGCTGACCGGCACCTGGGAGGCGCGCCTGGCGCGGGTGGCGCGCGGCGAGGAGACGCGCGCCGCCTTCATGGCCGACATCGCCCGCTACGTGCGCGACGTCGTGGCCGCCATCCGCGGCGGCGGCGGTCCGGCGCCGGCAGGCGAAGCTCCAGCGGCGGCGAAGGCGGCGGCCGCGAAGGCCGCGACGCCGGCGCCGACCGCGCTCATCTGCCCGCGCTGCAAAGAGGGCGTCCTGGTGGCGGGAAACCGCGGCTGGGGGTGCTCCCGCTGGCGTGAGGGCTGCGCGTTCGTCGTCTGGTTCCAGATCGCGGGGCGCCGGATCACGGACACCGAGCTGGCGGACCTGGTCTCGAAGGGCAAGACGCGCAAGCGAAAGTGGCGGTCGGGCGACGGCGCGGAGGTCGGCGGCCGCCTGGTCCTGGACCTCTCCGCCACGCGCGAGGCCGGCGCCGCGCGCTTCGAAGCCGGCGCCGAATAGTCGGTCGCCTCATCCGCCCTCGCGGGGGGATCGGCGCTAGGCTGCGGGGATGAAGGTCATCATCACGGGAGCCACGGGCATGGTCGGCGAGGGCGTGTTGCTCGAGTGCCTCGAGAACCCGGTGGTCGAGCGCGTGCTGTCGGTGTCGCGGCGGCCGTCCGGGCACACGCATCCCAAGCTCACCGAGTGCCTGGTCTCCGACTTCCGGGACCTCGCGGCCGTCGAGGGGCAGCTCACCGGCTACGACGCCTGCTTCTACTGCGCAGGCGTCAGCTCAATCGGAATGAAGGAAGCGGAGTACACCGCCATCGCCTACGACACCCCGCTGGCCTTCGCCGGGACGCTGGCCCGCCTCAACCCTGGCATGGTCCTGGTCCACGTCACGGGCGCGCACACGGACGGCACCGAGAAGGGGCGCGTGATGTGGGCCCGCGTGAAGGGCAAAGCGGAGAACGCGCTGGCCCGCCTTCCCTTCAAGGCGGTCTACAACTTCCGCCCCGCCCTGATGAAGCCGGCGCCCGGCCAGAAGAACATCAAGCGCTCGTACCGCGCCGCGCTGTTCTTCTACCCGCTGCTGAACCTGTTCTTCGCGGGCATCCCCCTGCGCGAGGTCGGCCTGGCCATGATCAACTGCGTCCGCTTCGGCGCCCCCAAGACCGTCCTCGAGGCCAAGGACATCAAAGAGCAGGCCCAGCGCACCGCCTCCTGACGCGCTCCAGAGCGGAGTCGGATCCACCGATTCTGTCGGGGAGCCGATGAAGCGCGCGCTGGTCCTGTTGTTCCTCGTCTCGATGAGCGCGGACGTTCGCGCGAAGCCGGTCATCGCCTCGAGGGCTCTGAAGTCGGACATCCCGTTGCCGACGCAGATCATCGAATCCGCCCGGCACAACCGAGCTCTTTTCGACCGGGCGAAGACGTCCGAAGAGGCGTTTTGCGCGTTCGTGTCCGATTCCATCTCGCTGCTGGAGCCGCTGCAAGACGCCGTCACGAGCGACACCACCCCTCCTTCCGCTGACGACGACGACTCGGGCGCGTACGGCGCGGAGACGGCGGGCGCCTCGGTCTACGCCGTCGAAGGCGGCATCCACACGGGGTTGCAGTGGAAGAATGTCCTGTCGGTGGCGTCACCGGCGAGCCGGCCGCTGGTGCTGGCCATGAGGGAGCTCGGCGCCGGCGGTTTCGGGGCCTGGATCGACCAGATGACGGACTACGGCGGCTGCCACCGACCCGAGAGCGCGCTCGCGGCCCTGAAGCAGCTCGCGGCGGCATGGCCGGCGGCCCCCTCGTGCTTGCGCGACGCGTTCCACGAGAACGTCGTTCAAACGTTGACGGACATGACAGAGGCTCGGTGCTTCTGCGACGATCAGGAGAAGCGGAAGACCATTCAGCAGCACCTGGCGGCCAACGCCGCCGTTCTCAGCCGAATGGCGGACATCGGCGCCCCGTTCGCACGCAAGCTGCGCCGCCTGGCATCGCAGCGCGACGCCCACTTCGGCTGCACCGGCCCGGGATGACTTGGCCGGCGCCAATCTTTCGGATCAGGGGCACGGGACCCGGTAGGCGTCCAGCGAGAGGTGCTTGCGCATCGAGCTGAAGCCCAGGCTCTTGGCTTGCGGGCAGAATGACGAAGTCGCCAGGTTGTACTCGACGTTGAACACCGCCTTGTGCGCCCGGACGAACGGCTGCAAGGCGCTGCACTCGCCGTACTCGAAGCATTGCTCGTTGAGCGCCCAGTCGAACTGGCCGACCAGGTCGCTCGTCTGGTCGATGTCGTTCTTGAGCGCGACCGAGAGATGCCTGCCGTGTGCCGAGCTCGCGAGGTTGCGGTTGAAGGTCAGCTGGTCGGCGGCGGTCAGCGGAAAGCCGCTCCCGTTCGCGTATCCGTCGACGTTGTCGAGCTCGATGGCGTCGAAGCCCTTGCTCACGCAGAGATCCATCCGCGCCTCCAGGATCGGCTGCAGCACGCTCCATTGCCGGATGTCCAGCCATCGCTCGTCCTGGAAGCCCGAGACGGTGCTTCCCTTGACCGACGCGGGAAACCGAGACGCGTCGGGGCGCCAGTCCTCGAAGGTTCCGGCGCTGACGTAGCAGACCACTCGGCGGCCCGCCGCGTGCAGCGACGACACCGTTGCCGCGGGCGTGTCGAAGAGATCGACGTCGAACATTTGCGCGTCGACGCTCTGGTCGATCGTCCCCGTGAGCTGCCATTGCCAGCTCATCCCGGGAGTGGGAACCCAGTACGCGCCCGCACCGGACTGGCCACCCGCCGCGCCCGAACCTGCCTGGCCGCTTGCCCCCGCGATTCCGCCGGCGGCTCCCGCCGCTCCACCCGCCCCGGCTCGACCGCCCCCGGCGGTTCCCCCGCGACTGCCTGAGCTGCCGCCCGTGCGCCGCCTGCCGACCAGCGCGCCGGGAAGATTGGGGGCTTCGCTTCCGTCGCTGCTGGGAGCCGGCTCTTCACTCGGGCCCTGACACCCGGCGAGAAGGACGGTCGCCAGCACCGCCAGCGCTCGTCGGTCCACGGAACGACCGCGCCGCCGGACGCATGTCGGGGAACCGCCCACGGACGAGACGTCGAGGTCGCGCATCCGGATCACCTCCGAGGCCAGGGATCGTCGATCGAAGCGTCGATCGCACAGACGCTTAGAGCGTCAGCCAACGGCTTATCGTCAACTCACGGCATTCTCGTCGACCCGGGCTTCCGAGAAGTGGTGCGCGCGCGCCCGAAGCGGAGCTCAGTGCGGAGCGCGATCGACGCGCACCGCGTAGGCACGACAATCGTGGGCGAAGATCGCGCCGCTACCGGTTCGCGCCCACGGTGATGTCGGTGACGATCGCCGACGTGCCGTTCGCGCCACGCACTTCGAAGCGCACGTAGCGGGCAGCGACGGGGCCGAAGATCGCCGTGTGCAGCTTTCCGTCGGCCGGCCAGGTGCCGATGCTCGCCTGCGTGAAGGTGGTGAGGTCGGTGCTGACCAGAATGCCGTAGCTGGTGACGTTGCCGGCCGTGACGCCGGCGCCGTTCGTGTACTGGGGGACGACGGTCAGCATGCCGACGTCCGGACGGCTCTGGCCCAGATCCAGCGTCACCGACTGCGGGTACGCGCCCACCGTTTGCCACAGCGTGTGCGTGTTCGTGTCGTTGATCCCGTCGATCGCGTTGGCCGCGACGCCGCTGGTCGCCGTGGCGGCAACGGGCGTGTACGGGTGCTCGATGATCCGGGCCTGCGCGGGCAGCGGCGCGCGGCTCGTGTTCGGGCTCCAGGCAGCGCCCACCTGAGTCAGCACCGAGACCATCGACGCATCGATCAACCCGTCGCGGTTGGGCGGGCAGTTGAGCAGGAAGCTGGTGTAGGCCGGCTCCAGCTTCTTGAGGTGGCCGTCGACGATGGTCGAGACGCTCATCAGGTCACCGACGTTGGGCGCCCAGAACCAGTCGTTGCCCCCGCTGTTGTTGATCTTGGTCTCCTGCTCCGCCGCGTAGGTGTTGCTGGCGGGCGCGAAGGCCCCGGCCGGCTCCTCGAAGTTCACGATGTCGACCTCCCACGGGTCGACCAGGTGGGTGTGGTCGGTGAGCAGGCAGTTGGGCTGCAGCGACTTCACCAGCTCGCGAATCGTCTGATACGCGACGCGGTTGTGGCCCGTCTTCCACGACCAGCCGTCGACCACCAGGATGGGGATCGGGCCGTAGTTGGTCAGCAGCTCCGTGATCTGCTTGGTGACGTAGCTCATCTGGGCGTCGGTGATGGTCGCGTTGTTCCCGATCCCTTCGGTGGCGTCCCAGATCGAATAGTAGAGGCCCGGCGCCAGGCCGCGGGCGCGGAACGCGGTGACGTAGTCCTTGACCACGTCGCCCTGCCCGTTCTTCCAGGGGATGTGGCCGACGTTGAAGGTGCTGGCCGCGCTGGGCCACAGCGCGAACCCGTCGTGATGGCGCGTCGTCAGCACGCCGAACTTCATGTGCGCGGCGACGGCGGCATCTGCCCATTGCGTGGGGTCGTACTTGCTCGACGGCGCGAAGTTCTGGATGGGAAGATTCCCCTGGGCCCAGCTGCCGGCGCAGGGATCGCCGGGTTGCGACCCGCAGAAGGTCAGGATGCCGAAGTGCATGAACATGCCGAACCGCAGGTCGACGTAGTCGCTTTGAAGCTGCTGCAGCGTCTTGCCGCCCGAGCCCGCGCTGCCGCCGCTGCCCGAGCCCGCCGCGCCCGAGCCCGCCGCGCCTCCCGCATGTCCTCCTGCGCCTGCGCCGCCTCCTCCGCCGGCGCCCGCGCTGGTCCGACCGGCATTCCCGCCCGAGCTGCCGCCGGTCGCCACCGCGGCACCGCCCTGCCCGCCGGTCGCGACGGCGGTGCCGCCCCCGCCCTGCCCGCCGCTC
>CAZJMY010000289.1:0-1844 GCA_964546845.1 uncultured Myxococcales bacterium | reverse complement strand
TGGCTCCAGGCAGAATCGCCGCCTCTACGAATTTGAGCTTCTCCCCCATGACTCGCTGCTCTTTCCAGGGCACCCACCTGTAAACCCACTGTCAGCGATGTCCTGAGACTTTTGTGTCAGCGATGTCTTGGTACCGCACCCGGACGTCAGGGTCAGGGGCCGCCACGGGAGCCGGAACGGACCGGACCCGGATCGGACCGGATCGGACCGGATTCCGGACGTCCGCGATCACGACGACGTCAGCGTTCACGAACACGACAGCGACTACGTCAGCGTCTACGTCCGCGTTTACGTCCACGTCCACGTCCACGTCCACGACCACGTGTACGTCCACGTTTGGACGCCTTCGGAATGGTGATGGTGGGATTTAGAGCTGGGGGCCGTGGATGTTGACCGTGGCGGGATCGAAGGCTTCGAGGACGGGGTGCCCGATGGCCCCGGGCGTTGGGGGATACCCCAGCGCCCACAGCGCGGTGGCCGCGGTGTCGACGGTGCTGATCGGGGACGCGATCTTGTGACCGGGGCGGACGCCGGGGCCCCAGGCGATCCAGGGAATCAGGCGGTCGACGGGGATCTTGCCGGAGTGGTTGTGGCCGTGGCCGCCGTGGTCGGCTGAAAGAATGAACAAGGTGTCCTTGTCGAGGCCCGAGGCGGCGACGGCGTCCAGCAAGGTCTGCAGGCACTTGTCGGTGTGGCGGACGGCCTCGAGCTGCGGGTTCGACATCCAGCCGTCCAGATGTCCCAGGTCGTCGGGATCCGAAAAGTGGATGAACTCGATGGCCGGCCGCTTGTCGACCAGGTATTTGCTCGCCTCGTCGACGACCTTCTTGCAGAAGTAGCCAGGGCGCGAGAACACGTCGACGGAGCCGGGGTGGGCGATGTGCTCCAGCTTCTTCTTGCCGACGAACGCCGCCGCGGTCCCACCGTTCTTCTCGGCGGCGTCGAAGATCGTCGGCACGTGGATCCACCCGCGCTCCGGCTTCCACGAGTTCCACCACAGGCCGTGGTCCTTCACGTCGAACCCGGACAGCATCGCGGCGTGTGACGGCAGGGTCGACGCGTGCCGGATCGTGCGCGCGGTCAGCGAGTAGGCCGCGTTCTTCATGATCTGCTGATGCACGGGCGGCAGCACGCTCATCAGCGCGTCGGGCCGCAGGCCGTCCTCACTGATGATGACGACGTGCTTGTAAGGGGGGTGCTGGGCTGGTGCCGCCGCCACGGCGGGCTTCTCGGGGGCCGCGGCCTGGACGGGCGCCGGTGGGGGAGCGGGCGGCGCGTTTTCCGCAGCTGGATGCCGCTTGCACCCCATCATCAGCATCGCGACCAGCGCCGCGCGCCTCATGCTGCCCAGCCGTTTGGCTTGCGTGTTTTTCAATTTGCCTTAACCTTCCCCCATCCGAAAGTTCCGTCCGCGTACGGCGCCCCCCCGCGCCGCCATTGTCCCGGTTGTCGCTGGTGTCGCTCTGTGTGTGGTCCTGCTTGGCTGTGCGCACGTCGAGCCGGTCCCCTGCGCCAGCGATCGCGACTGCAAGCTGAACCGACTCTGCGACGCCGGCCGCTGCACGTGGCCGGCCGAGAGCGCGGCCCGCACGCCCGGGGCGACGCTGGTCCAGAACGGGACGGCGCTGCCGCTGCCGCAATACGCGATCGAGCCGGCCCAGGCGATGTTCCGGTTCGGCGCCACCCACCGCGGGCGGTCGCCGTTCACGCTGCCGCCCAACAAGCCGACGGTCTGGTGGGCGTTCTCCACCGCCGGGCCCATCGTCTCGTCCCCGGCCATCGCCAGCGACGGGTCGGTGCTGATCGGGTCGCAGGACGCCCGGCTATACGCGATCGCGCGCGAC
>CAZJMY010000288.1:0-10939 GCA_964546845.1 uncultured Myxococcales bacterium | reverse complement strand
CAGGTCCTTCAGCGTGATGTTCTCCAGCTTCAGGCCCAGATCCTCCGTGATGGCCTGGCCGCCGGTGAGCACCGCGATGTCCTTCAGCATCTCCTTGCGGCGATCGCCGAAGCCCGGCGCCTTCACCGCGCAGACCTGCAGGGTGCCGCGCAGCTTGTTGACGACCAGCGTGGCCAGCGCCTCACCGTCGACGTCCTCGGCGATGATCAGCAGCGGGCGGCCGCCCTTGGCGACCTGCTCGAGCACCGGCAGCAGGTCCTTCATGTTCGAGAGCTTCTTCTCGTGCACGAGGATGAAGCAGTCTTCCAGCACCGCCTCCATCCGCTCCGCGTCGGTCACGAAGTAGGGCGACAGGTAGCCGCGGTCGAACTGCATCCCCTCGACGACGTCCAGCGTCGTCTCCATCGACTTGGCTTCCTCGACGGTGATGACGCCTTCCTTGCCGACCTTCTCCATCGCCTCGGCCAGGATGTCCCCGATCAGGCTCTCGCCGTTGGCGCTGATGGTGCCGACCTGGGCGATCTCGGTCTTGCCCTTCGTCGGCTTGGCCTGGTCGCGCAGGTTCTCGACGATCTTGGCGACCGCCGCGTCGACGCCCCGCTTGATGTCCATCGGGTTGTGGCCGGCCGCGACCAGCTTCGAACCCTCGGTGTAGATCGCCTGCGCCAGGACGGTGGCCGTCGTGGTGCCGTCGCCCGCGATGTCAGAGGTCTTGGAGGCGACCTCCTTCACCATCTGGGCGCCCATGTTCGCCAGCTTGTCCTCGAGCTCGATCTCCTTGGCGACGGTGACGCCGTCCTTGGTGACCGTGGGCGAGCCCCAGCTCTTCTCGATGATGACGTTGCGGCCGCGGGGCCCCAGCGTCACCTTGACCGTGTTGGCCAGGATGTTGAGCCCGCTCGCGATGCTCTGACGGGCGCTCTGAGAGAAAACGATTTCTTTGGCAGCCATGACTCTGTTCTCCGATTTTCGTGAGAGAAAAAACTATTCAACGACCGCGAGGATGTCGTCCTCGCGGAGAATCAGGTGATCCGTCCCGTCGATCTTGATCTCGTTCCCCGAGTACTTGGAGAAGAGGATCTTGTCGCCGGCCTTCACCTCCAGCTTGCGGAGGGAACCGTCGTCCTGAATCTTGCCGTTGCCCACGGCGACCACGACGGCCTCCATCGGCTTCTCCTTGGCCGTGTCGGGGATGTACAGCCCACCGGCGGTCTTCTGCTGTTCCTCGATGCGCTTCACGAGAATGCGGTCATAGAGCGGTCGGATCTTCATGTCTCTCTCCTTGCGTTCGCGTTTGTAAAAATCGTCCGGGCGCGGCCGTCAGGCGGCCTCGGACTTTTTGCCCTTGCTCGACTTGGTGGTCGAGGTGGAGGCGGACTTCGTTTCTTTACTGCTGGAGTCTTTCGACGAGCCCTGCTCGGCCGCGCCGTTCGGCTTCGGCCCCGAGTAGAGGTCGGAGTACCAGCCGCCGCCCTTCAGGTGGAAGGACGTCTGGCTGATGAGGCGCTCGACCTTCTTCGCCTTGCACTTGGGGCAGACCTTGACCGGCGGGTCCTTGATCTTCTGCCACTCCTCGAACTGGTGGCCGCAGGCGGCGCAGGCGTATTCGTAGATCGGCATGCGGGGCGAAGCATAAACACCACCCCGGGGTCGTCAAGCAACCTTCGAGAGTGCCAACAAATCGCACATTTCTCGCGCGATTACAGACACTTACAAAAGCCAGATTACCCTGGCGCTCGCCAGGTGACAGTGCTAAGAGGCGGAATGGCGGACGACTTGTCGAAGCGCCGAGAGCAGCGCGTCGATGCGCTCGCCGTGCAGCTTGGCGGCCGCGCGGCCGACGCAGACCCGCGCGCTGACCTCGAGGATCGTCTCCACCTCGCGCAGGTTGTGCTGGCGCAGCGTCTCGCCCGACGACACGAGGTCGACGATCCGATCGGCCAGCCCCACCAGCGGCGCGATCTCGATCGAGCCGTACAGCTTGATGATCTCCGCGACGGTGCCGCGGGACTGCAGGTGGCGGCGCGTGATCTCCGCGAACTTGGTGGCGTAGCGCAAGTGCACCTGCGCGTTCTCGTCGACGGGACGGTCCTCGGGCTCGGCGACCACCATCCGGCAGCGGCCGATGCCCAGGTCCAGCGGCTCGTAGAGATCGCGGTCCTGCTCTTCCAGCACGTCGCGCCCCGCGATGCCCAGGTGCGCGGCGCCGTGCTCGACGTACGCGGGGACGTCCGTGTCGCGCACGATCAGCACCCGCAGGTCGTGTTCGGGGATGGGGATGATGAGGCGGCGCCCGGCCCGCGCCTTCTCGGCGGCGCCCAGGTCGATCCCGGCGTTCGCGAACAGCGGCAGCGCCTCGTCCAGGATGCGCCCGCGCGGCAGCGCGATGGTCAGGATCTCGGCCGTCTCGACTGGCTCGGACGTCGCTCGTTTGGCTTTGGTCTTCACGCGGTCCCTCGCGCGCGCCGGACGTCGGCCCCCAGCGCGCGCAGCTTCTTGTCCAGGCGATCGTAGCCGCGATCCAGGTGGTAGATGCGCAGGATCTCCGTCTTTCCCGTGGCGATGAGCCCGGCCAGCACCAGGCACGCCGACGCGCGCAGGTCGGTGGCCATGACGGTGGCGCCCGCCAGCTTGGTGGGGCCGCGCACGATGGCGGTCCGCCCGTCCACGACGATGTCAGCGCCCATGCGCTGCAGCTCCGGGACGTGCATGTAGCGGTTCTCGAAGATCGTCTCCGACAGCACCGACTGCCCCTGCGCCCGCGTCATGAGGACCATGAACTGCGCCTGCATGTCCGTCGGGAAGCCGGGGAAGGGTTGGGTCGAGATGTCGGCCGGGTTGAACTCCGACTTGCCGCGCACGCGGATGCCGTCCCCCTCGGCCGTGACCTCGGCGCCAGCCGCGCGCAGCTTGGCGATGACGGCGTCCAGGTGCTCGGGCAGACACTCGCGGATCAGCACGTCGCCGCGCGTGATGGCCGCCGCCACCAGCAGCGTGCCGGCCTCGATGCGGTCCGGGATGACCGCGTGCTCGATAGGCTGCAGCTCCTCGACGCCCTCGATGGTGATGAGGGACGTGCCGGCGCCGCGGATCTTGGCGCCCATCTTGTTGAGGACGCGCCCCAGCTCCTCGACCTCCGGCTCGCGGGCGGCGTTCTCCAGGGTGGTCATCCCCTTGGCCAGCGCCGCCGCCATCATGAGGTTCTCGGTCCCGGTGACGGTGACCATGTCGAAGACGATGGTCGCGCCGCGCAGCCGGCGGGCGCGCGCGTTGACGTAGCCGTGCTCGAGATCGATGCGGGCCCCCATCGCGGCCAGCCCCTTCAGGTGCTGGTCGATCGGGCGGGCGCCGATGGCGCAGCCGCCCGGTAGCGAGACCCGCGCCTTGCCGTAGCGCGCGACCAGCGGCCCCAGCACCAGCACGGAGGCGCGCATGGTCTTGACCAGGTCGTAGGGGGCTTCGTGCTCGACGATGCGCGAGGTGTCGACGTGCGCGACCCCCTGCCGGACCTCGGGGATCTCGGCGCCCAGCCGCTGCAGCAGCTTGCCCATCGTGCGGACGTCGCCCAGCCCCGGGACGTTCCGGTAGATGGACCGCCCCTGCGCCAGCAGCGACGAGGCCAGGATCGGCAGCGCGGCGTTCTTCGAGCCCGACACGCGCACCTCGCCTGTCAGGCGCGCGCCTCCGCGGATGACGATCTTCTGCAAACGCCGCTACGTTCTAGGCCGGGGCGGCGCCGCCCTCGGCGGGGGCAGCCCCCTCGGGCGTCGCAACGCCAGCGTGCTCGTCACAGAGCCCACCGCGCGTGCGCGGCTTGCGGCAGCCTTCCTTGCTGCAGATCTTGTAGCGGTGGTTGTCGCCCACGGTCCCGCGGCGCCAGCCGATGAAGTGCTTGCGGCAGAGCCCCTTGGCCCGCACCGGCTGCTTGCACTTATCAACCGAACAGGTCTCGCCGCCGGCCTCGGTCGCTGCGGCCGGAGCCGTCGTCTTCGCTTTGGTCTTGCTTTCGTCCGCCATGGCAGCCGGCCACTTTAGGTGGTCGCGGCCGAGAGTCAAGCAAGCCGATCCCGTGGTAGAGAAAACGGGATGAAGATCGAGCTGGCCGACCGCATTCGCGAGCTGCCCCCCTACCTGTTCGCGCGCATCGACGCGTTGAAGAACGAGGAGCGGAAGAAGGGAAAGGACCTCATCGACCTGGGCATCGGCGACCCCGACCTGCCCACGCCCGACCACATCGTGGCGGCGCTGGCCGAGGCGGCGCGCGACCCCAGCACCCACCGCTACCCCTCGTACGTGGGGATGGAGGCGTTCCGCAAGGCGGCCGCCGAGTTCATGAAGTCGCGGTTCGGCCTGACCTTCGACGCGCAGAAAGAGGTCATCTGCGTCATCGGCTCGAAGGAGGCCATCGCCCACTTCCCGTTCGCGTTCGTCAACCCGGGCGACATCGTCCTTTGCCCCGACCCGGGCTACCCGGTCTACGCGACGCTGACCCGATTCGCGGGCGGCGAGCCGTACTTCCTGCCGCTGCGGCGCGAGAACGGCTTCTTGCCGGACCTGGACGCCATCCCGGCGGACGTCGCGCGGCGCGCGAAGATCCTGTGGATCAACTACCCGAACAACCCGACCGCCGCGCTGGCGGCGCCGGGCTTTTACGAGAAGGTGGTCGCCTTCGCCGAGAAGAACAACGTCATCGTCGCCAGCGACCTCGCCTACAGCGAGATGTACTACGAGTCGCCGCCGCCGTCCTTTCTGGAGACGCCGGGAGCGCGCGAGGTGGGGATCGAGTTCCACTCGCTGTCGAAGACGTACAACATGACCGGCTGGCGCGTCGGCTGGGCGTGCGGCAACGCGACCCTGGTCGGGGGCCTCGGCCAGGTGAAGACCAACGTGGACTCGGGCGCGTTCGACGCCGTCCAGCGGGCCGCCATCGCGGCGCTGACCGGTGACCAGGCCTGCGTCGCCCGGCAGCGGTCGATCTATCGCGAGCGGCGCGACGTCCTTTGCGGCGGCCTCAAGAAGGCCGGCTTCGACGTGCTGGTGCCGAAGGCCAGCTTCTACACGCTGGTCGCCAACCCGGCCGGGCTGACGTCGATCGACTTCGCCTCGCGGCTGCTCACCGACGCGGGCATCGTCGCCACGCCCGCCACCGGCTTCGGCGCGGCGGGCGAAGGGTTCGTGCGGATGACGGTCTGCGCGGACAAGGCGCGCCTGGCCGAAGCCGTGGACCGGCTGTCCAAGCTGAAGCTGTGATCGCATGAAGCCGATCGCGATCTCGCTGGGAGATCCGGCAGGGATCGGGCCGGAGGTGGTGGCGCGCGCGCTGGCCGAGCGGCCGGACGCCGACGTGCTGGTGTTCGGCGACCCCGGCGTGCTCGCGCGCGCCGCGTCCGCGGCCGGGATTGCGGCCCCGTCCGCCGCGCGGGTCTGCGCCGTCACCAACCTGGGCGCGAGCGAGGTGACGCCCGGGCGCCCCGGTGACGCCTCGGGGCGGGCGCAGCTCGCCTACCTGACGGCTGCCACCGACGCGGCGCTGGCCGGCGAGGTCGCCGCGCTGGTGACCGCGCCGATCTCGAAGGAGTGGATCGCGCGCGCCGGGTTCACCTTCCCCGGCCACACCGAGTACCTGGCCGCGCGCGCTGGCGTGCGCGAGTTCGCGATGATGCTGGCCGGCCCCGTCCTGCGGGTCACCGTCGCCACCACGCACGTGGCACTGAAGGACGTGCCGCGCCTGCTGACGGTCGAGGGGATCGCGTCGACCATCTGGCTGACCGCCGAGGGGCTGGCGCGCCGCTTCGGCATCGCCCACCCGCGCGTCGCCGTGGCCGGGCTGAACCCGCACGCCGGCGAAGCAGGCCGCTTCGGCGACGAAGAGGATCGCCTGGTGCGCCCAGCCGTCGACACGGCGCGCGCCCGCCTGGCCGCCGCCGGCCTGAGCGCGACCGTCGAGGGTCCGCTGGTCCCCGATTCCGTGTTCCGGCAGGCCGCGAACGGCGAGTTCGACGCCGTCGTCGCCCTCTACCACGACCAGGGGTTGATCCCGCTGAAGCTGCTGCACTTCGACGACGGCGTGAACATCACGCTGGGCTTGCCGTTCGTCCGCACCTCCCCCGACCACGGCACCGCCTACGACATCGCCGGCCAGGGCAAGGCCCGCGCCCAGAGCTTCCTGGCCGCCCTGGACCTCGCCATCGCGTCGTCGCGTTCCTGAGCTCATCGCCGCTCCAGCCGGATCGCCCGCTCCGGGCAAGCCGGCACGCACAGCCCGCACACGAGACACTGATCGACGCGCGGCGTGTACGCCGTCTTGCGCCCATGCGCGACGCTCTTCAACTTCCCGCGCCACGACAGCTGCGCGAAGTCCCCGCCCTCGATCCGCCTCACCTCGAACACGTGGAACGGACAGACCGCCACACACTCCGCCTTCCCCTCGCACCGACTGTGATCGACCACCGGCCGCGCCCTGGTTTCCATGCCCGCAACCGTAGGCGGCCCGTGTTAAGGCCAGTCGCCGCTGATTGTTAAGAAGTGTTGCGGCGCGAGTCCGAGGTGCCGCGCACCTACCAGACCGTCTCGACCAGCTTCAGCCGACGGAGGGCCGTGTCCTTGGTTATGAGGCGAGCTCGGTGCTCCAGCGCCGTCGCGACGATGAAGCGATCGGCGGGATCTGGGTGCATGTGGAGCGAGTCGGCGTTCAGCGCGATCCGATCGTTGAGGGCCAGACACTCGACACGCGGAATGGCGAGGAGGTGATCGGCCCACTCGGACACCGGCATGTCGAGCTTCAGTTTGCCTTTCCGGACCAAGACAGACGTTTCCCACAGCGAAATGCTGGGGACTCCAAGACGATCGGCCTGGGCGATCTCGTGAGTCGCGGACCGACCCAGTCGAGCGGGCTCCAAGGTCCACCAGATGACGGTGTGCGTGTCGAGGACGACCATGCGTCAGGCGTCGTTCTCGAGCACCGACCAGGCCTCGCCGTCCGACGAAGGACGCAGGAACTCCTTTTCGGAGACCAGCGTTTTGCCCTTTCCGCGGAGCGCGCTCAGGATCGCGTGCTCGCGTTCGTGATCCGAGGCCATGGGGACGAGTCGAGCGACCGGGCGGCCGCGCTTCGTGATGATGATTTCCGCCTTCGCCTCGGCCACCTCGTCCAAGAGCGACAGACAGGCCTGCTTGAATGCTCCAGCGCCGATCTGCTTCTTGGTCATGGACATAGTCTATGGACATGTCGCCGCCATCGCAAGCGCATGCGGATGTCTCCGGCCCAGGCTCGGCTAATCCAGCAGCGCCGACTTGATCTCCGGCACCCACCTGCCCGTGATCCCCAGCTGGCCGTAGGCGGCGAAGTTGCGGCAGAAGTCCCAGTAGCCCCAGCCGAAGCCCCGCTTTTCGGCCTCCTGGCGGGCGGTGCGGGTCCAGCGGCCGCGGGAGGCGACGTCGGCGTTGACGCCGGCGCCGAACTCGCCCATGTAGACGCGCATGCCGGTGCGGTCGGCGAAGGCCTTGGCCATGTCCAGCTGCTCGATGATGGCCGCCGGGCCGCCCGGGTTGGTGATGGCGGGCTCGGTGTTGTAGCGCTCGAACCAGGCGTGGCTCTCGGGATCCTGGTCGGCGGCGGCGACCGGCGCGATGGGGCGCGACGGCGGCCCCGGGAAGATCACCCCCCGCGTCTGGTACCGCGGCTCGATCCACGGGAAGCCCTGGTGGGTGAAGTACATGGGCGCGTACATGTGGAAGCTGGCGATGATGTTGGGGTCGCCCTCCGGCACCTCCAGCGTGTCGCGTAGGTCCTTGGCCGACGCCCAGTGCGCGCCCTCGACGATGATCAGCCGCTCGGGATCGATGGCGCGGATCGCGGCGACGGTCCGCGCCAGGATGGGGTTCCAGATCTCCGCCGTCAGCTTGTCGGTCGGCTCGTTGAGAATCTCGTAGACGACCGCCCGCGGCAGGCCCTTGTAGCGGGTCGCGATCTGGCGCCAGAGGCCCACCAGCCGGTCCGCGTGGGCCTTCGGCGCCTGCATCATCGAGGTGTAGTGGTGCAGGTCGACGATGATGGCCAGGTCGTGCGACAGGGCCTGGTCGATGGCCCAGTCCATCCGGTGCAGGAACCGTTTTTCGATGCGGTAGGGCGCGCCCGTCTCGGCGTGAGAGCCGATCCGCATGGGCACGCGCACGTGATCGAAGCCGGCGGCGCGCACCACCCCGAAGTCGCCGGCCGAGATGGTCCAGCCCCAGTCGCCCTCGTGCGGAGCGTCCATGGCGTCGCCGAAGTTGATGCCTCGCTTGAGCTCGGCGGTGGCATGAGTCTGACGGGCTCCAGCCTTGTAAGCCTCGATGCGCTGGGCGGCGCTGGCGCAACCGAGCAAATCCGCCAGGCCGGCCGCCAGCGCCAGCCAGACGCCCAGCGCGCGCCTCCGGGGCAGCGGAGTCAGGCCCATGGCACGCAGCTTAACAGGGTCGCCGTGACAGGCGACCGTGATAGGGTGTGAGGGCTGAGATCTGACTTGCGCCCTCCATCGGCATCTCAAGGGGCGCATTTCGGACGAGCCGAGTCGGCCAGGTCATGCAGAAGATCGTCATCAAGGGTGCCCGCGAGCACAACCTCAAGAACATCGACGTCGAGATCCCGCGCGACAAGCTGGTCGTGATTACGGGGCTCTCGGGGTCGGGCAAGTCGTCGCTCGCCTTCGACACCATCTATGCCGAAGGGCAGCGGCGCTACGTCGAGTCCCTGTCCGCCTACGCGCGGCAGTTCCTGGACCAGATGCACAAGCCTGACGTCGATTCGATCGAGGGGCTTTCGCCCGCCATCTCGATCGAGCAGAAGACCGGCTCGCGCAACCCGCGGTCGACCGTCGGCACCGCGACCGAGATCTACGACTACCTGCGCCTGCTCTGGGCGCGCGTGGGGGCGGTGCACTGCTGGAACTGCGGGCAGCGCATCGAGTCGCAGACCATCCAGCAGATGGTCGACCAGGTCATGGACCTGCCCGAAGGCGAGCGGTTCTCGGTCCTGGCGCCCGTCGTGCGCGACAAGAAGGGGGACTTCGCGCCGCTGCTCAACAAGCTGCGCCAGGACGGTTTCGTGCGCGCCAACATCGACGGCGACCTGCACGAGCTGGCCGAGCCGCCCACGCTCTCGAAGACCGCCGCCCACACCATCGAGGTCTTCGTCGACCGGCTGGTCAAGAAGGACGGCATCCGGCAGCGGCTGACCGACTCGATCGAGCTGGCGGCCAAGCTGGCCGAAGGGGTGGTCAAGGTGTCGCCGCTGGGCGGGGACGACCTGCTGTTCAGCGAGAAGTTCGCCTGCCCGACCTGCGGCATCAGCTACCCCGAGATCACGCCGCGGCTGTTCTCGTTCAACAACCCGGCCGGCGCCTGCCCGGACTGCGACGGCATCGGCGCGAAGATGTTCTTCGACCCCGACCTCATCGTCCCCGACGAGGACGTGTCGATCAAGGAAGGCGCCATCGAGCCGTGGGAGCGGCGCAACAACATCTTCTTCCACCAGATCCTGGACGCGGTCTGCGCGCAGTTCGAGATCGACCAGTACGTCCCCTGGAACAAGCTGCCCGAGAAGCAGCGCAAGCTGCTGCTGGAGGGCGTGCCCGGGACCGAGGTCGACCTCACCTTCGAGAAGAACGGGCGCAAGCACAGCTTCAAGCGCGAGTTCGAAGGGGTGCTCGCGAACCTGAAGCGCCGCTTCGAGGAGCACGAGCGGCGGCGGCGCGAGCAGGGGCGCACGTCCGAGGAGGACTTCGAGGCCATCTACGACGAGTTCCACCGCTACATGTCGCAGACCGTCTGCGAGTCGTGCGGCGGCGCGCGCCTGCGCAAGGAGGCGCGTTTCGTCAAGGTCGGCGGCAAGAGCATCACCGAGATGACCGCGCTGACGATCCGCGAGGCGCATGACTTCCTGAAGGGGCTCACGCTGACGCCGCGCCAGAAAGAGGTCGCGGGGCGGATCCTGCGCGAGGCGGGCGACCGCCTGTCGTTCCTGAACAACGTGGGCGTCGACTACCTGTCGCTGGATCGCACGGCCGCGACGCTGTCGGGCGGCGAGTCTCAGCGCATCCGCCTCGCGACGCAGATCGGCAGCTCGCTGGTCGGGGTCCTCTATATCTTGGACGAGCCTTCGATCGGGCTGCACCAGCGCGACAACGCGCGCCTGCTGGACACGCTGATCAAGCTGCGCGATCTGGGCAACAGCGTGCTGGTCGTCGAGCACGACGAGGACACGATCCGCGCGGCCGACCACGTCATCGACATGGGGCCGCGCGCCGGCGTGCACGGCGGGCGGATCGTGGCGGCCGGGCACCCGGACGACATCGCGGGGAACAGCCACTCGATCACCGGGGCGTACCTGTCGGGGCGCAAGGCCATCGAGGTCCCGCGGCAGCGCCGCCAGTCGGGGAACCGCGCGCTGACCATCAAGCACGCGCGCGGGCACAACCTGCGCGACCTGACCGTGTCGTTCCCCATCGGCGTGCTGACCTGCGTGACGGGGGTGTCGGGCTCGGGCAAGTCGACGCTGGTGATCGACACGCTGCTGCGGGCGCTGGCGCAGAAGCTGAACCACGCGAAGGCGCCGCCCGAGCCGCACGCCGGCATCGAGGGGCTGCAGCACGTCGACAAGGTGATCGACATCGACCAGGCGCCCATCGGGCGCACGCCGCGGTCGAACCCGTCGACCTACACGGGCGTCTTCACGCACGTGCGCGATCTGTTCGCGAACCTCCCCGAGTCGAAGGCGCGCGGCTACAAGCCGGGGCGCTACTCGTTCAACGTGAAGGGCGGGCGCTGCGAGGCCTGCCAGGGCGACGGCATCATCCGCATCGAGATGCACTTCCTGCCGGACGTGTACATCGAGTGCGAGGCCTGCGGCGGCCGGCGCTACAACCGCGAGACGCTGGAGGTGCGCTACCGCAACGCCAGC
>CAZJMY010000287.1:0-7043 GCA_964546845.1 uncultured Myxococcales bacterium | reverse complement strand
CGCGCGAAGCGCCTCGACCGGGGGCAGGTCCGGCAGCAACCCCGGCTCGGAGGTGCGTCCCAGGTCCGTGCCGGCGGGCCGGTCCAGCAGCGCGACCAGCCGGGCGACGGCGGCCGCGCGACGGGCCCGCGCCGCCTCCTGATCGGATTCGACCTTCAGCTCCTCGCTCTGCGCGCGCAGGACCTCGGACTCCTCGCCGCGCGCCGCCGAGACGCGGGCGGCGGCGGCGGCGACCAGCGAGCGCAGGGTGGCCGCGATCTCGCCGTCGACCTCGATGATCCGGTCAGCCAGGAACAGGTCGAAGTACGCCTTGGCGACCTCCGCTTCGACGTCGCGCGCGCGCGTGGCCAGATCGGCCTGCGAGACGGCGGCAGCCGCGTGCGCCTCGGCGCGGCGCGCGCCGCGCTTGTCCCCCAGCGGCAGCCACTGGGTCACGTTCACCATCAGCGGCACGGTCGACAGGTCGACTGGCATGTTCCACAGCTGCACCATCGCCATTGGGTCGTCCAGCGCCCCCGCGACCTCCGCCGTCGCGGCGTCGGCGCGCGCCTGGGCCTGCGCGGCGTGGATGCGCGGGTTCTTTCGACGAGCCTCCTCCAGCAAGTCCGAGAGCCGGACCTGCGGTGGGCCTTGCGGCACGGGCGTGAGCGCGAGACAGACGACGAGCGGAACCATTCCTGAACCTCCGGACGCAGACGGGAACCTGGACGGCAATCAGGCGCGGCCGGCGGTCCGGTCTCCTCGACGGAGGACGGACGCGCCGCGCGCCACCCGGGCGGTCAGGCGGAGGTCAAATCAGGAAGGCGTGCGTCAGCAGAAAGACGGGCGCGGATCGGCCCGGCGGTCGAGCCGCGTCGTGGCCGCGCGTGGCCGGAACGGCGGCGACCAGCGCGACGGGCACGCGGGCGACGGCGATCGCCAGGGGGGCGACCGGCAGCTCCTCGGCGCGGTCGCCCGAGACGGCGGGCGCCTTGTCGTTCGTGAGAAGGATCCGCTCGCAGCAGCCCGGCGCCTGCAGCACGGGCGGCGCGGGCAGCTCGGTGCCGGCCGCGCCGTCAGCCACGGTGGGGCAGCAGGTCTCCGGGACCAGCAGCCCGGACATCGTGCACCGGAGGGCGGAGAAGCTGGACGCCGAGATGGCCAATGCAGCGAGCGGCGCCAGAAGAACGGCGCAGAGCCAGCGCTGTCGTCGGGCGGCCCGCATGCCTCCAGCCTGCAGGGCAACCCGGCCGCCGTCAAGGCTGGGCCGCCTTTAGGAGGGGTCGCTGCCCAGAAGCCCGCTCAGCTTGGCGGTCAGCTTGGACATCTCGACGGGCTTGGCCAAGTGCTCGACGAAGCCGGCCTCCAGGGCCAGCTTGCGGTCGGCGTCCTGGGCGTAGCCCGTCAGGGCGATCAGCTTGGGCGTGCGCGCCGCCAGCGTCGCCCGCATCTCGCGCGCCAGCTGATGGCCGTCGATGTCGGGCAACCCGATGTCCAGGATGGCGGCGTCGGGCCACACCTCGCGCGACAGGGACAGCGCGCGCCTCCCGTCCGGCGCCACGTAGCAGTCGTAGCCGACCTCGCTGAGGAACGCCGCCAGCATCTCGGCGCTGTCCTCGTTGTCGTCGACGATCAACACCCGCCGGCGGTTGCCGGCCCGCGGGGACAGCTCCTGCGGCAGCGCGCCGTCCTCGACGCCGGCCGTCACGTCGGGGGCAGCCGGCAGCCGCAAGGTGACGGTCGTTCCGCGGCCCGGGCCCGGGCTGTCGATGCCGATCTCCCCCTGGTGCGCGACCGCGATGCTGCGCGCGATCGCCAGCCCCAGCCCCAGGCCGCCGTTCCGCCGGTCGGCGGACTGGCGCCCCTGCGAGAACAGCTCGAACACGCGCGGCAGCAGGTCGGGTTCGATCCCCTGGCCCTCGTCGCGGATCGACACGACGGCCTTGCCGCCCTCGACCGCGGCGGTCACGAACACCGCGCGCCCGTGCGGCGTGAACTTGGCCGCGTTGACGAGGACGTTCGACACCACTTGCACCAACCGCTCGCGGTCTCCCTCGACGACGGCCGTCGGACGCGCGATGTCGATGAACAGCTGCAGCTTCTTCTCGTCGAAGAGGACGCTGGTGCTCTCGACCGCCTGCGCGATCACCTCGCCCAGGTCGACGCGCCCGCGCTTCAGCGTCAGCTTGCCCGACGTGATGCGCGAGATGTCGAGCAGGTCGTCGACCAGCCGCACCAGGTGCCGGGCCTGCCGGTCCAGGATCTCCAGCTCGCGCGTGGTGGCGCGGCCGCGCACGCGCAGCAACGACGTGGCCGTCACGATGGGCGCCAGCGGGTTGCGCAACTCGTGGCCGACCATGGCCAGGAACTCGTCCTTCTTGCGGGTGGCCAGCGTCTCGGCGTCCAGCGCCCGCCGGATCGCCTCCCGCTCGGCCTCGGCCAGGCGGGCCCGGTGCAGCGCCTGGCCCCACAGGCTGGCCACGGCGGTCAGGTACGCGCGCTCGTCGGCGTCGAACACCCGCTCGTTCTCGAACACGACGCCCAGCACGCCGATCGGCTCGGCGCCGGCGCCCAGGGGAAGCACGACGCGCGCGCCGCCGCCGATGCGCACCGAATCCGCGGGCAGCGCCCGGAAGCGCTCGTACATCTGGCGGCTGTCGCCGAACCAGAGCGGCTCGCCCGTCCGCGCGACCTCGGTCAGCGGGGTGTCCGCGCTCAGCGGAATCGCCGTCCAGGCCGCGAGGCTCCCCTGGAACACGTCGGTCGCCGACAGCAGCTGCAGCTCGTCGCCGGTGCGCAGGTACAGCGACCAGGCCAGCGCGGACACCGGCGACTTCGGCTCCTCGGCGCGGAACGCCTGCGCGATCGCGTCGACGCTGTCGGCGCGCACCAGCTGCGAGGCCGTGGCTTGCAGGTGCTCGGCGCGGCGTAGGAACAGGTCCTTGGTCCGGTTCGCCAGGCGCAGGTCGCGCACGAAGATCGCGTTCTCGATCGCGTACGTCGCGCGCCGCGCCAGCTCCTGCGCGAACGCCAGGTCCGCCTGGCTGTAGCGGCGGCGCGACTCCGCCGAGACGAACGAGATCGTCCCGATGACCTTGCCGCGGGCTACCAGCGGAACGGTCATCGCGGACCGCAGGCCCAGGCCGCGGATCACCGGGAGCAGGTCGGGGTTGCTCGCTGTCCCGGCCACCAGCATCTCGTCGGTGACCAGCTCGACGAGATCGGGCTTTCCGGTGCGCACGACCGCGCCAACGCCCGTGGGGTCCCCGATCGACGGCCGCTGCCGCTTCCAGACCTGCCAGGCGAGATCGACCTTCGCCGGGTCGACGTGCGCCACGGCCACGCGACGCAGCGACCGGTCGTCCTCGACCAGGTCGACGGCTGCCCAGTCGGCGATCTGGGGGACGGCCAGGTTGGCCATCGACGCCAGCGTCTCGTCGTAGTCCAGCGACGCGCCGAGCACCGCCGCCGCCTCGTCCAGGAACTGTTGGGCCTCCTCGGCTCGCTTGCGGTCCTCGATGTCCCGGAAGATCGACAGGTGGATCCCCGGCGACACGTTGGCGACCGCCCCGAACTCGGCGCGCCGCACGGTGCCGTCGGGCAGCAGGATCGATCCCTCGCCCGTCATCTTGCCGGCGGCCCGGAATTCGCCCAGGCGCTCGGGGGTCGCGACGGTTTCGCCGCTGGGCATCAACTCGGCGGTCCTGCGGCCGACGATGGCCTCACGCGGCCGGCCCAGCAACTGGCAGGCGGCGGGGTTCGCGTCGACGACGTGCAGCGTGTCGTCGGTGAGCACGATGCCGTCCAGCGCGTTCTCGTAGACGGCGCGAAAGCGGTGCTCGAGATCGCGCTCGCGCGCCGTCAACCGCTCTTGCGCGTCGACGACGTCCTGCACGTCCGTCAGCGCCCCGACCCACTCGACGACGGCGCCGTCGTCGTTGCGCACGCCCACGGCCCGCGCTTGAAACGCGCGCCAGGTGTTGTGCCGGGCGCTCCAGACGCGACCCTGCGTGCTGAACACCGCCGCGGAGCCGCGCAGCGTCTCCGCCCAGTCACGCATGACCCGATCTCGATCGTCCGGGTGCACGGCCCCGATCCAACCGGTGCCTCGGGCCTGCTCCCAGGATTGTCCCGTGTACTGTTGCCACGACGGCTGCTGCTCGACCAGCTCGCCCACGGCGTTCGTCACCCAGATGACCGATGCGGACGCCAGCAGCAGGCTGCGATAGCGACCGTCGTTGCGGCGCAGCGCATCGATCTCCAGCGCGATCTGGCCGAGATCGCGCACGACCAGCACGAAGATCAGCCCGCCCGCGGTCGGGACCGAGCCGAACGTCCACGACGTGGTCAGCTCGCGCCCGTCGCAATGAAGGCCGGGGATCTCGACGGTGGTCAGCTCCGGCGCGGCCGGCTGCGGCGGCGCGCCTGGCTGGCGAAAGCGGACGGGGACGATCACGTCCGTCGACTGGCCGTCCAGCCCGTGCCGCCCGTACCCGAAGTAACTCTCGGCGGCCGGATTCGCGGCCAGGATCCGCCGCTCGGCCGTGAACGCGATCAGCGGCGCGTCGCGTCCGTCGAGCAGCCTGGAGACCTCCTGGGGGCGTACCGCCACCTCGGCCAGGACCGCCTGGAGCACCTGATCCGTCGACCGTGTGGACCCGACTTCGCCTGTCTGCCCCATGATTGCCGCCCGAAAAGGGACCGTCAGCTTACGCGAACGGAGGGGCAGGGTCGACCCCAACCGGCGCGCTCCGGCAGGAACCGCGGCGGCGCCAGGCCGCGCCAATGGGCCGCAGCCCGCCGGGCGCGCCGCAACGGTCAGCGGCCGTGGGTGCGGCCCCCGCCGCGACCCTCGTGGAGGCCGCCTCGCGGGTCACGCGGCGGTTCGTCGCGCTTCTGCTTGTCCACCATCTTGGCCGCCATCTTGTCG
This sequence comes from uncultured Myxococcales bacterium, assembly GCA_964546845.1. Classification (GTDB taxonomy): domain Bacteria; phylum Myxococcota_A; class Polyangia; order Fen-1088; family Fen-1088; genus JADGRB01. The sequence goes on along the minus strand of CAZJMY010000287.1, from coordinate 2,134 downwards.
CCCACCTTGGGCAGCACCTTGGCGACGGTGGTGTTGATCTTGGACATCGCGCCCACCTTCACGTCGCGCGAGTGGTTGGACGCCGCCTTCAGGATCGCCTCGGCGACCTCGCCCGGGTCGATGGGGTCGATCGGCAGCTTGGGCTGCTTCGACATGTAATTGCGCGCGTGCTCGGTGTAGGGCGTGTCGACGGCGGTCGGCTGGATCAAGGTGATCGCCACCGGCGCCTGGTCGACCTCCTCGACCTCGACGCGCAGGGCGTCCGTGAAGCCTTTCACGGCGTGCTTCGAGGCGGCGTACATCCCCTGCAGCGGCAACACCGCGTCCGACACCTCGCTGCCCAGGTTGATGATGGCGCCCCCGTTGACGCGCAGGTGCTTGAGCGCGACCAAAGAGCCGTTCACGACGCCCCAGAAGTTCGTGTCGAACAGGCGCCGGCTGTCCTGGTCGCTGACCTCGTCCAGCCTGCCGTAGATCGAGACGCCGGCGTTGTTGACCCACGTGTCGATCCGGCCGAACCGTTCGATGGCGGCCAGCGCGATCTGCTCGACGTCCACGCGGTTCGCGACGTCGGCGTCGACCGCCATCGCCTCGGCGCCGTTCTGCGACAGCCGCGCAGCGACCTCGTCCAGCGTCTCGCCGCTCCGCGCGGCGAGGACCAGCTTCGCCCCCTGCTCAGCCGCGCTCTCGGCCGTCGCCAGCCCGATCCCGCTCGAGGCCCCGGTGATGACGATGACTTGCTCGCTCACGGGCTTTAGAGAAATGGCCATGGATCCCCTCCGGCTCGTCCGTTGGCGTCCCGACTTCGGACTCGAGTTCGACCTTTTTCCACCATTGATCCTAGCGACGGCGGGCAGACGGACCAGACCAGACGGGTATCCACCGGCCACGGCTCAGTCTAAAATGGGCGCGTGGTTGGACTGCCCGCTTCGGCTGTGCTCGCCGTCGTCGCCGTCGTCGTCTCCGGGGCGCTGGCCATCTTCGCAGCCGAGCGTCAGATCCACTGGTTGCAGGCGGTCACGAAGCCGCTGGCGACCGCGCTGCTGTTCGCGGTCGTGGGGTGGCCGCACACGCGCCTCGCGGGGTGGGTCCACGCGGGCATCGCGTTCTCCATCTTGGGGGACATCGCGCTTCTGAGCGCCACCGACGGAGCGTTCCTGGTCGGGCTGGGCGCGTTTCTGGTGGCCCACATCGCCTACGTCGTCGGGTTTGCCGGGGTCGCCGCCTGGGCGCCTTTCGTGGCCGTCGTCGCCGTGCTGACAGGCACGCTCAGCGTGATGGTGCTGCGCGCGATCTGGCCGAACACCACCGGCAAGCACCCCGCCGTCATCGCCTACGGCATCGCCATCACCGCGATGGTCACCTCCGCCTTCGGCACCGTCGCGGGCGGATGGCCGGCCGGCGCCTACGCGGCCGCCGGGTCGCTGCTGTTCTACGCATCGGACAGCAGCCTGGCGCTGAACCGCTTTCGCCGGCGGATCCCGCACGCGCCGTTCCTGACGCTGGGCCTCTACTGGCTGGGGCAGATCGGGATCGCGATCGCCGCGCGCTGAATCAGCCGGGGCGGACGGCGCCGGGCAGCACCCAGCGGATCACGCTCTCGCAGGTCCGGAAGAACGCGATGCGATCCAGCAGCGGGTTCATCCAGCCGACCGTGATGCAGTAGGCCTTGTCCTGGGGCGAGGCGTGATGGATGGCGTGGTGCTCGGGCGACAGGATCAGCCCGGCCCGCTGCAGCGCGCGAACCCAGCCGGCCGGCCGATCGGCGTGCGCCCACTTGTGGAACTGGTTCGTGCAGAAGACGAACCAGGACGTGAACGTCACGACCGTGCAGGCGAACAGGAACCACCCGGGCGAGCGCGGCGTCACCAGCAGCAGCAGCGCCAGGACCGGCGTCACGACGATGCAGTTGTTGCCGTTCGTCTCGATGAAGTCGTGCCGGGTGATCTCTTTGGGGTCGACGTGGTGGTACCGAAAGGGGGTGACGAAGTTCGGCCCGAAGATGGGCGTCTCGGCGTCGCCGATGGTGTCGCCGGCCCAGTGGACGAACCCCGAGATGAAGTCCGCCAGCAGGTAGCCGGTCAGAGCCGCCGTCCCCAGCCCCCACAGGTTGTGGCTGTCCCAGTAGACCCGG
>CAZJMY010000286.1:0-11739 GCA_964546845.1 uncultured Myxococcales bacterium | reverse complement strand
GCGGAGCAGCCGGCGGCAAGGCGGGCGCGGGCGGCGCCGGCGGCGCGGCCGTCGGCGGGCACGCGGGCGGAAACGTCGGCGGCGCGGGCGGCGCGGCTCAGACCGGCGACTTCTCGTTCTCGACGGGCACGACGACGGCGCTCTCGCTGCCGCCCGGCGGACAGCAGACGATCGCCATCACGATCAACCGCGATGCGGCGACCCCGACGTTCACGTCGTCGATCATGTTCACGCTCACCGGAACGGGCGTCACCGGCACGTTCACGCCGAACCCGGCGACGCTCAACTCGACGTCGCTGTCGCTGACCGTCGCCTCCACGGCGACCGCTGGTGCCAGCACCGTGCACATCACGGGGACGGCCGCGGGCAAGACCCACACGGTCGACCTGCCGCTGACCGTGACGGCGCCGAACACGACGCTTCTGGTCGACTTCGATGCCAGCGATAACAACGCCGATCCGACGGACACGACCGCCACGCCGTCGAATTCCGACACGCTCTTCGCGGCGCTCCTGCAGGGGGAGAACATCGGCTTCAACACGTTCGTGGTTCCGTCGGGCGGCGCTGGCTCGCCGAATACGCCCACGACTCAGGACCTAGCCGCGTACAGCACGGTGGTCTGGTACAACGGCGCCAACGACGCTGGTTCTCCGAACTCGACGCTGTCGCCCTCGCAAGAAGCGATCGTCGAGGCCTGGCTGGACACGGGACACAAGACGATGCTGGTCTTCTCCCAACAAATGTTCTACGCGCTCGGGACGCACCAGTGGACCACGCCGGAGACCAACAAGTTCCTCTCGGACTACATCGGCGCCCAGGGTGATTCTGTCGATAAACTTCAGAACATGACCTACAACACCACCGGCGTGGCCTCGACGCCGTTCGCGGGTGACGTGTTCCAGGTCATCAACGGCGTTCCGGATGGTTTCACCACCACCTCCGACGCGGTGAACCCGAAGGACGGCACGGACGCGCTGGTGACGGCCATGATCGATCCCGACGGCAACGGGACCCAAGCCCTGCCGGTCGTCGTCGGACGCAAGAACGTCGGTACCGCCGGCACCTCGACCGTCGTCTACGTTGGGATTCCAGTCGAGTACATCCAGATGACCATCAACAACAACACCGCGGCGCAGTTCTTCCACGCGGTGCTGCAGTACGCCGGCCTCAAGTAACCACCGGCTCGAGCTCCCAAGCCCCCCGTGCCCTTCGGCGCGGGGGGCTTTCTTTTTGCCCCGGTCCTCAGCCCGGGCCGAGGTTCTGGGATCGCCCTGGCCATTTTCGGGGCCATGCCTACTTTTGGGACTCATCCATGGCCGATTCGCCCGTGAGCGCCACTCCCCCGGAGGCGACTGGTCTGTCGCTGTTCGACGGCGGCGGTGACCTGGGCGAACGCATGCGCGCGCTCGACTGGTCGCGGACGCCGCTGGGCCCGGTCGCGCGCTGGCCGCAGAGCCTGAAGACCTGCGTGCGCATCGTGCTGACGTCGCGGCAGCCGATGTTCGTCTGGTGGGGCGAGGAGCTCATCAACCTCTACAACGACGCCTACCGGTCGATCGTCGGGGGTAAGCACCCGGCCGCGCTGGGTCAGCCGGCGTCGGTGGTCTGGCGCGAGATCTGGGACCAGGTCGGGCCGCGCGCCGAGCGCGCCATGCGCGGCAACCAGGGGACCTACGACGAGGCGCTGCTGCTCATCATGGAGCGGCACGGCTATCAGGAAGAGACCTACTACACGTTCTCGTACAGCCCGGTTCCCAACGAGAGGGGCGGCACGGGCGGCATCCTGTGCGCCAACAGCGACGACACGCAGAGGATCATCGGCGAGCGCCGCCTGGCGGTCCTGAGCGAGGTCGCCGCGCGCACAGTGGACGCGCGCCGCGCCGAGGACGCCTGTTCCCGCGCCGCCGCCGCGCTGGAGAAGGGTCAGCGCGACGTCCCGTTCGCGCTGATCTATCTGGGCCAAGCGGGGTCGCCGGCGCTGGCGCTGGCCGGGGCGGCGGGCATCCGGCCCGGTCACGCCGCCGCGCCGGTCAGCATCGAAGCGGCCTCCGACGCCCCCTGGCCGGTCGCCGACGTCCTGGCCAGCCACACCGAACGGATCGTCGAGGACCTGTCCGCGGTGGCCGGCGACCTGCCCACCGGCGCCTGGGCGCAGCCCCCCACGCGGGCCGTGCTCTGGCCGCTGACGCCGTCGGGACAGACGGGACGGGGCGGGGTCCTCATCGTGGGGCTGAACCCGTTTCGCCCGTTCGACGACGACTACCGGGCGTTCGTGTCGCTGGTGGCCGGGCAGATCTCGGCCGGGGTCGCCAACGCCGAGGCGTACGAGGAGGAGCGCCGGCGGGCCGAGGCGCTGGCCGAGATCGATCGGGCGAAGACCGCGTTCTTCTCGAACGTGAGCCACGAGTTCCGGACGCCGCTCACGCTGATGCTGGGACCGGAGGAGGACGCGCTGGCTTCACCCGAGGGGGCGCTCACGGGCGAGAACCTGAAGGCGGTCCACCGCAACACGCTGCGCCTGTTGCGGCTGGTCAACAACCTGCTGGACTTCTCGCGGATCGAAGCCGGGCGCGCCAAGGCCCTCTACGAGCCGACCGACCTGGCGACCCTGACCGCCGACCTGGCCAGCGCGTTTCGTTCGGCGATCGAACGGGGCGGGCTGTCGTTCGAGGTCGATTGCCCGCCGCTGCGCGAACCGGCGTACGTCGACCACGCGATGTGGGAGACGATCGTCCTCAACCTGCTGTCGAACGCCTTCAAGTTCACCATGAAGGGGAGCGTGCGCGTCGAGCTGCGGTCGCGCGAGGGGCGCGCCGAGCTGCGGGTCGTCGACACCGGCGTCGGCATCCCGGCGCGGGAGCTGCCGCGCATGTTCGATCGCTTCCATCGGGTCGAGGTGCCGGAGGCGCGCACGTACGAAGGGTCGGGCATCGGGCTTGCGCTGGTGAAGGAGCTGGTACAGCTGCATGGCGGCCACATCACGGTGACCAGTCAGGAGGGGGCCGGCACGGCGTTCACGGTATCGATCCCTATGGGCCGCGCCCATCTGCCCGCCGACCGCATCGGGGCCGGCCACGCAGCCGGCGGCGCGGCGCCCGCCGCCCGCGCCGAGCCGTTCGTCCAGGAGGCGTTGCGCTGGATGGACGGTTCGGGCTCGGACGGGCAGGGGGTGGCCGAACAGTCGCGCCGGCCGCTGCCCGCGGAGGACGAGCCCTGGGATGCCCGCGTGCTGATCGCCGACGACAACGCCGACATGCGCGAGTACCTGGCGCGCCTGCTGGGTCAGCACTGGCATGTCGAGACCGCCAGCGACGGCGTGCGCGCCCTGGAGGCGGCGCAGCGGCGGCGCCCGGACCTGATCCTGACGGACGTCATGATGCCGAAGCTGGACGGGTTCGGACTGCTGCGCGAGCTGCGGCGGCAGCCGTTGCTGGCCGAGACGCCCGTCATCCTGCTGTCTGCCCGGGCCGGCGAGGAATCGCGCGTGGAGGGGCTGGAGGCGGGCGCCGACGATTACCTGGTGAAGCCGTTCGCGGCCAAGGAGCTGCTGGCACGGGTGCGCAGCCACCTCGAGGGGGCGCGACTGCGCCAGGCCGCCGAAGCGGAGCGCCAGCGACTGCGGCTGCTGCTGGGTCAAATCCCGGCCATCGTGAACTTCTTCCGCGGCCCCGATCTGGTGTTCGAGTACGTGCACCCGCTGGCCACCAAGGCGTACGGCGGGCGCGACGTCCTGGGCAAACCGCTGCTGGAGGCGTTGCCGGAGCTGGCGGCGCAGGAGTATCCGGCGCAGCTGCGGCGCGTGCTGGAGACGGGCGAGCGCTACGAGGGCAAGGAGAAGCGGGTCCTGCTGGCCGACGGGAAAGGCGGCCAGACCGAGAAGTTCTGGAACGTCATGTACCTGCCGGTCCGCGACGCGCGCGGGCGGGTCGAGGGAGTCATGACATTTTCGCTGGACGTCACCGACACGGTTCGCGCGCGGCGCCTCGTCGAAGAGCAGGCAGCGGCGCTGGCCAGGGCCAGCGAGGAGGCCGAGACGGCGCGGGCGGCCGCCGAGACCGCCAACCGCGCCAAGGACGAATTCCTGGCCATGCTGGGGCACGAGCTGCGAAACCCGCTGTCGCCGATCCTGACCGCGCTGCACCTCATGCGGATGCGGGGCGGCGAGACACGCGAGCAGGCGGTCATCGAGCGGCAGGTCGGCCATCTGGTCCGGCTGGTCGACGACCTGCTGGACATCTCGCGCATCACGCGCGGCAAGATCGAGCTGCGGCGCGAGAGCCTGGAGCTGGCCGCGGCCGTTTCGGCGGGGATCGAGATGGCGCGCCCGCTGCTCGAGCAGCGCCGGCAGCGCCTGGCCCTGGACGTGCCCGCGGAAGGGCTGCGGCTGCAGGTGGACCAGAACCGGCTCGCGCAGGTGGTCTCCAATCTCCTGACGAACGCGGCCAAGTACAGCGATCAGGAGTCGACGGTTCACGTGCGCGCGCGCCGCGAAGGCGACTGGATCCGGCTGTCCGTGCGCGACGAAGGCGTGGGGCTGCCGCCGGAGCTCCTCAACCGGGTGTTCGACGTCTTCTTCCAGCAGCCGCAGTCGATCGATCGCTCGAAAGGCGGCCTGGGGCTGGGGCTGGCCATCGTGCGCAGCCTGACCGAGATGCACGGCGGGCGCGTCTCGGCGTTCAGCGACGGACCCGGCAAGGGGAGCGAGTTCGTCGTCGAGCTGCCGGCGCAGGCCGCCCTGGAGACCGCCGGCGTCGCTCGCGGGCCCGCCGCGACAGCTGCCGGCGCCACGAAGGCCGGCGGCCAGAACCCGCGGCGCGTGCTGGTCGTCGACGACAACGCGGACGCCGCCGACACGCTGGCGGATCTGCTCACCGACCTTGGCTACGTCGCGCGGGCGGCCTACGACGCGGTCTCCGCGCTGGACCTGATCCGGTCGTTCCGTCCCGAGCTCTGCTTCCTGGACATCGGGCTCCCCGTCATCGACGGCTACGAGCTCGCGTCGCGCGTGCGGCAGATGTCGGAGGCGGCCGGCGTGCGTCTGGTCGCGGTCACCGGCTACGGGCGCGACGCCGACCGCCAGCGCGCGCGCGCCGCGGGCTTCGACGGCCATCTGGTCAAGCCGGTCAGCCTGGAGACGCTGGACCGGGTGCTCACCGCCGGCGCGCCGAGCCTGGCGGGCTGAAACGGGAGGCGGGTACGGGCCGCGCCGGCAGCCCGGGGCCTGTGTGGCGGCGCGATCGGGCGTAGTTGACAGAATATTTCTTATCGGACATGCATGCCCGAGTGGATCGCTCGCTGGCCAGCGGCGCGCCGTGGCGTCGCGATGCGCGACTTGTCCAGGACCGGCGCCTCCATATATTGCTGTTGTACAAGAATGGCCCACGGGCTCATCTTGGTCGTCGACGACGATGAGGACGCGCGGATCGGCGTCGTCGAGATCCTGGAACATGCGCAGTTTCAGGTGCGCGCGGTGGCGGACGGCCGTGCCGCGCTGGCCGAGCTGCAGGCGGGCTTGCGGCCGAACCTGATCCTGCTGGATTTGAACATGCCGGTCATGGACGGCTGGGAGCTCGCGCGCCGCGCCGCCGCGGACCCGGCGCTCGCGGACATCCCGATCTGCATGGTGAGCGGCGCCGAACGCAGCGTCGGTGTCCCGCCGCAGGTCGTGGCCGTGCTGCGCAAGCCGTTCGACATGAGCCGCTTGCTGTCGATCGTCTATCAGTATTGCTGAGTCAGTCCTGCCGGCGCGGCACCTTGCGGCGCAACGCCCAGACCATCGACATCGCTTCGGTGACGATCAGGCCCGACATCTTGGATTGGCCGACCCGGCGGTCGACGAACGTGATGGGAACCTCCACGACCCGGAACCCGGCCGCGATGGTCCGGTACGTCATCTCGATCTGGAAGCCGTAGCCGCGGGTCGTGACGGCGTCCAGATCGAGCCGCGACAACGTCTCGCGCTTCCAGGCCTTGAACCCGGCCGTCAGATCCTGGATGCCGACGCCCAGCACGGTGCGCGCGTAAATGCCGCCGCCGCGGCTGATGAGACGCCGCACGAGCCCCCAGTTCTGGGTCCCGCCGCCGGGCACGTATCGCGACCCGAGCGCCATGTCGGCGCCTTCATCCAGCGCTTGCGACAATCGCGGGATGTCCGTGGGATTGTGCGAGAAGTCGCTGTCCATCTGGACGATGCGCGCGTAACCGCGCGGCGACGCCAGCGCCCGCCGGAACGCATCCAGATAGGCCGCGCCCAGCCCCTGCTTGTTCGGCCGGTGCAGCACGTCGATCTGCGGGTCGGCGGCCGCGAGCTGGTCGGCGATCGCGCCCGTTCCGTCCGGCGAGTTGTCGTCGACGATCTGGACGAACGCGTCGGGCGCAGCGGCGCGGATGGCCGGGATGATCTGAACCAGCGTTTCGCGCTCGTTGTACGTGGGGACCACGACCAGCGTCGGTGCGTCGCGCATTGACTTCGTGGCTTATTGCACGAAAATCGCGCGCGATGAAATTGATGGTGACGGGCGGCGCCGGCTTCATCGGCTCCGCCTTCGTCCGCATGGTGCGCCGCCGCCGACCCGCGGATCAGGTCGTGAACGTCGACGTTCTGACCTACGCCGGAAACCTCGAAAACCTGCGCGACCTCGAGCGCGACCCGGGCCACGTCTTCGTGCGCGCCGACATCCGCGACAGGCAGGCCATGGACGGGTTGCTGCGGCAGCACAAGGTCGACGCGATCGTCAATTTCGCCGCGGAGAGCCACGTCGACCGGAGCATCCAGTCGGCCTCACCCTTCCTGGACACGAACGTCGCCGGCACGCTGAGCCTGCTCGAGGCGGCCCATGCGGCCCGCGGTGTCCGGTTCCTGCAGATCTCGACAGACGAGGTCTACGGGTCGCTGGGCCCGACCGGCGCCTTCGAGGAGACGACGCCGCTGGCGCCGCGCAGCCCGTATTCCGCCAGCAAGACCGCCGCCGACTGCTTCGTGATGGCGTTCCACCACACGCACGCGATGGACGTCGTGATCACCCGCTGCTCGAACAACTACGGGCCGTATCAGTTTCCCGAGAAGTTGATCCCCCTCATGGTCCTCAACGCCATCGAGGGGAGCGCCCTGCCCGTCTACGGCGACGGGCAGCAGGTGCGCGACTGGATCCACGTCGACGATCACTGTGACGCCATCGACCGGGTCCTCCTGAGGGGCCGGTCCGGCGAGGTCTACAACGTGGGCGCGGAAAACGAACGCCCCAACCTGGAGGTGGTCCGCGCGATCCTGGCGCTGACCGGCCGCGACGAGACGCTGATCCGGTACGTGCCGGATCGGCCGGGCCACGACCGCCGCTACGCGATGAACGCGCGCAAGGTTCGTGAAGAGCTGGGCTGGCGCCCTCAGCGCGACTTCTCGCAGGGGCTGGCGGAGACGGTCCAGTGGTACCGCGACAACGCGGCGTGGGCGGCCCGCGTGCGGAGCGGCGCCTATCGGGACTACTACGAGCGCCAGTACGCGGAACGTCTCGGGCAGCGGTCTGCCCGGTAGGCGCAATACCGCTAGGCGCTCTCTGCCGCCGTCTCCTCGGCCACGTAGGCGCGCAGCGCCTCGTTCCAGGGGGACAGAAGGCCGTCCAGGCCGCGCAGCCGCAGCATCCGCTTGTCCAGCACGGCGCGCCGCGGGCGCCGTGCCGCCAGCGCCAGGGTCGCGTCGGAGACCGGCTCGATGCGGGCGTCGCGCAGACCGAGCTCGGCGGCGACCGCGCGGGCGAAGTCCGCCCAGGTCGTGTCGCCGTGGGCGGTGCAGTGGTAGAGGCCGTAGTGGTTCGTTCCGGCCAGGGCGAGCGACACCGCGGCCACCTCTCGAACCCAGGTCGGTGACACGCGCCGCTCGGCGTCGACGCGCAGCGGTTGCCCGGCCCGCAACCGGCGGACCAGCGTCGACGGAAAGTTGCGCCCCCCGCGGCCATAGACACACCCGACGCGCAGAATGAAGTGGCGCGGGGTGGCGGCGGCGACCCGGGCGTCCCCTTCGGCCTTGCTGCGCGCGTACGCGCCCAGCGGCGACGGCGGATCGCGCTCGTCGTAGGGGCGCTCTTGCTCGCCGTCGAACACGAAATCCGTCGAGTAGTGGACGAAGGCCGCGCCCGCCTCGTTCGCCGCCCGGGCGGCCGCCTCGGCCCCGCCGGCGTTCACGGCGCCCGCCAGGTCCGGGTCGGCCTCTGCCCCGTCGACGTTCGTGTAGGCGGCGGCATTGAAGACGACCGCCGGGCGCGCCTCCCGGCAGAGCGCGCGCACGGCGTCCGGATCGCGGACGTCACACGCCGAGCGAGGGGCAGCCACGGCCCGCCAGCCGGCGCGCTCGAGCTGGTCGCAGAGCGCGCCGCCCACGAGCCCGCCGGCCCCCAGCACCAGCGCGATGGGGGCCGCAGGGTCCATCGGTCAGGAGGTCGGCGCCCGGCCCGACAGGGCCATCCGGACGTCTTCCTCGTCGGCCCGCACCATCATCTCGATCAGCTGCTTGAAGCTGACCTTCGGCTTCCAGCCAAGCACCTTCTGCGCCTTGCTGGGATCGCCGTGCAGGTGGTCGACCTCGGTCGGGCGGAAATAGCGCGGATCGATCTCGACGAACTTGCTCCAGTCGAGGTCCAGCGCGCCGAACGAGATGTCGAGCACCTCGCGCACGCTGTGCGACTCACCGGTCGCGACGACGTAGTCGTCGGGCTTCGGCTGCTGCAGCATCATCCACATCGCCTCGACGTAGTCGCCCGCGAAGCCCCAGTCACGCTTGGCGTCCAGGTTGCCGAGGTACAGCTTCTTGTCGAGGCCGTGCCGGATGCGGGCGGCCGCGCGGGTGATCTTGCGCGTCACGAACGGGATCCCGCGCCGCGGCGACTCGTGGTTGAACAGGATGCCGCAACAGATGAACATCCCGTAGGCCTCGCGGTAGTTCTGGCAAAGCTGGTGGGCGAACACCTTGGCGCAGGCGTAGGGGCTGCGCGGCTCGAAGGGCGTGGCCTCGCTCTGCGGCGGCTTGGCGCCCCCGAACATCTCGCTGGACGAGGCCTGGTAGAAACGAACGCTCTTGTCGAGCCCCGATTCGCGGATGGCCTCCAGAAGGCGCAGCGTGCCCAGCGCGACCGTGGAGGCGGTGTACTCGGGGACGTCGAAGCTGACGCGCACGTGGCTCTGCGCGCCCAGGTTGTAGATCTCGTCGGGCTTGACGGTGCGCAACACCCGGTTCAACGAGCTGGCGTCGTCGAGATCGCCGTAGACGAGCCGAAGGCGATAGTCGGGGACGTGCGGGTCCTGGTAGATGCGATCCAGGCGTTCGGTGTTGAACGAGCTCGAACGCCGGACGACGCCGTAGACGTCGTACCCCTTCGATAGCAGCAGCTCCGCCAGATACGACCCGTCCTGACCGCTGATTCCCGTGATTAAGGCGCGCTTCGTCATCGACCCTCGATCTCCTTCTGATGTTCTTCGTAGTAAGCGACGGTTTTGGCGATCCCCACGTCGAAGGGAGTTTCGGCCACGAACCCGAACTTCTCGCGGGCGCGCGTCACGTCCAGACGACGCCTCGGTTGTCCGTTCGGCTTGCTCGTGTCCCAGACGAAGCGGCCGTCGTATCGGGCTGCCTTCGCGATCTTCGTCGCCAGATCGCGGATGGTGATCTCCTGCCCGTTGCCGAGGTTGACCGGTTCGCTGGAGTCGTAGCGCTCGGCGGCCAGCAAGATCCCGTGCGCCGCGTCCTCGACGTACAGGAACTCTCGCGTCGCCGAGCCGTCGCCCCACAGCACCACTTCGGACAGCCCGTGGGTTCTCGCGTGAACGAACTTGCGGATCATGGCCGGGATCACGTGCGACGATTCCAGGTCGAAGTTGTCGCGGGGTCCGTACAGGTTCACCGGGAAGAGCACGACGCTGTTCATGCCGTACTGCTCGCGGTACCCCTGCGACTGCACCAGCATCATCTTCTTGGCCACGCCATAGGGGGCGTTCGTCTCCTCCGGGTACCCGTTCCAGAGGTCGTCTTCCTTGAACGGCACGGGCGCGAATTTCGGGTACGCGCAGATGGTCCCCAGGGCCACCAGCTTGGGGACGCGCGCCAGGCGGCACTCCTCGAACAGCTGCAGCCCCATCATGGCGTTCTCGAACAAGAACCTGCCGGGGTTCGCGCGGTTCGCGCCGATCCCGCCGACGCGAGCCGCCAGGTGCAGGACCAGGTCCGGCCGGGCGTCGGCGAGCAGGCGCCGGCAGGCCGCGCGATCGACCAGGTCATACTCCGCCGAACGGGGGACGAAGACCGACGCGTCAGCGCGGCGGAGCCGCTCGACCACGAAGCTGCCCAGGAACCCTGCGCCTCCCGTGACGACCACGCGCTTTCCGGTCCAGAACGTGCTCATTTGAACGGCGGAATCTATCCGCATCTCGCGCCTGCCGCTACTGCGACGTTGCGGCGCGCAGCGAAGCCTTTCCGGCGGCGACTTCGGCGGCCAGAGCCGTCAATTCGGGCAGCGCGGCGCCGGGGTCCCCCGCCGGCAGAGGCACCCCGCCCCTGCGCACGGTGGCGCCGTAGGTCGTGACCACGAAGATGCGGATGACCTCTGCACGTTCAGCGGGGAGAGCCCGTCCGTAGGCCTCGACGAGGTCGGCGACGTCGCGGGGCGGCTTGCCCTCCAGCACCGCGCGGCCCCAGGCCGACAGGAGCTTGGCCTGGAAGTTCCGGAACGGCCCCAGCACCGCGGCCGGGCTGACCCCGGTGGGGATGCGATCGGTGACGAACGGGGCGTACACCTCCGGCGGGGCGACCTTCCGGCCGACCGTCTTGGACTGCACCAGCCGGTAGATGACGGTGGCGGCCAGCCCGGGATCGGACAGCAGCTCCTGCGCGGGACGCGGCTTGCCGTCCGCGCCGACCGCGAACCGGTTCTCGCGCACGGCGGCGAACAGCTGGCGCTGAGCGGCGGTTCCGGCGTCGGGCGGCACGGTGCCGGAGGCCCCCTCGCCGACCCGCCACTCGCGCGCGATCACCTCCAGGGCGCGCGTGTACCCATCGACCAGGGTGACCGGTGGCTCGGCGCCGGTGCCGCTGGCGACGCGGTTCGCCACGGCGCGCGCCAGCAGGCCCGACAGCGTCTGCGGCAGCGCGCGGTCGTGATCGGGGTAGGCCGGCAGGCCGATCCAGACCACGTCCGGGTGGGCGTCGGGGCCGCCGAACGTCGCCTCCAGCGCCAGCCCCCGCTCGACCTCTCTCCCTTCGGGCGCGCCCACCAGGAAGGCCGTCGGCTCGGCCGCCGATCGCCGCGCCTGCTCGGGATAGCGGTGCCCCTCGACCACGGCGTCACGCACCAGCTGCTTGGCCAGGTAGTCGGTCCGCAGAACCTCGCCCGGAAACCCGACGGCGAGCTGCATGTAGAGCGGCTTGGCGCGCGGATCGTCGGGCGGCAGCGGCACCACGACCGGTCCACCCGCGACCGGGGCCGCTCCCTGGGCGGGGGCATAGACCACGAACGCGTCGGGGACACCGAGCGACCGATCGCGGTGGCACCCGGCCGCCAGCAGCACCAGGGCGACCCCTACCCACACATTCGCCGCGCGCGCCCCGAACGGGAGGCGCTTCACTGGATCCGGGCGGAAAAGGCGGGGTCGCAATACCGGTGGAGCAGCTGGGTGAGCGCGTCGAAGTCGACCGGCTTGTAGAGCACGGTGACGTCCTCGCGAACGCCGATCATCTGGTCGTTCGCCGCGGTCATG
>CAZJMY010000285.1:0-4717 GCA_964546845.1 uncultured Myxococcales bacterium | reverse complement strand
CTCGTGGTAGTAGAGCCGGTGAAGGGGGTTCTCCTTGCGGTACGGGTACCCCTTGGCGGCTTCCTCGGGCGTCAGGATCGCGTACAGCTTGCGAATCAGCTCGAGGTCGACGGCCGGCGGCTTCTTGGCGACGCTGGCTTCCCGGACGAAGTCCACGGCGGTCTTCTGGTTGCGGACCTCCTCGTACATCGGGATCAGCGTGACGTCGCTGATGATGCGCTGGTCGATCGCCGCCTTCAGCTCGGAGTACGACAGGACGACGCCCTCGAGCGCGTTGTCGTGGAAGATCCACGACACGTCCAGTCGCTCCTGGTAGTCATGGAGGATCTTCGCCGGGAAGAGCGCCGTCTTGGAACGGAGCGCCTCCATCTTGGTATCGATCTCAAAAAACTTCGCGTCCATCCCCGTCTCCTGCATGGATGTTCGGTCCTCCGCCGAGTTACGAACCGCAGCACTATAGGTGCGAAGAACCCTTTGGTCAAGCATAGTTAGCCCCTGTGAGCCGGCTGACGGGCCTGTGGATACGTGGCCCGGGCGTCACGGCCTCGGCCGCCGGCCCGTCCCGCCGTCCGCCGACGCAGCGCCGTATGTTGTTGAAATTACGAGTAATACTCGGCCGTAAAACTTGACAGTCCCCCGGCCCGGTCAAGAATGGGGACGACCATGACGCCGGCGCCGTCCGCCCGCGATGACGTGTCGCGACAATTTGGACACGCGCCGGTCCTATTAGATGAGGTGCTGACCTGGCTGGCCCCCCGTCCGGGGGGGCGGTACTGCGACGGCACCCTGGGGCTGGCCGGCCACGGACGCGCCATCCTGGAACGGTCGGCGCCGGACGGGCAGCTGATCGGGATCGACCGCGACCAGAGCGCGCTGGACCTGGCGCGGGTCGCGCTGCAGTCATTCGGCGACCGCGTCACGCTGGTGCACGCGCGCTTCTCGGAGGCGCGCGCGGTTCTGGAACGGCTGGGGATGGTGCCGGTGGACGGGTTCCTCGTCGACCTGGGCGTCTCGTCGCCGCAGCTGGATCGCCCGGAACGCGGCTTTTCCTTCCGCAACGACGGCCCGCTGGACATGCGGATGGACCCGCAGAGTGGCGAGACGGCCGCGGACCTGCTCGATCGGGTCGACGAGGACGAGCTCGCCCGGATCATCCGCGAGTACGGCGAGGAACGACACGCCGCCCGGGTCGCCCACGCGATCGTCGAGGCGCGCCGGGCCGGTCCGGTCGACACCACCGGCAAGCTGGCTGCCATCGTGGCTCGGGCGGTTCCCCGCCACGAACCTGGCAAGAACCCGGCGACCCGCACCTTTCAAGCCCTGCGCATCGCCGTGAACGAAGAGCTGGAGGAGATCGACCGGTTCCTGACGTTCGCGGCCGACTGCTTGCGCCCGGGCGGACGCCTGTGCGTCATCGCCTTCCACTCGCTGGAGGACCGGATCGTCAAGCGCCGGTTTCGAACCCTGGCCGGTCGCGACGGCGGCGGTCCTGCCGTGCTGCGCATCTTGACCAAGCACGTGGTGGTCGCCACCCGCGAAGAGCGCGGCCGGAACCCGCGCTCGCGCTCCGCGAAGTTGCGGACGGCGGAGCGCCTGTGAGGCCGGCATGATCGTCACGCCCGACCTCCCCTCGCGCCGCGGCGTCGGCGTGTGGGCCTTCGTGCTGGTGCTGGTGACGGCCGGCGCGCTGGCCCACGTCGCCATCCGCATGCGCAGCATCCAGATCGCCTACGACCTGGGGCGCGAGCGCCGCGCCAACATCGAGCTGGAAGAGCGGCGCCGCAGCCTGACCATCGAGATCGGGATGTTGAAGGATCCGGGGCGGATCATCGGCGTCGCGCACGACCAGCTGCACATGGGGCCGCCGGCCCCGGCCGACGTGGTCAAGCTGGGACCCGGCGTGGTGCTGCCGTGAGGAGCCTGTCCGCGTGATCGCCGCCGGCCGCTGGGCACGCGTTCGCATGGCCGTCTGCGGGACGGCCTTCGCCGTGCTGTTCTTCGCCGTGGGCAAGCGCGCCTACAACTTGCAGGTGCGCGATGCCGAACGGCTGCGCGCCATGGCGGAAGAACAATACCTGCGCGAGATCGAGCTGCCGCCGCGGCGCGGGCGGATCCTGGACCGCAACGGGGCCGACCTCGCGTCGACGGCCGACGTGGATTCTATTTATTGCAACCCGCGACAGCTGCCGGACCCACGCGAGGCGGCGCGGCGGCTGGCGCTGGTGCTAGGCCTCGACCGCGCCGACCTCGAAAAGAAGCTGTCGCAGCGCCGGTTCTTCGCCTGGGTCAAGCGCCGGGTCACGCCCGAGGAGGCGGCGGCGGTACGGGCGATGCAGCTGCCCGGTGTCGCGATGACCCGCGAGCCGCGCCGCTTCTACCCCAACCGGACGCTGGCGGCGACGGTGATGGGGCACGCCGGCTCGGACGGCGGGGGTCTGGACGGTGTCGAGCTGGCGCTGGACAAGATGCTGCGGGGGACGACCTCGTCGGTGCAGGGCGTTCGGGACGCGCTGGGGCGCGAGATCGCGATCGACGGGGCGCTGGAGACGCCCAGCACCGCTGGCAGCGACGTGGTGCTGACGATCGACCGCTACCTGACCTTCATCACCGAGCGCGCGCTGGCCGCCGGGGCGGCGGAGCACCACGCGAAGGGGGCCATCGCCATCATGATGGACCCGCGCACGGGCGAGGTGCTGGCGATGGCGTCGGTGCCGACGTTCAACCCCAACGAGCCGGTGGGCGCGGCGGAGGCGGAGGCGCGCAACCGCGCCGTGACCGACACGTACGAGCCGGGCTCGACCATGAAGACATTCACGATCGCCGCGGCGCTGGACGCGGGCGCCGTGCGGCCGGACGACAAGTTCGACTGCCTCATGGGGCGGATGATGGTCCGGAAGTACTCGATCCACGACACCCACCCGCACGGGGTCTTGACGGTCGCCGAGGTGTTCAAGTTCTCGAGCAACATCGGCGCCACGAAGATCGCGCGGCGGCTGGGGCGCGACGCGTTCGCCGAGGCGCTGGCGCGGTTCGGGTTCGGGCGGCCCACCGGCATCGGGCTGCCGGGCGAGCGGAGCGGCGTCGTGCGGCCCGTCGAGAAGTGGGGCGACATCGGGTTCGCCAACATCTCGTTCGGGCAGGGCATCGCGGTCACGCCGCTGCAGATGATCGCCGGCGTCAGCGCGATCGCGGGCGGCGGCATCTACCGCCAGCCGCGCATCGTCGCGCGCGTCGTGGCGGCCGACGGCACGGTCGACGCTCCGGCGGCGGCCCCCGATCGCCGCGTGATGTCCGCGGCTGCGGCCCGCACGATGCTGGGGATCATGCGCGGCGTGACCGATCCGGGTGGCACGGCGCGCCTGGCCGCCATCGACGGCTACCCCGTGGCCGGGAAGACCGGAACGGCCCAGAAGGTCGCCAACGGGCACTACGATCCCACGAAGTGGGTCTCGTCGTTCGTCGGGGCCGTTCCCGCCGACGATCCGCGCCTGGCCATCATCGTGATCCTGGACGAGCCGCAGGGCGGGCACCTGGGCGGGGCGGTCGCGGCCCCCATCTTCAAGGAGATCGCCGAGCAGGCGCTCCGCTACCTGCACGTCGCGCCGTCGGTTGCCGTCGCGAGCAACGCCAAGGCCGGGGAGAAGTCCGGCGACAAGAGCGCCCGCGAGCTCGGCCGCGACGAGATGCCGGCGAAGGCGCAGGCGGTGGCGGCAGCCGAGGAGGCGCCCGCCACCGACCTGCCGCTGGACGACGACGCCCTCGGCGACGATCCGGCGCTCGCGGAGAAGTGGGACGAGGTCGCGGGTGCCGAGGGCGGGCGCTCGGCCGATGCGCCCGCGGCGGTTCAGGTGCCGGACTTCACCGGCATGAGCCTGGGCCAGGCGATCCACGCCGCCCGCCGCAGCGGGGT
Organism: uncultured Myxococcales bacterium; assembly: GCA_964546845.1. Taxonomy (GTDB): domain Bacteria; phylum Myxococcota_A; class Polyangia; order Fen-1088; family Fen-1088; genus JADGRB01. Next base: position 807 of record CAZJMY010000285.1, on the reverse strand, counting down.
CGAGCTGGCGTTCGACGATCCCCAGGGGCAGGCGACCGGCATCGCCGTGCGCCAGCGGCCCGCCCCCGGACCGGCCGCGCGCGGCGTGGTTTGCCGCGTCGCCTTCGGAAGGCGAGCCGACTGACCATGCCGGCGCCGGAAGCTTCCGCGCTGACGCTGGGCCGGCTCCTGCGGGGCGTCGCGGGCGCACGTCCGGCGCGACCGCGCGACGCCGCCTTCGCCGAGCTGCACGTCGGCGAGGTGCGCGACGATTCGCGCCAGGTCGTCCCGGGCGATCTGTTCGTCGCCGTCCCGGGCGCCGCCGCAGACGGCCGGCGGTTCGTGAGCGACGCGGCGTCGCGGGGCGCGGCCGCCCTGGTCACGGAGGGCGAAGCGCCCCCCGATTTTTCGGGCGTCGCCGTGCTGGTCCCCAGCGCGCGCCGGGCCCTGGGCGTCATCGCCGCGAATCGGTACGGGACGGTGGACGCGCTGACCTTGATGGCGGTGACCGGCACCAACGGCAAGACGACGACCACGTATCTGCTGGAGGCGATGCTGCAGGCGGCCGGACGGACGGCCGGGGTGTTCGGCACCATCGCCTACCGCGCGCCGGGTCTGCCGGGACGCGCCGCGCCACTGACCACGCCGGGCGCGTTGATGCTGCACGAGCTCCTGGGCCAGATGCGCGCGGTCGGCGCCACCGACGTCGTGCTAGAAGCGACCTCGCACGCCCTGGAGCAGGGGCGGCTGGACGGCTGTCGGTTTCGGGTCGCGGGGCTCACGAACCTGACCCAGGACCACCTGGACTATCACGGCACCATGGAGCGG
>CAZJMY010000284.1:0-9982 GCA_964546845.1 uncultured Myxococcales bacterium | reverse complement strand
GAAGACAATGGGAACGAGACTTTACGTCGGCAACTTGCCCTACACCGTCACCGAGCTGGACCTCCGCGAGCTGTTTGCGGGCCTCGGCACGGTCACGGACGCCAAGATCATCACGGATCGCGAGACCGGCCGCCCGCGCGGCTTCGGCTTCATCGAGATGGCGACCGAGGACGAGGCGCGTAAGGCGATCGAGGAGCTGAACGGCCGCGACGTGCAGGGCCGTCAGGTCGCCGTGAAGGAAGCCGAGGATCGCCGCGGTGGTGGCGGTGGCGGCGGCGGTGGCTTCGGCGGTGGTGGCCGCGGCGGCGGTGGCGGCGGGTACGGCGGTGGTGGCGGCGGTCGTGGGGGTGGCGGCGGCGGGTACGGCGGTGGTGGCGGCGGCAGCGGTGGTGGCGGCGGTGGCCGTCGCCAGCGCTGGTAGCACGTCGCTGGACGCGCGCCGGTTCGCCGGCGCGCCGACTCTGCTGGGCTGAACCCAGCTCCGCGCACGCATCCCTGGCGCTTGCCTTGCGCAGGCGCCAGGTGAATGCTCACCGTCGCGTATGAGCAACCCGGCTCCGCAGACGGACAAGCGCAAGCGTTGCTTCTGGGGTCAGACGGACCCGCTGCTGCGCGCGTATCACGACGAGGAGTGGGGCGTTCCGCTTCACGATGACCGTCGCTGGTACGAGAAGCTTCTTCTCGACGGCGCTCAGGCCGGCCTCTCCTGGCTGACGATCCTGCGCAAGCGTGAGGGCTACCGGCGGGCCTTCGCCGCCTTCGATCCGGCGCGCGTCGCGCGCTTCGGCCCCGCCGACGTCCGGCGGCTCATGCTGGACGACGGCATCGTGCGAAACCGCTTGAAGATCGAGTCGGCCGTCAAGAACGCGCGCGCGTTCCTGGCGCTGGCCGAGGCAGAGGGGTCGTTCGACGCCTGGATCTGGCGGTTCGTGGGCGGCAAACCGATCCGCGGGAACAGCCGAGGGCGCGGCGACATCCTGGCCCGCACGCCGCTGTCGGACGCGCTCTCGAAGGAGCTGAAGAAACGCGGCTTCAACTTCGTCGGCTCGACGATCGTCTACGCGTTCATGCAGGCCAGCGGCCTCGTCAACGATCACCTGGTCGGCTGCTTCCGCCGCGCCGAGGTGGCCCGGCTCGCCGCGACGGTCTGACCGCGGGCTCAGAGCTTGTTGGACGCGCAGACGCCGGCCGTGCAGCTGGCCGCGCGGCAGGTGGGGACCGGCGCGGCGCAGAGGCTGGGCGGCGGCGGGGGACACTCGCCCGCCCAGAGCTGGATCAGGTCGAAGTCGGCCGCGCCGTTCCCGAAGTTCTCGTCCTTGATGACGATGTCGCTGGTGCCGGCGTCCATCTGGAACGCCTTGCTGTAGAACGCCCAGTTGCCGTCGGGGGTGACCGGCGTGACCGTGTCGTCGTTCGGGTAGCCGGTGGTGTAGCCGGGCAGGCCGATCAGCCAGTGGTCGGCGCCCGCAGGCGCTCCCGCGGCGTCCGCGATCTGTACGCCGATGAAGGGCACGGCGTCGGTCGTGCCGCGGATCCAGGCCGTCACGCAGTAGGTGGCGCCCGCGTTGACGGCGATGCCCGCGTCACTCCACACGCGCCCGCCCGCGAAGCTGATCGTTTCGCGCTGGAACGGCCCGCAGGCGGCGTCCTCGACGTCGATCGCGAGGGGGTTGCCGTCGACCGCGTGCCAGCCGCTGCCGCCCGATTCCCACGTCTCCGCGAACACCGCGGTCTCGCACGAGGGCGCGCAGACGTTGCCGCAGGCGCCGCAGTTCGAGACGCCGCCGGTCAGGTCTTGCTCGCAGCCGTTGGTCGCCACGCCGTCGCAATCGCCGAAGCCGGGCGCACAGGCGGGCGCCGTGCAGAGGCCATCCTGGCAGACACCGTGGCCGTTCGGCAGCCGGCAGTCGGTGCCGTCCCGGACCGGCTCCGTCTGGCAACCGTCCGCGCGGCTGCAGGTCACGGTCAGACAGGCGTTGCGGTGAGCGTGGCTGTCCGCCAGCGGCTCAGTCTCGGTGACGGTCGGGGAAGACGGCCCGCAGCTCGCGAGCAGCCCCGAGGCGAACGCGGCCAAGAGCGAAGCGTGGGAGTTCCTCATGGGCCACCTCCTTGCGCGCGCGCCGAAGTTCAGGCGCGTCGTCATCGTACGCCTGCGAGGCGAGGCAGGGAACCCGTTTTGTGCTGTGGCTTACTTCTTACAGTGCGTACAACTTGCGACAGGGGCCGACGGTGTCGGGGCGAGGCGGGGGTTCAGTAGCCGAGTTTGGCGAGGAGGTCGGGGACCGGGAGGCCGGCGGCGTAGCGGCTCGCGTTCCGGCTGGTCGTGAAGGTGCGCGAGCGCATCCGGTCGATGTAGAGGGTGCCGCCGAGGTGGTCGATCTCGTGCTGCAGGATGCGGGCGTACCAGCCGTGGGCGTCGATCGAGACGGGCGCGCCCTTGTGGTCGCGGGCCTCGACCTGCACCGTGCGCGCGCGCGGCACGACGGCCTGGTAGCCGTCGACGCTCAGGCAACCCTCGAAGAACTCCACGCGTTCGTCGCCCAGGGTGATCTGCGGGTTGATGACGACGTGGAACGGGACCGCGGTGCGCTCGGTCGCTTCCACCTCGGCGACGTCCTCGATGACGGCGAGCTGAAGTGGGAGCCCGATCTGGGGCGCCGCCAGGCCGACGCCGGGCGCGTCCCGCATCGTCTCGCGCATGAGATCGATCAGCTGCGCGACCTCGGGGCTGGCGATCTCCTGCGGGGTCAGCGGGCGGGCGGGTGTCCGCAGGACGGGGTCGCCCGCCTGAACGATCTTCAGCAGCATCCGCCAACTCTAATCACGCCGCGGCCCATTCGCGAAAGGAGACTCCGCCCCACTTGCGCCGCCACGGACCGGGCTCTACAGAAGCCCCAACGGGTGAGGCCATGGCGATAGCGACGGAGACGATCCTGAAGACGGACGGTTTCACGGGTTACCTGGCGCGTCCCGAGCGGGCCAAGGGGACGCTGCCGGCCCTGCTGATCATCCAGGAGGCCTGGGGCGTCGACGCGCACATCGAGGACGTCACGCGGCGGTTCGCCGCCGCCGGCTACGTCGCGCTGGCGCCCGACCTCTACGCCCACGCCGGCAAGCGCCCCGAGCCGCTGTCGCGCGAGCGTCTGGCGGCGGTCGTCGCGTTCCTGAACGAAGCCGGTCCCTCGGTCATGGGCGACGCGCAGGCGCGGACCCGCGCGCTGCAGCAGCGAGACGAGCCGGAACGGCTCACGCTGTCCGAGTCGCTGGACCGCTTGTCGGCGGTGGCCTTCAGCGGCGCCCGCCGCGACGAGCACCTCGCCACCGTGCGGGCGGCGGCCGACTACCTGCGCGGCGAACGGCGGGAGACGCGCGGACAGAAGCTGGGCGCGCTCGGGTTCTGCATGGGCGGAGGGCTGTCCGGCCTGCTCGCCTGCCGCGATCCCCAGCTGGCCGCGGCCGTGATCTTCTACGGCGCCGCGCCGCCGGCCGCCGAGCTGTCCGCGATCCGCTGTCCGGTCCTGGGGTTCTACGGCGGGCAGGACCAGCGCCTCATGGGCCAGCTGCCGGGGCTCGCCGCCGCGATGGACGCCGCCGGCAAGAGCTTCCAGCACCAGGTCTATCCGAACGCCGGGCACGCGTTCTTCAACGACGGGCGCAGCTCGTACGACGTCGACGCCGCCCGCGACGCCTTCGCGCGGGCTCTCACGTTTCTGCGGCAGGCGCTGGCGGGCTGACGCCGTCCAGCAGCTGCGTGAACGCCGCCTCGTCCAGCGTGCGCACGCCGAGCTTGGTCGCCTTGTCCAGCTTCGAGCCCGGGCTGTCGCCGACCACCAGGAACGTGGTCTTCGCCGAGAGACTGTTGGTCACCTTGCCGCCGCGCGCCTCGATGCGGGCCTTGGCCTCCTCGCGCGAGAAGGCCGCCAGCGTCCCCGTGATGACGAACGTCTGCCCGGTCAGCGGGCCCGTGCGCGGCGCGCGTTGCTCTTCCAGCCGCACGCCGGCCGCGCGCAGCCGGTGCAGCTGCTCGCGGATCTCCGGTCGATCGAAGAAGGCGCGGACGGCGCCCGCGATGACGTCGCCCACGCCCTCGACGGCGGCGATCTCCTCGGCAGGAGCGGCCGCGATCTTGTCGATCGAGCCGAACGCGTCGGCCAGAGCGCGCGCCGCCGAGGACCCGACGTGCCGGATGCCGAAGCCGTACAGCAGCCGGTCGATGGGGCGATCCCTGGCCGCCGCGATGGCGGCCGACAGGTTGGCGATCGACTTCTCCTTGAAGTTCGGCAGCTGACCCAGCTGTTCGGGCGTCAGGAAGAAGATGTCCGCCGGCGTCGCGACCAGCCCGCGGTCCAGCATCTCGCCGGCGGTCCGTTCGCCCAGGTGCTCGATGTCCATCGCGCCGCGCGAGGCGAAGTGGCCGATGCGCGCCAGGACCTGCGCCGGGCACTGCAGGTTCGGGCAGCGCGCGACCGCTTCGTCCTCGGGGCGCACGATGGGCGTCCCGCAGACGGGGCAGTCGGCCGGCATGACGAACGGGCGCTCGCTGCCGTTGCGCAGGCTGGGGATCGGGGCGACGACCTCGGGGATGACCTCGCCGGCCCGGCGCACGACGACGGTGTCGCCGATCAGAACCCCCTTGCGGACCACCTCCTCGGCGTTGTGCAGCGTCGCCATCGAGATGGTGACGCCGCCGACCCGCACCGGCTCCAGCATCGCGAACGGGGTCACGGCGCCCGTGCGGCCCACGCTGACCTGGATGTCGCGCAGCTTGGTGGTCTGCTCCTCGGGCGGGAACTTGTAGGCGATCGCCCAGCGCGGGAACTTCGAGGTCGCGCCCAGCTCGTTCGCGTCGGCGAACCGATCGACCTTGATGACGGCGCCGTCGATCTCGTGCTCCAGCGCGAGACGGCGCTCCGCCATGTCGGCGACGTACGCCCGCACGGCGTCCAGCGTGGGCAGCGTCTTGGCCTCGGGGTGGGTGCGCAGGCCGAGCTCGCGCAGGTACGCCAGCGTCTCGCTGTACGAGGGGGGCGTGCGCCCGTCCAGCCGGATGAGCCCGTGGAAGTAGACGGTCAGCGGGCGTCCGGCCGTGACGTTGGGGTCCTTCTGCCGCAGCAACCCGGCAGTCGCGTTGCGCGGGTTGGCGAACAGCGGTTTGCCGGCGGCGCCCATCTCCAGATTGATGCGGTCGAAGTCGGCGACGCGCAGGAACACTTCGCCGCGCACCTCCAACCAGTCGGGCGGCGTGTCGCCGCGCAGGCGGTGCGGGACCGCGCGGATCGTGCGGACGTTGGCGGTGACGTCCTCGCCCACGTCGCCGTCGCCGCGCGTGGCCCCCCGCACCAGCCGCCCGCGTTCGTAGGAGACGGCGATCGACACGCCGTCGATCTTCGGCTCGCCGACGTAGGTCGGCTCGCGCCCCAGCCCCTTCACGACCCGGTCGCGCCAGGCCACCAGCTCTTCGTCGTCGAAGACGTTGTCCAGCGACAGCAGCCGGGACGAGTGGCGGACGGGCGCGAAGAGATCCGAGACGTTGCCGCCCACCCGCTGGGTGGGGGAGTCCGGCGTCAGCAGCTCCGGGTGGCGCTGCTCGAGGTCGCGCAGCTCGCGCAGCAGCCGGTCGAACTCCGCGTCCGACACCTCGGGCGCGTCGAGCACGTAGTAGCGGTACGCGTGGTGCTCGATCTCCGCGCGCAGCTCCTCGACCCGCCGCTTGGCGGCCGCCAGCTCGGCTTCGTCGGCCGTATGCACGACCAGTACGTACCACGAACGCGGTCAGTCGAGACGCGCGCCGGTGGCCCGCTTCACCCGAAGCCGTACTTCCGGGGGCGGTGCTGGCGGGCGACGGACGCGAGAGACCAGCCGACCATCGCGGACAGCACGTCGCCGACCGAGTTCACCAGCGTGTCCTGCGACGGGTAGGCGAACACGGCCGGGACCAGGTTCTTGAGGACGTGCTCGACGATCTCCCAGGCCACGGCGATGCCGAGGGTCGGCCAGAAGCCAAGGCCGATGAGGCCGGCGGCCACCCCGACCAGACCGTGGAACAGCGAATAGCGATCGAGCGGCGCGTAGTTGATCTCGCCGGGCCCCGCCGTCCGCTCGACCAACATGTCTGAAATGTGGGGCTCGATCGCCCGGCTGACCAGCCTCGGCGGTGCCGCGTCAGCGGCTCAGCTGCACGACCAGCGCGACCACCAGCACCACGATCGGGGCCAGCAGCATCAGCGACCGGGCCGACAGCGGCGCGTCGAGCAGCGAGGCGCGACGGGAAGGAGCGGGGACGGGCGCGGGCGCCGCCAGCATTCCAGGTTGCTGCCAGTTCCAGGCGGGCGGGACCGGACGCCGGGCCACGACGGCGGTGCCCCGCGGCGCGACCGCGGGCACGCGACGCGACGAACGGTCGCCCGGAAGGGGCGGCGGCATCGCGGGACCGGCGGCCACCGCGGACGTCCGGACCGTCTTGCGCGACGAGCTGGCCGACGGTGGCGGCGGCGGCAGGACGACCGTGGGCGTGGGCGTCTCCGTGCTGGCCTCCAGCTCGGGTTCCACCAGGACCGACGGCAGCGGGTGGCCGCAGGTGGGCGGCAGGCTGGTCGGCAGCGGCATCGTCGGCACGAGCGGCGTGACCCGCGGACCCAGGCCGTAGGGCAGGGTGGTCTCGCGCGGGGCATCGCTGGAGTCGCCCTCCAGCGCGAGCTTCGGAATTCCGTCGCCCGACGAGGGGTCGACCGCGACCTTGGGGACGGGGCCCGACGCGACGATCGCGTCCTCGCCGGCGCGCTCCAGAGGCACCGGCGCCGCCTCGACGGGCGACGCGATCGGCGCGGCGTGCGCGACCATCTCCTCGATCAGCGCCGTGACGCCCGGCTTGAGGTCGATGAACGCGATGGCCAGCTCGAACCCGCTCGGCGTCGGGGTCACGCGCACCACCCGGCCCGTGACCGGACGCGGGCCACCCGGCAGCAGCAGATCGCAGCGGGCTTCGGTTCCGACGGGACAGGTCTGCGTGCACGCCAGCGACATGCCGCCCGTGCCCAGGTCGAGGCCGCGGCCGTAGATCCGCCCGCTCGCGTCGGCCGGGGTCAGGCAGACGGCTTCGTCGTACGGGATGCGGGGAGACGCGCGCCGGGACTGCATCGTCGGGCTCCGGGTTCAATTGTGGGGGATCGGCCCAACCAGGGGAAGCCGTCCAGCGCGCCGCCGCTCACTTTCGGAGGATGTTGCGCGACACCTGCGCCGAGGTCGCGCGATGTGCGATGCCGCCCCTCAGAGCGTCTGCGGCACGCCCGGCCAGGGCGGCAGCGGCGGCAGCCCCAGGATCTCGCGCACCGGCACGAAGGACCGGCGGTGGATCGGGCAGGCGCCCAACCGCCCCAGCGCCCGGACGTGCTCGGCGACCGGGTAGCCTTTGTGCTGCGCGAACCCGTACCCGGGATACCGCGCGTCCAGCTCGCGCATGCGCGCGTCGCGGGCGGTCTTGGCCAGGATCGACGCTGCCGCGATCGAGAGGCTGCGGCCGTCGCCCCCCACGATCCGCTCTTGCGGCACCGGCGCGTCGTGCAGCTTGCGGCCGTCGATCAACAGGTGCTGCGCGGCCGGCGCCAGCCCGTCGATCGCCCGGCGCATCGCGCCCAGGCCGGCCCAGTAGATGTTGACCCGGTCGATCTCCTCGACCTCGGCGAAGGCCACGGCCCAGGCGACGGCCCGCTGCTTGATCACGGGGGCCAGCCGCTCGCGCGTCTCCGCGTCCAGCCGCTTCGAATCGTCGACCTCGGGGATGCGCGTCCCGGGCGCCAGGATCACCGCTGCGGCGGCCACCGGGCCGGCCAGCGGGCTCATCCCGGCCTCGTCGACGCCCGCCACGTGCGTGACACCGCCGGACCAGAGCGCGCTCTCGAACCGGAGCATCATGCGAAGCCGCTGCCCCTCCGATCGGTTCTCGCGCCGGCGCCGTTCGATGGCGTCCAGGATCGCACGGGCGCCGGGGCGCGAATCGGCGCGCAACCACTCCTCGACGGCGGCGGGCAGCGGCCGCTCGCGGTCGACGTAGCGCACGCGCAGCTCCGACAGCGACGGGCGCCGCGCCGGTTGGCCGACTTGATTGCCTTGGCTGTCGCGCGCGCCGCTCACGTCACTGGGGCAAGGCAGAGAGAGCGGCCCGGGCTTCGGCCGCGTGCGGCCCCGCCGGCGCCAGGTCCAGGTACTTCGCGTAGGCCTCGCGGGATTCGACCGTGCGTCCGGCCGCGCGCGCGACCGCGCCGACGACCGCGTAGGCCCCGGGCACGCGGGCGTTGGTGGCGATGGCCAGGTGGGCCAGCTCGATGGCCTCGCCGGATCGCCCCTGCGCCAGCGCGAGCTCGGCGCGCTTCGTGATCTGGGCGGCCGAGGCGACGCTCTCGTCGATCGGCTGCGGCCGGTTGACGGCCTGGATGTGCAGGATGACGGCGATGATCAGGGCCGCCGCCCCCGCGATGCCGACCAGCGCCAGCACGCGGCGGCGGGCCGCCCGTGGGACCTGCGAGTCGTAGCGCGAGACGCGCGAGGGGTCGGGCTCCCGGGCCTCCATCGCCTTGTCAGAGTCGACCATCCAGTGGAGCGTCGACTCCGAAAGGGTCATCTCCTGCTTTGGCTCGGCGGACGGACCGGGGGCGTGCGGGGCCGGCTCGGCGCGCGCTGGCGCGGACCTTTCCCGAGCCGGCTCGGAGGGCGCCGATATCGGCTCAGGGGAGGAGGGCGATCCGTCGGACTCGGTTCTCGACATTACCAGCGGCCCTAGAGACTAGTGCATTTGGGACGGGCGCGTGTCCGGAAAATGGCGCGGAAACGGCACGGCCCTCCCGCCGCGCGCTGGCCGGACCGCTGATCGCGCGCGGCGGCACATCTGTTAACATGGCAGCGGATGGCGAAGCCCGTCGACGAAACGACGTTGGAGAGCGTTCCCACCGTCGAGCCGCCTCCGGCTCCCCGCGGCCCCAGCCCCTACCTGGTCGTGATCGCAGGGCCGAGCTTCGGCGAGATGCACCGGGTGGCCGGCAACCGCTGCGTGCTGGGACGCGGTGACAGCGCGGCCGTTCGGCTGCTGGACGACGGGATCTCGCGGGAGCACGCGGCCGTCGAACGGGACGGCGGCAAGATCGTCCTGCGGGACCTCGGATCCACCAACGGGACGTTCTGCAACGGCGTCCGCGTCGAGCGTCGCGAGCTGGCGGACGGCGACAAGATCTCCGTAGGCGCTTCGACCATCTTGAAGTTCACGTACCAGGATCAGGTCGACGAGCACTACCAGAAGCGGCTGTTCGAGTCGGCGCTGCGGGACGGCCTGACGTCGACCTTCAACCGCCGGTACTTCGTCGATCGGCTGAACGCGGAGATGCGGTTCGCGTATCGCCACGACAAGGCGCTGGCCCTGCTGTTCGTGGACATCGACCACTTCAAGAAGATCAACGACACGCACGGACACCAGGCCGGCGATTTCGTGCTGGCCGCCGTGGCGCGCGAGATGATCGCGGCCATCCGGGCCGAGGACGTCCTGGCCCGCTACGGCGGCGAAGAGTTCGCCATCATCTGCCGCGAGATCGAAAAGGACGGCGCGCTGGCGCTGGGCGAGCGGCTGCGGACCGCCGTGGCCGCCGCCAAGTACCAGTTCGAAGGGAAGATCATCCCGGTCACGATCAGCGTGGGCGCCGCCGTGGCCCACAAGCCGCAGGCCGCCCAGCCCCTGATCGCCGCCGCCGACGCGGCCATGTACGAGGCCAAGCGCGCCGGCCGCAACCGCGTCTCGTTTCACGAGTGACCACCCGATCGGGCCGCGGGCCGCGCCGGCACCGCGAAGATCGAAAAGGAGCGGCGCTTGACCGGTTTGGTATATGGTGACGACGCGGATGAGGGGATCCTTTCTGCGCGCCTTGGCGGTCGGTTCGGTGATCGCGGCGCTTGGCTGCCGGCAATCGGCTCAGCTGCACGGCGAAGGTGCGCCCGCCAA
>CAZJMY010000283.1:0-2110 GCA_964546845.1 uncultured Myxococcales bacterium | reverse complement strand
CCGGGGGGGGCGGGGGCGCGCCGGGCGCGGGGGGGCGCGCGGGCCTGCGTGGGTCCCGGGGGGGGGGGGGGGGCAACGGCCAGGCAGCCGGCACCAGCGGTGGTCCGGCGGGGACGCCCGGCGCGGGTGGCGGGGGTGTCTCTGGCAGCGGCGGCCAGCCGGCCGGTGGGCGGGGAGCGGCGGGACGCGGCGCAGGCGGCGCGGCCGGATCGGCGGGGACGGCGGGCGGGCAGGCCGGTCGCGCTGGGCCGCCGGTACCGTCGTTCTGGATGGGCGCGGACATCACCGACCAGGAGCCGGCCCCCGCGGCGGCCCAGGACGATCTGTTGAACCAGATGAAGGCGCACGGGTTCAACGCGGTCCGGCTGCGCACCTTCGTCGATCCCAAGGCCTCCGACGGCTACGACAAGACGGGCGGCTACGACGACGCCGCCCACACGGCGACCTTCGGCAAGAAGATCAAGGCCGCCGGGTTCGCGCTGCTGGTCGACTTTCACATGAGCGACAACTGGGCCGATCCGGGGAAGCAGTGCGTCCCCGTGGCCTGGCAGGGGTACACCACGATCGCCGCGCTGGCCGCGGCGCTGCACGACTACGTGAAGGCTTCGATCACGACGCTCATCGCGGGCGGCGCGCGTCCCGACATGGTCCAGATCGGCAACGAGACGACGCCCGGCATGTTGCTGCACCTGTGCGACGCCGGAGGCCAGCCGACCGGCAACGCCCCGGTGCAGGGGGCGGCGACGGCGGCCGGCTGGCCGAACCTGGGCCTGCTGTTGAAGGCGGGGGTGGCCGGCGTGCGGGAGGTCGATCCGTCGATCCTGGTCTCGTTCCACATCGACCGGGGGAACTCCTACGCCGCGACGAAGAGCTGGATCGACAACGCCGTCAAGCAGGGCGCCACGCCCGATGCGTTCGGCGAGTCCTGCTATCAGCAGTACCAGGGGGACAAGAACAGCGTCGCGAACACGGTGAGCGGCTGGACCTCGACGTTCACGCAGCTCGTGGCCGCTTACCCCAACCTGAGGTTCTTTGCCGCCGAGTACGGACCGCTGGAGCGGCAGATCAACGACGTCGTGTTTGCGCTGCCGGGTGACCAAGGGCTGGGGACGTTCGCTTGGGAGCCGACGACCCAGGGGGACTGGAACGCCAGGCAGCCGACCGACCCGGCGACGGTCACCACCCACGCGCTCTTTCAGCGCGCCGGGAACGCATACACGGCGCTGCCCGACCTCTCGCTCTACGACCAGATGAAGGCCGACTACGCGGGGCGGTTGTGAGCGCCGGTCAGGCGGCGGCGTCCTTGACCAGGACTTCGGGGACGTGGAAGTGGCGGCGCAGGATGGCGTGGCCCAGGTAGATGAGCGGCGTCATCAGCACGGCCATCACCAGCTTGCCGACGTAGTTGTTGACGGCGTTCCCGATGATGAAGCCCATCGGGCGCGTGCCGACCAGGAAGACGAAGCTGACCGACAGGCTGTCGACCATCTGCGAGAACACGGTCGACCCCGTCGAGCGCAGCCACAGCAGGCGGTGGCCGGTGAGCTTGCGCAGCGTCAAGAAGATGGAGATGTCGAGCAGCTGCCCGATCAGGTACGCGGTCAGGGAGGCGACGTAGAGGCGCGCGGACGTTCCGAAGGCGCCCTGGAAGACGGCGTGCGGGATCGGCGAATCGGGGCTGGTCGGCAGGTGCAGCGACAGCGTGATGATGGCCCACACGAAGGCCGCCGCGCCCAGACCGACGAAGGTCAGTCGCCGCGCGCCCTGGGTGCCGTAGAACTCGTTGACGATGTCGGTCAGCACGAACGTGAGCGGGAAGGGGATGATGCCCGCCGACAGGTTGTGCCCGAAGAACACCCAGAACTTGCCGCCCACGAAATCGCCCGTCACCAGCGCCGCCACGAACAGCGCCGTCAGCCAGACGTAGAAGCGTTCCTTCCGATCCAAGAAGCTCAGTAAACGCGCCGGTCGAGCTGGCTGTCAATGCTGTAAGGTGCGGCCCGTGAGCGCAGGCCCCCGCCGCGAAAGCTTCAAAGTCACCGACGAGGACGCCGGCCGCCGTCTGGACCAGGTGCTGGCGTCGCGCGTGCCCGGATTGTCCCGCCGCCAG
>CAZJMY010000282.1:0-4456 GCA_964546845.1 uncultured Myxococcales bacterium | reverse complement strand
CAACGTCACGTCGTCGTCCAGCCGCGGCGCGAAGGCGTCCAGCTGGGCGAGAATGGCGTCGCGCAGGGCGGCCGGGCCCGCGCCGGCTCTCTCGATGATGGTGATCAGGCGGTCGCTGCCGAAGCGGCTGCGGCCGTCGTGGCCGACCGCCTCGACCAGGCCGTCCGTGTAGAGGACCAGCACGTCGCCGGGGGCCAGCCGCGCCGTCGTCTCGACGGTGCCCGCGGTGATGTCGCGCTTGGCGCCGACCCACGGGCCCGGCGTCTCCAGGCGATCGCAGCGCCCGGTCGCGGCGCGCCGGATCAGGATCTCCTCGTGGGCGCCGGCGAACGAGAGGCTGCCGTCCTGCCGGTAGCGCAGCAGCGTCAGCGTGGCGTGCTCGCGCTGTCCCAATCGGTCCCGCACGTTCTCGACCAGCATCGCGTTCAGGGCCAGCAGCAGCTCGCGCGGGGGCGCGTCCGGCATCTTGCGCGCCAGCACGCCAACCCCGCTCTGCATCATCAGCATGACCAGACCCGTGGGCAGGCCGTGCCCGGCGACGTCGCCGATCCCCAGCCAGCAGCCGTCGGCGGTGGGGATGACGTCGTAGTAGTCGCCGCCCACCTCGGTCGCCGTGCGCATCGCGGCGGCGATCTCCAGGCCGGGGACGGCCAGCGCGCGCGGCAGGATCGAGGTCTGGATGCGCGCCGCGATCTCCATCTCTTTCTCGAGGCGCTCGCGTTCGGCGACCTGGCGGCGCGTCGCCTCCTCGACGAGGCGGGCGCCGAGGCGCGCCCCTTCCAGCGCGCTCGAGACCTGCTCGGCGAGCGACGCGTAAACGACGCCCTCCCGCGGGCCGATCTCCATGGCCAGGTAGCCGAACGCGCGCTCGTGGAAGGAGAGCGGCGCGACCACCAGCGACGCGCGGCGGCCGAGCGGCCGCAGGACGGCCGGGACCAGGCCGCCCGCCGCCAGCGTCGTGCCCGGCGCCGGTTCCGCGGTGCCGGGCGCCCGTTCGTGGTCGTGGGCCAGCAGGATCTCGACGGCGTCCTCGGCGCCCGGCTTGGCGGCGCGCAGCGCCATCCAGGCGCCGGGGATCGCCAGCTCGGGCAGCTGCCGGGTGATGGCGCCGGTCAGCGCGCCGATCTGCTGGGTGGCCAGCAACGCGGCGCCGCTGGCGGTCAGCGCGCGCGCCAGGCGCTCCGCGTGCAACCGGTGCTGCGCCTGGGCGCGCTCGGCCAGATCGGCGATCACGATGCGGGCGCCGTGCCACACGTCCTCGGCGTGGGCCCAGCGGTGCGGCTCCGCCACCAGCGCGGGCAGCAGCCAGCGGCGCATCGCCGAGACGGCGCGCTGCCAGGCCGCCACGTCGTCCCCCGCCGCCGAGACGTCCGCCAGCAGCCGGTTCAGCGCGGCGGCGAACAGGCCGGCCCCCGCGCCGCGCAGCTCCGCCTCGAACGCGTCCAGCAGCTGGCCCTCCCAGCCGGCCAGCAGCGCCGTGTCCGCGCCGTGCACCGACCGCACCAGCTCCTCGCGCAGGTCGTCTCCGTCCTGAGCCAGCAGTGCTTCGACGCCGCCCGCGCGCGGGTGGCGCGCCGCCCCGGGATCGCGCGGCGGGGATTCGCCGAGCGGCGTCGTGGTGGTCAGGCAGCCGCACGATCGGCGCACCACCAGCTCGGTCGCGTGGACCGTGTCGAGCTCCACGGGGCGACCCTCCAGCTGGGCCAGCACGCGGTCCAGCGCCGCCTCTCCTTGTTGATAGAGCGGCTGTCGGACGGTGGTCAGCGGCGGGGACGAGAAGCGCGCGTCCTCGATGTCGTCGAAGCCGACCACCGCCACGTCTCCGGGCACGTCCAGGCCGCGCGCCTCCAGCGCCTCCAGCGCGCCGAGCGCCATGTAGTCGTTGGCGGCCACCAGCGCGTCGAACGCCACCCGCCGCTCGTCGACCAGCCGCGCGACCGCCGCCTCGCCGGCGGGCTTCTCGAACGTGCCGTCGCAGATCAGCGCCGGGTCGACCGCCAGCCCTTCTTCGTCCAGCACCGTCCGGTAGAGCGCGTAGCGGCGCTCGGCCTCGTCGTTCAGGGCGGGGCCGCGCACGAACGCCAGGCGCCGGCAGCCGTGCGCCGTGATGAGGTGCAGGATCGCCTGCCGCAGCCCGCGGTCCTGATCCAGCGTCAGGCGCGGCACGTCGGGCGGTCCCAGCGTCAGCGACGCCAGCGGCATCGGCGCCAGGCGCGCGCAGAGCTCCGCGACGGCGGCCGGCCCGCGCGCGTTGCCGAGCGCGCCGCCCAGCAGGACGGCGCCGTCGACGGCGGCCGGGCCGCACAGCGCGAAGACGAAGTTCCGGTGCTGACCCTCCGTGCCGGCCCCGCCCAGCACGCCCCCGGCGAACACGGCCAGGTTCACGTCACGCGCGCGGGCGGCGTCCGCGATCCCGGCGAGGACGGTCGACTGGTAAGTGCCCAGGTTGTCCAGCAGGACGGCGATCGTCGGGCGGCCGCCACCGGGCCGCCGGGCAGCGGGCGGGCCGGACGCGGCTGCCGCGCGCACGGAGCCGGTCTGATCCCGCCACCGCATCACAGAGTCGCATTGTTACATGGGCGCGGGGCGCCCGCGAACCGGCCCTGCAATCGCCGCTGACGCGCCCGCGCCACAGGCGTATTCTTGCGGCATGACGTGGCTCCCCCCGGCGCGGACTGCCGGCGTGCTCCCTTCGTGAACAGCGCGACTGCCATGCTGCCGCGATCGCGGCGGGCCATGACGATCGGCACCGTCACCCTGATCGCCCTCATCATGATCACGGGCGTGATCATCGGCCGGCGGACCCGGCGGGAGATCCGCGCCGAGGAGACCCAGATCCTTCAGAGCATGCGCAAGGTCTGCAAGCTGTCGACCATCGAGCTGACGCTGGCCGACTACGCGCGCAAGACGGTGCCGAAGACCGTCGACCTGCCGTTCACCCAGGAGCCCACCGCCTACCTGTTCTATTCGGGCGTGGTGTCGGCGGGCTTCGACGTGTGCGACGGACCCGCGCAGATCGCGGTCAGCCACGCCAGGCGCGAGGTGCGGATCACGCTGCCGCCGCCGCGCATCCTGTCGGTGGACGTGTCGCGCTTCGAGACCATCAACGAAGAGCAGGGCTTCCTGAACGCGATCGCGCCATCCGACCGGAACCGCTGGTTCACGGAGGCGCGGGCGTCGCTGGAGAAGGCGGCGCTGGCGGGCGGCGCGCTGGAGCACGCCCAGGCCCACGCGCGCGAGCTGTTCGCGAACTTCGTCGAGCCGCGCGGCTACACGCTGCAATTCGCCGTGGCGGACGCGCCGAGATGAGGCGCGCCGGCGCGACGAGCACCTGGGTGGTGGTGCTGTCGCTCTGGGCGGCGGCGGCGGGGGCCAAACCGGTTAAGAAGACGGTTAAGAAGACGGTTGAGAAGACGGTCAAGGCCACGGCGAAGACGACGCCGGCGAAGCCGCACGCGGCAGCGGCAGGCTGCGCCGACAGCGACGAGCACGCGCTGTGGATCGCGCCGCAGCAGCCGGTGGCCGGCGCGCCCGTCAAGCTGCTGGCCGTCGGCGACGAGGAAGGGTCCGGCGAGCTGGCCGTCGTCCAGCCGGACGGGCAGCGTCGCGCGCTGGCGGCCGCGCGGCACCCCGGCCTGCCGGGAAGCCTGTCGGCCGAGCTGCCGGCGGCGCGGCCGGGCGCGTATCGGGTCGTGTGGACTCGCGGCGACAAGACCGTCGCCTGCCGTGCCTTCGACGTGGCGGCCCACGCGCCGAAGCCGGCCACGGGCGTCGGGTCGGTGGTCTGGCCGTCGGCGCACGCCTGGGATCGCCGCTACGAGAACTTCTTCGCGGCCTGGATCGATCTGCTGTTCGACGCGCCGGCGTCGGCGTCGCTGGACTTTCGCCCGCTGCACCAGGCGCTGCGCGACGGTGCCCGCAATGTCCTGGCGAACTATCTGGGGCTGCGCGAGGACGACCCCAAGAACAAGGCCGCCATCCCGGCCACGCCGGACTGTGCAGACCTGCCGTACTTCCTGCGCGCGTACTTCTCATGGAAGATGCAGCTGCCGTTCGGGTTCCGTGACTGCGATCGGGGGACCGACGCGCGCCCGCCGCGCTGCTCGAACTTCGAGACCAACGAGCAGCCGCCGTCGGGCAAGGACCAGCTGGCGGCGGTGCGCAGCTTCCTGCGGCTGGTCACCAACCACGTACAGTCGGGCAGCGCGCGCACGGCGCTGGCCGACGACGAGACCGACTACTACCCGGTCGCGCTGGACCGCAAGGCGCTGCGGCCGGGCACCATCTACGCCGACCCGTACGGGCACGTCATGCTGGTCGTGAAGTGGGTGGCGCAGACGCCCGAGCACGGCGGGCTGCTGCTGGCCGTCGACGGCCAGCCCGACACATCCATCGGGCGCAAGCGGTTCTGGGAGGGGACGTTCCTCTTCACGAACGACACCAAGAGCGCCGGTCC
>CAZJMY010000281.1:0-1611 GCA_964546845.1 uncultured Myxococcales bacterium | reverse complement strand
CATGACATCCATGACTGCCCTCCAATTAGAGTTTAGCGGACCGGGAGCCCGCCCGCCCGTCCAGCGGTTGATAAACAAGTTGCGTGCCAGCCGCGGGGCGGCGTAATCGCGCCGTTTCGTCGTGGCTGAGGTCACAAGGCGTCACCGGAGGCCACACTCACGTTACCGGACCCGACTCGTGTGACGCCGCGGGCCTACGGGTTTCCAGGAAGCCGACTGTAAGTGTTGGTGCGCGGCTTGCAGATGCCAGTCAGTCATGGACAGCGTGCGACGTTCACGCATTCTGGTGGTCGACGACGACGACCTCACGCGTGACCTGTTGCGCGACTACTTCTCGGACGCAGGGTACGACGTCATGGTCGCAGCGAATGGCCGGTGCGCGTGCGAGGTGCTCGCCACGTTCCCCGCCGACCTGGTGATCACCGACCTCGAGATGCCCGGCATGGACGGTCTCGAGCTGATCCGCTGGCTGCGCCGTTCCCGCCCCGGCTGTTCGATCCTGCTGGTGACCGCGCGCTCGGACCGCGAATTGCAGCTCTGCCGGTTGGGAAGGCAGGCGGGATTCGAATGCATGCGAAAGCCGATCGAGGTCGATCGTCTTGGCCAAACGGTCGAACGGCTGACATCGTCGGAATACCGGGCGGCGCGCCGAAGGGTGGCGCGCTAGCCCCTGAACCCCGCTTCGGAACCACTCGCTCGCCGGCTCCCCAGGAGGATGGTCACATGAACGACGCGCGCGGAACGGAAACGGGAATGGACGAATCGGGCCGGGCGACGTCACGGGCGTCGGCCAGCGGGCAAGCGGGCGTGGTGCACTCGTTCGTCGAGCTCGGTGAGCTGCGCCGGATCATGGGCCGCCTCGCCGCGATCGAGGTGCTGCGCCTCATGCTCGGGACCCGTTGATCGCCGGCCTTTGCCAGCGGCGGTCAGCGCGAGAAGAACGACTTGTTCGTGGGCGGCGGCGCCGGCTTGGGCGGCGTGGCGACCGCCGCGGCTCCAGGCTTGTGCGCCTCGGGCAGCTTCTTCAGCGTCACGTGCAAGGTTTGCGGCGCGAACGCTTCGAAGCGGTAGTGCCGGGACAGCGGCGCGTAACCGGGACGGCTGAAGGTCAGCTCGTACGAGTTTCCCGGCCGCAGCTTCAGCGTCAGCGGCGTGGTTCCGAACTGGTGCCGCCCCGTGGTCACGCGGGATCCTTCCGGATCGCTCTTGATCAGCACCGGGAACTGCGGCGGCCTCCCTTTGCCGTGCGCGTGACCGCCGGAAGGCGTGTTCGCGTCGCCGCCTTGCTCGGAGGGCGGAGTGTCCTCCTCGGGCTCGGGCTCGGCTTCGGCGGTCGCCGTTCCCTTGGCGGGGCCGGTGGGCGAAGCCGCCGCAGACGTCGCTGCGTCGACGTTCGCCGCCGCTGGAGCGGCTGGCGCAGGCGCCACCGCCTTCTCGGTGTTGGCGGCCGGCGGCGGTGGATCGGCCGCAGCCCGGTTGGCGACGTCCGGGGGGGGCGCTGCGGGCGCGGGTGACGCCGCCGCGGGCGCGGTGGCGACCGGTGGCGGCGCCGCGGGCGGCTGACCGGCGGGGGCGCCGTGGCCGCGCATCAGCCGAGCGCCGACGCTCACG
>CAZJMY010000280.1:0-3918 GCA_964546845.1 uncultured Myxococcales bacterium | reverse complement strand
GGGCGCCGCCGGACAGCCGGCTGGCGGCGGCGGCGGAGCGGGGATCGGCGGCGCGGCGGGCGCGGGCGGCGCGGCGGGCAGTCCACCGCCCGTCTGCAACCTGACCTGCGCCGCGCACCAGACCTGCGTGCTGCAGGGGGCGACCCCGACCTGCGCCTGCGTGACCGGGTATCAGGCCTCCGGCGCGACCTGCGTCTGGACGCCGATCCCCAAGGACCCCGGCTTCCAGAACGTGCCGGCGGGGTCGTGGACCCTCGAGCAGGGCGCGACCTTGAACCCGACGGCGGGCGGCAACATCGAGTCCGGCGAGCTGGACATCACCAAGTCCTCGCTGTGCACCTCGCGCGGCCGCGCGCGGCAGTCGGTCACCATTCCGCCGCTGGCGCAGGCCGAGCCGCTGGCCATCAAGATCGCGTCGAACGGCGACTGCATCTCCAGCGGCGGGCCGGGCGGCTGCTCGGGTCCCGGAACCGCGGTCGTGCTGAACGGCGGCGCGACTGTCTTCCCGTACCAGTCACTGTCCACGATCCAGACCGCCTGCCTGGGCGAGCGCGCCTACGGCGGGACGTACGACCTGGTGGTGCGGCCGGCCAACCGGCAGATCTGCCCGAGCGCAGCGTCGGTCGACATCGTCGTCGACCACCTGGACATCGAGCCGGCGCCCACGTGTCCGGCGCCCGGGTCGCTGCCCGACGGAAACTTCGACGCCACGCCCAACACCTGGAAGACCTCGGTGGGGACGGCCAACACGCCGGCGCCGGTCGCGGAGATCCAGGCCGGGGCCGGGACGGGCGCCACCGCCGCCGCGCACCTGCAGACCAGCAACCCCTGCCAGGAGGCGCGCGTCGAGGAGCTGATCTCGCCGCCGCTCGCGTCGGTGCCGAACCTGGCCGTGCAGCTGAGCTACAAGGGGCCGGTCGGCGCCTCGGTCACCGTGGAGATGGGCGGCGTGCGCGTCGCGGCGCTGCCCGGGACGGGCGCGACCGTCACCGGGAAGTTCTGCCTGCTGGAAGGCAACAAGGGGATGACGCAGGATCTTCTGTTCGGCATGCTGTTGCCGTTCGGGGGCGGTGGCGTGGGCTGCGGCGGCATCAACACCAAGGACTTCGTGCTGGACGACCTGAAGTTCGTCACGGACACGACCTGCCCGGCGAAAGCGTTCGTCGCGGACGGCGGTTTCGAGCGCACCGATCCCGCCAGCGCCTGGGACTCGCTGATCTCGAACAACGGCGTCGCGACCGGCGTCGCGGCGGTGGGCATCGACACCACCGCCGCCAACGTGCACAGCGGTTCGCGGGCGCTGAAGATGGTGAACAACGTCGGCTGCGGCTATGCGCAGGCGACGCTGGCCGCGACGATCCCGGCCTCGGCGGCGGGCGCGGGTCCGGCGCTGCAGTTCTTCTACAAGGCGCCGGTGCTGACCGGGTCGACGTTCACCGTGACGGCGCCCGGCGCGACCACCGCCAGCTTGCCGGCGGCGGCGGCGTACACGATGGGGCAGCTCTGTCTGGATCCCACGATGGCGGGGCAGACCGTCGGCGTGCTGCTGAACCTGAACGGCATCGGCACCGCCGGCTGCAGCGCGACCTACGCGGCCGAAACCGTCTGGCTGGACGACTTCACGGTCACGACCAGCGCGAGCTGCCCGGCCGACTGAGCGGGCCATGGAGACGGACGCCGGCGGCACGGGCGCCGCGCCGCCCGCCATCGTGCGTGTCGGGACGGCGGGCTGGGACTACCCGGACTGGCGCGGGGTCGTGTACCCGGCGAAGAAGTCCAAGGGCTTCGACGAGCTGGAGTACCTCTCCCGCTTCTTCGACACGGTGGAGGTGAACGCCAGCTTCTACCGCCCGGCCGATCCGAAGGCGGCGGCCGGGTGGGTGCGCAAGGTGGCGGGCAACTCGCGTTTTCGCTTCACGGCCAAGCTGTGGAAGCGGTTCACGCACGAGCGGTCGGCGGCCTGGACCGCCGACGACGTGCGGGTCACGCGCGCGGCGCTGGACGTCCTGCAGGACGCGGGGTGCCTGGGGGCCGTGCTGCTGCAGTTCCCGTGGTCGTTCAAGCGCGACGACGCCACGGCCGAGTGGCTGCGCGATCTGCTGGCCGCCTTCGCGGCGTTTCCGCTGGTCGTGGAGGTCCGCCACGCGTCCTGGACCGAGGGCGATCTCGCGTCGGAGCTGGACGAGCGGGGTGTGGGCATCGTCAACGTCGACCAGCCGATGTTCCGGCGTTCGATCGGGCCCGCCGCGCGCGCGACGGGGGCGATCGGCTACGTGCGCCTGCACGGGCGCAACTACCGCGACTGGTTCCGCGCGAAGGCGACCCGGGACGAGCGCTACGACTACCTCTACACGGCCGAGGAGCTGGCGCCGTGGGTCGCGCGCATCCGCGAGATCGCCGCGCGCGAGTCGACGCGCGAGGTGTACGCGGTCACGAACAACCACGTCATCGGCAAGGCGCCGGCGAACGGGGCCATGATCGAGTCGATGCTGAGCGGTCGAAAGGTGCGCGTGCCACCGGGCCTGTTCGCGCGCTACCGCGCCCAGCTGGAGGCCCACGCCGTTCCCGACGGCGGGGAGGCGGGCGGCGCCGGCGAGCTGTTCGCGCGCGCGCCGGACAAAGGACCGGGCCGCGCAGAGTGAGCGACGCAAACGCTACTCCCAGGGCCAGCTCTCGTACTCCTCGCTGCAGGTGACCCAGATGAAGCCCTGGATGTCGATGAGGTCGCGCGGGTGCCACGGGGCGAGCTCGCGCCAGAGCCAGGCGGTCGCGCGCATGACGGCGGCGTACGTGGCGGCGTTGGGGCGGGAGGCGTAGTCCAGGGGGAAGCCGAGGCGCGCGGCCGCGCGCTTCACCAGGGTCGGCTTCACGATCAGGTGGCGGCGCGGCTGGGCGGCGAAGGGGATCAGCGTGGCGACCGGCCACTTCGCCAGCCGGGTCTGCCGCTGGGGCACCTCGTCGAGCACGTCCGTGAACGCCTCCAGCCGCTCGCCGAACGCGCCCGGCCCGTGCAGCAGATCGTAGAGGCCGACGGCCAGCAGGTGCGCGCCGCGCCGGTCTTCCAGCGCCTCGCGCAGCGCCATCCACTCGTACAGCGCCAGCATGTTGAGGTGCGAGCGGCCGTACCACCGGGCGATGCGCCCGCCGATCTCGCGGTATTCGCGCGCGGCCAGCAGCTGCGACCAGGTCTCGCGATCCAGCGCGTGCTGCCAGGCGACGTGGGCCTCCCACTTGTACCCGCGCTCCCACTCGAGGTAGGTCGGATCGGCGAAGCCGCGCGGGAAGATCTCCCGGAAGCGTCGCTTGGCCGCGCGCAGAAGGGGCGCCGAAGGGGAGGGGGCAAGTTCCAGCGCGCGCGCCATCTCAGGGATCAACCTAGGGCCGCTCCGCCGGCCGCCAAGCTCGGCCGCAATCTCGACGGCGGGTCCGGGCAGCGTATTCTGGGCGCATGCCAGGGCACTACTTCGAGGACTTCGCGGTCGGACAGACGTTTCGCAACGGGCCGTTGCCGCCGCTGACGGCGGAGCAGATCAAGGCGTTCGCGCGCGAGTACGACCCGCAGCCGTTCCACACCGACGAGGAAGCGGCCAAGACGACCTTCTTCAAGGGGCTGGCCGCCAGCGGGTGGCACACGGCTGCGCTGACCATGCGCCTCTTCGTCGACAGCGACGTGAAGCCCGTGGGCGGCTACGTGGGGGCGGGCGGCGAGGAGCTGCGCTGGCCGCGCCCGACCCGCCCCGGCGACGCGCTGCGGGTCGAGATCGTGGTGACGGAGCTGCGTCCCTCGAAGTCCCGGCCGGAGCTGGGGATCGTGAAGGTGCAGATCACCACCCTCAACCAGCGGGACGAGGTCGTGCAGCTCGCGCGCCCGGTCATGATGGTGCCGCGTCTACCCAAATAGGCCGGGTCGGCCGTCGC
>CAZJMY010000279.1:0-5542 GCA_964546845.1 uncultured Myxococcales bacterium | reverse complement strand
GTATGCGCAGGGCAACTACACGGAGTCGATCGAGAGCTACAAGAGCTTCGCGCGCCTGCACCCCACGCACGAGAAGGTCGAGGACGGCTACGTCGCCTTCAAGATCTGCCAGGGGTACTTCAAGGACATGCCGGAAGACCTGTGGATCATGCCGCCGTCCTACGAAAAGGATCAGTCGGCCGTGAACGACGCCCAGCGCGAGCTGAACGACTTCCGCAAGAAGTACCCGGAGTCGCCCTATTCGAAGAAGGTCGACGAGATGCGCACGGCGGTGCTGAAGCGGCTGGTCGACCACGAGGTCTACGTCGCGCGCTTCTACCTGGACAACGACCACCCGAAGGCGGCGGCCCTGCGGCTCGAGGGGGCCATCAAACGATACCCCGGGTCGGGGCGCGAGCCGGAGCTGCTGACGTCCCTGGGCGAGACCTACCTGCACATGAACGACCCGCTGCGCGCGAAGGAGACCTTCACGCGTGTCGTGACCGACTACCGGGACGCGAAGGAAGCCCGGCGCGCCGAGCTGTACCTGGATTTCATCGCCCGCCGGTACGGGACGCAACCAGCCCCGCGGCCGCTGGCCGGCGCGCCCGCGCAAAATGGCTGACGACCGGCCGGCGGAGCAGGCAGCCCAGCTCCGCCAACCGGATCAGGCCCACGTCGTCGCGCTGGTCACGCGCGGGCGGGCCCACTACGCGGCCGGCGAGCACCCGGAAGCGCTGGCCTGCCTGAGCGAAGCGCTGCGCGAGGGTGCCGCCTACGCCGACGTCTTCCAGATGGTCGGCGTCATGGTCCACCAGCAAGGACGGCTGACGGACGCCGAAGAGATGTTCCGCAAGGCCCTGCGCCTGAACCCCTCTTACACCGAAGCGGCGCTGAACCTGGTCGTGACGCTGAACGACCTCGGCAAGTACGGCGAGGCCCAGTCGATCTACGCGCAGGTCATGCAGGCGGTGAAGCACGCGCCCCGCGAGCTGGATCCGTTCGTCAGAGGGAAGATCGCCAACATGCACGCCGAGCTGGGCGCGACCTACCGCGCGGTCGGTGCCCACGAAGACGCGGTGCGCGAGTACCGCCGGGCGCTGGCCCTGTGCCCGACCTTCGGCGACGTCCGCACCGCGCTGGCCAAGACGCTGCAGGAAGCCGGCGACCTGCCGGCCGCGATTCGCGAGCTGGAGGCCGTCAAATCCGAGCAACCCGACTTCGTGCCGGCGCTGCTTCATCTGGGCCTCGCCTATCAGGCGGCCGGGCGGACGCCGGAGGCCGTCCAGCAGTGGCGCGACGTCCTGCAGGTCGACCCCGCGAACCGCACCGCCAAGATGTACCTGGCGATGCACGCCGGGCCTGCCGCCAGCAGGCCGGCCACCGGCTGACCGCGCATGCTGCGCTTCGTCCCCTCCCCCCAGACGTTCACCGTCGAGGAGCTCCCCGCCTACGCGCCCACCGGCGAGGGGACCCACCTGTTCCTGTGGATCGAGAAGCGGGGCCTCACGACCCTGGACGCGATCGCGGACATCGCGCGCGTGCTGCGGGTCGAGGCGCGCGACGTCGGCTACGCCGGGCTGAAGGATCGGCACGCGCTGACGCGGCAGTGGCTCAGCGTTCCCGGCGTCGCCGCGGCGCAGGCGCTGGAGGCGCCGCCCGACCCCGACGGGCGGTGGGCGATCCTGCGGGCGGTCCCCCACCCCCACAAGCTTCGCCTCGGGCACCTGCGCGGCAACCGGTTCGAGGTCGTCCTGCAGGGCGACGAGGGCGAATTCGAGGCCGCGTGGCCGGAGCTGCAGCAGGCCGTCGAGCGGATCGCGCGCGACGGGGTCCCGAACCGCTTCGGCGCGCAGCGCTTCGGGGCGGCCGGCGACAACGCCGCGACGGGGCTGGCCCTGCTGCGCGGCCAGCGCCGCGAGCGCGATCGCCGCAAGCGGCGCCTGCTGCTGTCGGCGCTCCAGTCGGCCGTGTTCAACCGGGTGCTCGCGCTGCGCGCCGAGACCGGCCCGCTGACCCGGGTGCGGCCCGGGGACGTGCTGCAGAAGACCGACACGGGCGGTCTGTTCGTGACGACCGACCTGGGCGCCGACCAGCCGCGCGTCGACCGGGGCGAGGTGGTCCCGACCGGGCCGCTGCCGGGTGACCGCGAGATCGAACCGCCCCCCGGCACGGAGGCGCGCGACATGGAAGACCAGGCCATCGCCGCCGTGGGCGCGACGCGGGAGGACTTCACGCGGGCCGGCCGCGACCTGCCGGGTGCCCGCCGCGCCGTCGTCGTCCGCGCGCAGGAGCTGCAGCTGCAGCGTGACGCCGCCGGCGCGCGGTTGACCTTCTCGTTGCCGGCCGGCGCGTACGCCACCGTGCTGGTGGATGCCGTGCTGCCGCCGCGGGTGTGATAGTTTTCGGCCGCCGCACGCGGACCGCCATGCACCTCACCCAACGAATCCTGGGATTCACGCTGCTGGGGTCGGACTGGGTGCTCTGGCTGCTGGTGGGGCTCTCGTTGATGTCCATGACGGTGATGGTCGAACGCGGCCTGGCGCTGCGCGGGACCGTCGGCGACGTCGCGGACCTGGGGCGCGAGCTCGTCGCCCGCTTGCACGACGGCGACCTGGCCGGCGGGCGCGCGCTGCTGGCCGGCCGCCGCTCGCCCGCCGCCGCCGTGGCCGCAGCCGGGCTGGCGGTGTTCGACCGCGGCGCCGACGCCGTGGCCGAGACCATGGCCAGCACCAAGGCGCGCCTGCGCGTCGATCTGGAACGCAACCTGGGCGTGCTCGGCACGCTGGGCAACAACGCCCCCTTCGTCGGCCTGTTCGGGACCGTCCTCGGGATCATCAAGGCCTTCGCGGATCTGTCGCGAAATCAGGCCGGCGGGACCAGCGCCGTCATGTCCGGCATCTCGGAGGCGCTGGTGGCGACGGCCGTCGGACTGATGGTCGCGATCCCGGCGGTCGTGGCTTTCAACTTCTTCCAGGGGCGTGTGCGCAAGGCGCTGGCGCGCGTGGACGCGATGGCGCACCTGGTGCTGTCGGCGGCGCCCCCCGCCGCCGGGCGCGTGACAGGCGGTTGACGATGCCGCGCGCCGACTACTTCGCGGGCGACACCGAGCCGGCGCCGATCATCGCCGGCATCAACGTCACGCCGCTGGTAGACATCACGCTGGTCCTGCTGATCATCTTCATGGTGACGGCCTCGTACATCGTCAGCCCGTCGATCAAGGTCGACCTTCCCCAGGCGGGTTCGGGGGGTGAGCAGCAGCGCACCTCGCTGGCGCTGACCCTCACGGCCCAGGGGGCCCTGTTCCTGAACGGCGCCCCCTCGAACGACACGGCGCTGGCGCAGTACGTGGCCGGCGCGCTGCCGCGGAATCCCGACCTCCAGGCGGTCATCGCCGCCGACCGGGCGGTCGCGCACGGCGCGGTGGTGCACCTGATCGACGTCGTCCGCCGGGCGGGTGTCCGCCGGTTTGCCATCAATGTCGACCCGGGACGGGCCCGTGTTCCGTAGACTTTCGAAGGCGTTCGGCGATATGCTGGCGACACGCTGCCGCCGGCCCACTCAATCGTTCGGGACCTCGTGAATGACCTCACCGATTAGGCCGCGCGCGCGTCTCGCGGCGACGTTCTTTCCGCTGCTCACAACCCTGCTCTTCTCTGCCGGCGCCGCCCGCGCCCAGAACGTCGCCCCGCGCGACACCAGCATCGACCCGCAGCTGTTCCAGCCGGCCATCGGCCCGCAGAACTTCCTGACGGTCGAAGGGGCGCAGGTCCCGGACCACAAGCGACTGAGCTTCGGGCTGGAGCTGAACTACCAGCAACGCCCGTACACCGTGTTCACCCAGGGGCAGAACCAGGGCAACACGTACATCATCGACAACCAGCTCAGTGGCGAGCTCGACGCGGCCATCGGGCTCTTCAACCGCTACCAGCTGGGGGTCGGCATCCCGTTCACCCCTTACCTGGACGGCGACGTCGTCGACGGCATGGGCATGCCGACCGGCCAGCACCTGAAAGAGAGCGGCATCGGCGACGTCCGCATCGAGGGCAAGGCGCACCTGGCCACCCTGGGGCCGGACGACCAGTACGACCTGGCGATCTCCGCCGGGCTGACGCTGCCCACCGGGCACGCGGGCAAGCTGGACTGGCTGGGCGACAGGTCCGTGACCGGCCGCATCCGCGCCATCGGCACCGTCGACCTGGGGCCGGTCACGGTCGGCGCGAACCTGGGCATCCTGATCCGCGGGACGTCGCACAGCTTCGCGACGGAGCTGGGGCCGCAGCTGCTCTACGGCGCGGCCGCGAACTTCGCCGTCGACGCCAAGACCGGCATCATCCTGGAGGCGGCGGGGCGCAGCGGCCTCAATCAGTTCGTCAGCTTCTACAGCGACGTCAACCCGTTCGAGATCGACCTGGCCGGACGGCGCGCGCTGAGCGGCATGTGGTCGCTGACGGGCGGCGTCGGCCGCGGCCTGGGCAGCGGCATCGGCGCGCCCGACTTCCGCGGCTTCCTGATGGCCGGCTTCAACCCGGACTTCCGCGACCGGGACCACGACGGCGTCTACGACATCAACGACAAGTGCCCGGATCAGCCCGAGGACCGCGACGGCTTCCAGGACTCGGACGGCTGCCCCGACCCGGACAATGACGCCGACGGCATCCCGGACGGCAACGACAAGTGCCCGAACGAGGCCGAGGACGTCGACGACTACCAGGACCAGGACGGCTGCCCCGATCCCGACAACGACAAGGACGGCATCCCCGACCTGAACGACGCCTGCCCGAACGCGGCCGAAGACCACAAGGGCAAGCACCCGAATGACGGGTGCCCGTCCAACGTCGAAGACAGCGACGGCGACGGCGTTCCGGACGCGGTCGACAAGTGCCCCGACGAGCCCGAGGACAAGGACGGGTTCGAGGACGCCGACGGCTGCCCGGACCCGGACAACGACGGCGACGGCATCCCGGACAACTTCGACAATTGCCCGAACGCGCCCGAGGACGCCGACGGTTACCAGGACGAGGACGGCTGCCCCGATCCCGACAACGACAAGGACGGCATCCCCGACGCCAGCGACAAGTGCCCGCTGCAGCCCGAGACGCTGAACGGGATCAAGGACGAGGACGGCTGCCCGGATCCGGGCCCCGAGATCGTGCGTCTGGGCCAGGGGCGCATCGAGGTCGACGAGAAGATCGGGTTCGGCGTCCGCGGCGGCAAGCTGCTGGTGCGCGAGCCCTCGGCGAAGGTCGTCAACGACGTTGCGCTGGTCATGAAGGGGCACCCCGAGATCGCGAAGCTGCGGATCGAGGTGACCGCCGATGGCGTGCCGAAGACCGAGACGCAGCGGCGCGCGGACGCGCTGCGCGACTATCTGGTCGCCAAGGGCGTCGACGGCGGCCGGATCGAGGCCGTGGGCGCCGGCGCCGGTGGCTCGCGCATCGACTTCATCGTCGCCGCGACCGGGCCCGAGACGCCGGGGGCCGCGCCCGCCGGTGCCGGTCAGGCCGCGCCGGCCGCCCCGGCCGCGAAATCGCCTCCCGCGCCTGCCCCGGCCACGTCGCCG
>CAZJMY010000278.1:0-1766 GCA_964546845.1 uncultured Myxococcales bacterium | reverse complement strand
GGCATGCCCGTCGAGGGGCCCGTGCGCTGCACGTCGACGATGACCGCCGGGATCTCGGCGTAGTAGGCCAGGCCGATGAGCTCGCTCATCAGCGAGATGCCGGGCCCCGCCGTCGAGGTGAACGAGCGCGCGCCGTTCCACGAGGCGCCGATGACCATGCCGATCGCCGACAGCTCGTCTTCCGCCTGGACGATGCAGTAGTTGTTCTTGCCGGTCTCGGGGTCCTTGCGGTACTGCGCGCAGAGCTCCTTGAACGAATCCATCACGCTGGTGGCCGGCGTGATCGGGTACCAGGCCGCGACCGTGGCGCCCGCGTACAGGCACCCCAGCGCCGTCGCCGTGTTGCCGTCGATCAGGATGCGATCGTCGGTGGCGTGCATCTTCTCGAGCCGGATCGGCAGCGGGCAATCGAAGTTCTCGATCGCGTAGTCGTAGCCGGCGCGGATCGCCTTGTGGTTCGAGTCGCGCAGCGCCTTCTTCTTCGAGAACTTCTCGTCGAGCAGCTCCTCGATGACGCCCATGTCGATGTCCAGGAACGCCACCAGCGCGCCCAGGTAGGCGATGTTCTTCATCAGGATCCGCTCGCGCGAATCGTTGAAGATCTCGTTGCACAGCTTGGCCAGGGGCACGCCCAGGAACGTCACGTCGGGGCGCGACAGCTCGGCGTCCAGCGGCCAGCTCGAATCGTAGAGGAGGTGCCCGCCCGAGCGGACCTCGCGCACGTCGCGCACGTAGGTCTCGGCGTTCATGGCGACCACCAGGTCGTAGTCCAGCGCGCGCGCCGTGTGGCCGGCCTTGCTGACGCGCACCTCGTACCAGGTGGGCAGCCCCTGGATGTTCGAGGGGAACAGGTTCTTGCCGCTGACCGGGATCCCCATGCGGAAGATCGCCTGCATCAGGAGGCCGTTGGCGCTGGCCGACCCCGTGCCGTTCACGTTGGCCAGCTTCAGCGCGAAGTCGTTAACGCGGATCACTTGTTGTTGGTGCAAGACGACTGCCCCGCCTTCGGAAGCGTCAAATCCAAGCGGGCCATGTCCCAGGCTGCCGTGGGGCAGCGCTCCGCGCACAGGCCGCAGTGCACGCAGACGTCTTCGTCCTTCACCATCACGCGCCCCGTCTGGGGCAGGCCGACCGACACGTACAGGGGCTGAGTGAGGTTCTCGGCCGGCACGGTGAGCTTCGGACGCAGGTCGGGCTCTTCGGCGTTGGGGGTGATGGTCAGGCAGCTGGTCGGGCAGACGTCGACGCAGGCGTCGCACTCGATGCAGCGCTTGTCGCTGAACACCGTCTGCACGTCACAGTTGAGGCAGCGTTCGACCTCGCGCGCCGTCTGCTCGTGGTCGAAGCCCAGCTCGACCTCCAGCGACAGCTGCTTGAAGCGCGCCGCCAGGTCGACGTGCTTCATCTTCTGGCGCTTGGCCGGGTTGTAGTCGTTGCTGTAGCTCCACTCGGCCAGCCCCATCTTCGTGGTGACCAGGTTCATGTGCGGAGCGGGGCGGTCGGTCAGCGCGACGCCCTGGCAGTGGTTGTGAATCGAGATGGCCGCCTCATGCCCGTGGGCGACGGCCCAGATGATGTTCTTGGGGCCCCAGGCCGCGTCGCCGCCGAAGAAGACGCCGGGCCGTGTGGAGGCCATCGTCTTCTCGTCGACCTTCGGCATGTCCCACTTGCCGAACTCGATGCCGATGTCGCGCTCGATGAAGGGGAACGCGTTCTCCTGGCCGATGGCGACGATGACGTCGTCGGCGGGGAGAAAGACGCTCTCG
>CAZJMY010000277.1:0-2905 GCA_964546845.1 uncultured Myxococcales bacterium | reverse complement strand
CGCCGCCGACGCTGGAGACCGACCCGCTGGTCTATCAGGGCGGCTCCGGCGCGCTGCTGGGGCCGCGCGATCCGATCCCGCTGCCGCCGGGCGAGGGCGATCCGGGGCTGGATCTGGAGGCGGAGGTCGCCGTGGTGCTGGGCGACGTCGCGCGGGGCACGTCGGTCACCGACGCCGCGGCCTGCGTGCGCCTGATCCTGCTGGCGAACGACGTCACGCTGCGGAACCTGGTCCCCGGCGAGCTGGCCAAGGGGTTCGGCTTCTTCCTGTCCAAGCCGGCGACCGCGTTCTCCCCGTTCGCGGTGACCCCCGACGAGCTGGGCGCCGCGTGGCGCGACGGGCGCGTGCACCTGCCGCTGCGATCCAGCGTGCTGCGAGCGGGCGGCCCGCGGCTGGATTCGGATCCGGACGCGGGCGCGATGCACTTCTCGTTCTTCGACCTCATCGCGCACGTCGCGCGCACGCGCGACTTCTGCGCCGGCACGATCCTGGGGGGCGGGACCGTGTCGAACGAGGACCCGGCGCGCGGGGCGTCCTGCCTGGCGGAGCTGCGCGCGCGCGAGACGATCGCCCGCGGCGCGCCGGCGACGCCGTTCCTGGCGGCGGGCGATCGCGTGACGATCGAGATGCGCGACGCCGGGGGGCGGGATATCTTCGGCCGCATCGACCAGACGGTGGTGCCCGGATGATCTTCTACGACTACTGGCGCTCCAGCTCGGCCTGGCGGGTGCGGCTGGCGCTGCACCTGAAGGGGATCTCGTTCGAGCGGCGGCCGGTCAACTTGCTCGCGGACGAGCAGCACGCGCCGGAGTTCCGGGCCCTCAACCCGCAGGGGCAGGTCCCGGTGCTGGTGATCCCGCCCGAGACGCCTGCGGCGGGGCCGCAGGTCCTGACGCAATCGATGGCCATCCTCGGCTATCTCGAAGAGCGCTTCCCGGCGCCGCCGCTGCTGCCGCCGCCGGACGCGCTGGTGGCGCGGGCGCGCGCGCGGCAGCTGGCCGAGATGGTCAATTCGGGCATCCAGCCGTTCCAGAACATGTCGCTGTTCGCTTGGCTGCGCGGGGCGGGCGTCGCCGATCCCTCGGCGGTGGCGCGCGAGTTCAACGCGCGCGGGCTGGCCGCCGTCGAGGAGCTGGCGCGTGAGACCGCGGGCAAGTTCCTGGTCGGGGACGCGCCGACCATCGCCGACGTCTACCTGACCCCGCAGCTCTACGGGGCGCGCCGGTTGGGCGTGGACCTCGCGCCGTACCCGACGTTGCTGCGCGTCGAAGCCGCGGCGGCCGCGCTGCCGGCGTTCGCGGCGGCCCGCCCCGAGCGCCAGGCCGACGCGGTGCCCGCAAACCCATGATCGGCGGGCCCGCGGTCTCGAAAATTCGAGACGCGCGGGACGCGAACACGCGGCGTTCGCGAGCCACGACGCTGGCGCAGGTCTTGCTGAAAGCGACACGCATGATGCGTCGTCGACTGCCCCCGGCTGTGCTTCCCCTGGCTTGTCTGAGCGTGAGTCTCCTGGCCCCCTCCTGTGGCAAGGACCCCGCCCCGGCCGGCAACGTCGCCGTCCAGAAATCGGCGCTGGCGCGCGACACGGCGCCGTCGGTGCCCGAGGCGGACGCTGCCCAGCTCGCGGCCGACGACCAGGCGTTCGCCGTCGATCTGTTCCAGGCCCTCCGCGCCGAGCCGGGCAACCTGGTCTATTCGCCGACCAGCCTCTCGCTGGCGCTGGCCATGCTCTACAACGGAGCCGCCAACGGCACGGCGGCGGAGATGGCCGATGCGGTGCACTTCTCGTTGCCGGTCCCTCGCCTCAACGCCGCCTTCGACGCAATGGACCTGGCGCTGACCGCGTCCCCGCCGGCCGGCGGCAGCGGCGCGTTCCAGCTTTCGATCGCCAACAGCCTCTGGACGCAGCGCGGGTTCGCCGTGCAGGGGCCGTTCCTGGACGCGCTGGCCGTCAATTACGGCGCGGGCGTGAACAACGTCGACTTCCAGAACGACGCGGAGCACGCGCGCGCCGACATCAACCAGTGGGTTTCGGACGCGACGCGCGGCGAGATCCCGGACCTGTTCCCGCCCCGGTCGATCGACGCGAGCACGGTCCTGGTCCTGGCCGACGCCGTGTTTTTCCACGGCGACTGGCAGACGCCGTTCCCCGCGCATAGCGCCGACGGCACGTTTCACGCGCCGGCCGGGGACGTGACGGTCCCCATGATGGTCGGCGACGGCAACGCGCAGATCGCGAAAGGGACGGGGTGGAGCGCCGCGACGCTGGCCTACGCGGGCGGCACCACCGACATGGTCCTGGTCGTGCCCGACGCCGGCACCTTCGACGCCTTCGAGCAGGCGCTGACGACCGAGCAGCTGGCCGCCATCCTGAACGCGACGAACAGCTCCGGCGCGGTCACCATGCCCAAGTTCAAGTTCCGCTACCAGAAGACGCTGAACCAGACGCTGGCGGCGCTGGGAATGCCGGCGGCCTTCACGGGCGCGGCCGACTTCTCCGGCATCGACGGCGCGATGGACCTGATCGTTCAAACGGTGGTGCACCAGGCGGACATCGCGGTCGACGAACAGGGGACCACCGCCGCCGCCGCGACCGGGATCGGCGTGGGGAGGCTCTCGATCCAGGAACAGCTGGTGGTCGACCGTCCGTTTCTGTTCTTCATCGTCCACCCGTCCAGCGGAGCGATCTTGTTCGCCGGGCGGGTCGTCGATCCGACCACGTAGCGGGTTTTCTGACCTGGTTTCCGGCGCTGGCGGGTCTTCATGATGTGACCTGCTCAGAGGCGAGCAGGAAGGAGGCCCGATGAGGACCCGTCCTGGAATCCTTGATGCCATCGTCCTGAGCGGCTTGTTCGTCGCCACGGGATGTCAGGGCAAGGGTTCTCTGGGGGGGACGGGGGCGACC
>CAZJMY010000276.1:0-14453 GCA_964546845.1 uncultured Myxococcales bacterium | reverse complement strand
GTCCCACCGCGACCGCTGCCCGTGCCGGCTCCGCCGTCGATCGAACCTCCGGCTCCGCCGTCGATCGACCCTCCGGCTCCGCCGTCGATGGCCCCTCCCGACCCATGTCCCCCGCATCCCGAAACGGCGGCCAGCGCGACGAAACAAGCCAGCCCGCGAATTCCCCCCAACCCAGCGAACACGGAAGGCACGATGCGACGAGCTTATCGGATCCGAATCTCGCTCGGAAGTTCCCGCATCGGCGCCGCCTCGCGAACGGGCGGCGCCGACGATCGGGATCGATCTAGTAGCGGTAGTGGTCGGGCTTGTAGGGGCCCTCTTTCGGGATGCCCAGGTAGGCGGCCTGGCGGTCGGTGAGCTCTTCCAGCTCGACCCCCAGCTTGGCCAGGTGCAGGCGCGCCACCTTCTCGTCCAGCTTCTTCGGCAGCGTGTAGACACGCCCCGGCTCGTAGCCGGCCACGCCCGAAAGCGTGGGCTTGCGCTGCGACGCCAGCCACAGGTCGATCTGCGCGATGGTCTGGTTCGTGAACGAGTTGCTCATCACGAAGCTCGGGTGCCCGGTCGCGCAGCCCAGGTTCACGAGACGTCCCTCGGCCAGCACGATGATCGACTTGCCGTCGGGCCAGATGACCTCGTGCACCTGCGGCTTCACCTCGACCCACTTGTGCTTCTTGATCTTCGAGATCTCGATCTCGGAGTCGAAGTGGCCGATGTTGCACACGATCGCGCGGTGCTTCATCGCGTCCATGTGCGCCTCGGTGATCACGAACTCGTTGCCGGTCGTGGTCACGAAGATGTCGCCGCGCGGCGCCGCCTTGGTCATCGTCGTGACCTCGTAGCCCTCCATCGCCGCCTGCAGCGCGCAGAGCGGATCGATCTCCGTGATCAGCACGCGCGCGCCCTGCCCCTTCATGGCCTGGGCACACCCCTTGCCGACGTCGCCGTAACCGGCGATGACGACGACCTTGCCCGACAGCATGACGTCCGTCGCGCGCATGATGCCGTCCGGCAGCGAGTGGCGGCAGCCGTAGAGGTTGTCGAACTTCGACTTGGTCACCGAGTCGTTCACGTTGATGGCCGGGAACAGCAGCTCCTTCTTCTGGGCCATCTGGTACAGGCGGTGAACGCCGGTGGTCGTCTCCTCGGAGACGCCCTTGATGTTCTTGGCGGCCTGCGCGAAGAAGCCGGGCCGCTCTTTGATCGCGCGCTTGACCAGCGCGTAGAGCACCCGCCCCTCTTCGTGCCCGGGATCCTGGTCCAGGAAGGAGGCGTCCTTCTCGGCCTTGACGCCCAGGTGGACCAGCAGAGTGAGGTCGCCACCGTCGTCCAGGATCAGGTTCGGCGTCCCGCCGTCGGACCACTGCAGCACGCGCCACGAGTAGTCCCAGTACTCTTCCAGGCTCTCACCCTTGACCGCGAACACCGGCACGCCCCGATCGGCGATGGCGGAGGCGGCGTGGTCCTGGGTGCTGAAGATGTTGCACGAGCACCAGCGGATCTCGGCGCCCAGCGCCTCGAGGGTCTCGATGAGGACGGCCGTCTGGATGGTCATGTGCAGCGAGCCGGCGATGCGCGCGCCCGCCAGCGGCTTGGACTTCGCGAACTCTTCGCGCGTGGCGACCAGACCGGGCATCTCGGTCTCCGCCAGGTCGATCTCCTTGCGCCCGAAGGCCGCGAGCGACAGGTCGCGGACCACGTAGTCGGGCTTGCCCTTCACGACGGGGGCTCTCTTGAACGTGCTGATCTCGGGCATCTCTATCTCCTTCTCGTCGAATACGAGGCTTATATATATCCCATTATTCGTATCAACGGATAGGCAAAATTACAAAACTGACGAGCCCCGGGTTCGGCCGGTCATACTGGGGCATCGTGAACCTGGTCTCCGTCATCGCCGAGCAGGGGCTTGTGCTGGTGTTCAGCAACGTGCTCATCCAGCAGCTGGGGGTTCCCGTGCCAGCCGAGCCGACGCTGGTGGTCGCCGGCAGCCTGGCGGCGCGCGGCCTTCTGCCGCTGCCGAGCCTGCTGGGGGTGACCTGGCTGGCTGTGCTGCTGGCCGACTCGCTCTGGTACTGGACGGGGCGTCGCTACGGCAACCGCGTGCTCCGCGTCGTTTGCCGCCTCGCGCTGTCGCCCGACTCGTGCGTGCGGGCCACGGAGCAGACCTTCGCCCGCTGGGGCCTGAAGTCGCTGGCGCTGGCCAAGTTCATCCCGGGCTTCTCCATGGTGGCGCCGCCTCTGGCCGGAGCCATGCGGGTCAGGTGGGGAAGCTTCGCCTTGTACGACCTCCTGGCGGCGGTGCTCTGGTCGTCGGTCGGGATCGGCACCGGGCTGATCTTCTACCGCCAGGTCGATCGGGTGCTCGCGGCGCTGGCCGGCCTCGGCGGGTGGGCGCCCGTGGTCGCCGTGAGCTTGCTGGCGCTGTTCGTGGCCGGCAAATGGGTTCAGCGGCGGCGCTTCTACCGCAGCCTGCGGCTGGCCCGCATCTCCGTCGAGGAGCTCAAGCGGCTCATCGACGCGGGCGCGAGCCCCGTCATCTTCGACGTTCGCACGGCCAGCGCCCGCGAGCGCGATCCGCAACGGATCCCCGGGGCCGTCGCCTTCGATCTGTCGCAGCTGGACGCCGTCGTGACGGAGCTTCCCGCCGAGCGTGAGGTCATCCTGTATTGCAACTGTCCCAGCGAGGCGTCCGCCGCCCGCATCGCGCGCCTGCTGATGGACCGCGGCGTCCGGTCGGTCCGGCCGCTGGCGGGCGGCCTGGAGGCCTGGATCGACGCCGGCTTCACGGCGGACCTGGGCTGAGGACCGTCGCCGAGCTCACCTCGCGTCGAGCGGCACCCAGAGCAACACCAGCATGTCCCACGCCAGGTGGGCCAGCAGACTGGGGACCAGGCTCGCGGTGGCGGCGCGCAGCGCCCCCCAGACCACCCCGCACGCCAGCGCCGCCACGACCAGGACGGGCGATCCCAGGGGCGCGTGGGCGAGCGCATAGGCGATCGACGCGAGGAGGATGCCTCGCCACGGTCCGAGGCGGCGCACCAGCTCCGTCTGCACGACGCCGCGCCAGACCAGCTCTTCACCGGCGATCACGGGCAACAGCGCCAGGGCCGCGATGGCCATGGGCGGCGCGCGGAACGACGCGTACAACCTGGCCATGTCGGCCCGGAGGAACGGCAGCGCGCGCGCCAGCACGGGATACAGGAGGTAGGTGGCGGCGGCCATGGCCCACCCGACGACCGCGCCGACGGCGACCAACCGCGCGCTTGGCCGAAGCAGCCTGAGCGCCGCGCGGGGCTCGCGCACGAGGATGGCGGCGCCCAGAACCACCGCCGCACCACCGAGGGCCAGCCAGATCCCGACGGCGCGTGCGCTCGCGGACGCCACCAGCCACACGACCGCGCAGGCGATGGCGAACGTCGTCGTCGAGGGGCGCCCGGTGCTCGCGGCGGCGCCGTCGTTCAAATCGGCCGCTCCCGGAGGCCCCGGAGATGCTCGATGGCGCCCCAGGTCCCGCCAACCGGCCCCTGCCTCCGCTCGGCGTCGACCGCCAGGCTGGCTGCCTGGGCGAACGTCAGGCGGTTGGGATGGTCGATGAGTCCCCAGAACCGATCATCGCGGGCGAGTAGATCCTCCGCCAGGCCGACCACCACCTCGCGTGCCACCGACCACTGCGCGCGCGTGACGAACCGAACCCACAGCGACGACAGCCGCGGGGAAAGCAGAGGCACCTCGATCATCCGCGGGTGCGGCAGCCCCAGCACGCGGGCCGTCTCCTCGAGGATGGATTTCCCGGACAGCGTGAACGGCCCGGGAATGTCGAAGGAAGCGCTGCCCGGCAGTTGGACGTCCAGCGCCCGCACCAGCGCGATCACGACGTCGGCGATTGCGACGGGCTGCGTGCGCGACTTCAGCCACTGCGGCAGGATCATGAACGGCAGGCGCGCGGCCAGATCGCGCACGATGAGCCAGCTGAGGCTGCCGTGCCCCACGATCATGCTGGCGCGCAGCTCGACGGCCGGGACGGGGCCGGACCGCAGCGCCTCGCCGACGTCGAGCCTGCTCCGCAGATGCTCCGAGCCCGACCCCGCCGGGGCGATGCCGCCCAGATAGACGATCCGCTGGACCCCGGCCGCCTGGGCCGCGCGGCTGAAGGTCGTGGCCGCCGCGACCTCGCGCCGGTGGTAGTCGGGGGCGCCCTCGCCCATGCCGTGGACCAGGTAGAAGGCGGCCCGGCAGCCGGCGAGAGCGCGCGCGCACGACGCGGCGTCCCCCACGTCCCCTTCCACCCAGTCGACGGCGGGCAGCCGCCGCCGCGCCCGGGCCACGTCTCGCGTCAAGCAGCGGACGCGCCATCCTTTCGCGTCGAGCGCGGGGCGCACCGCGTTGCCGACGAACCCGGTCGCGCCGGTCAGGAGGAGCGTGGGAGGGGACGCAGTCATGGTGTCGGCGGGCCGCCCAGGTGAGCATACGGTCACGGCCAAGGAAGCGCCCGAACCCCGTGTCGCCGCGCGATACGCCAGACGACTAAGCGTCACCCGGGCAGCTCCCGGCCGAGCTCTTCGGCTATGGTGACAGCGTGTCGCTGAGAAAGAAGATCGTCGAACGCCAGGCGGGCATCTGCCTTTACGGGCTGGCGCCGCCGAAGCTGGCCACGCCCGCCGGCGAGCTTCCAGCCATCGTGGCCCAGCAGCAGGCGCGGCTGGGCGCGTTGCCCGTAGATGGGCTCATCGTGTACGACCTGCAGGACGAGGCGGAGCGGACGGCGGCGCCGCGGCCGTTTCCGTTCCTGCCGACGCTGGATCCGCACGCCTACGCGCATGGCCACCTGGGTGGTCTGTCGCTGCCGAAGATCGTCTATCGCTGCGTCAGCCGCGACAGCGCGAGCGAGCTCGCCGCGTGGCTGGAGCAGCCGCGGCCTGCGGAGTCCGCCGTCTCGGTGCTGGTCGGCGCGCCCAGCCGCCGCGCCCCGACACGCCTTCGCCTGACGGAGGCGTACGCGCTGGCGCGGGAGCGCGCGCCCGGTTTGTTGCTGGGAGGCATCACCATCGCCGAGCGGCACGCGCAGACCGGCGACGAGCACGCCCGCATCCTGGCCAAGACGGAGGCGGGCTGCCGCTTCTTCGTGAGCCAGGCCGTCTACGACGTGACCTCGACGAAATCGCTGCTGTCCGACTACGCCCTCGAAGCGGGACGGCGAGGCGTGGCTCCCGTGCCGATCGTGCTGACGCTTTCGCCGTGCGGCTCGGAGAAGACCCTGGCGTTCATGAAGTGGCTGGGCATCGCGTTTCCGCGCTGGCTGGAAAACGACCTGCGCCACGCGCCCGATCCCCTGGCGTCGTCCGTCGACCTTTGTGAGCGAATCTTCGCCGACGCCTGGGACTATGCCCGCGACAAGGGCGTTCCGCTGGGCGTCAACGTCGAGAGCGTCTCGATCCGGAAGCGCGAGATCGAAGCGTCAGTGGAGCTGCTGCACCGCTTGCGTCGGTTGATGGGTTCATGACGGGGCTCGGACCGTAAGGCCCCTCCCGAAATCCAGGCGGCGCGGCCGCTCTCGCCCCGACCATGCGCAGGTTCGCTCGCATGGGCAAGAACGACGGCAGGCAGCACGGCAAGGGAACCAAGGCGAGCGGCAATGGCGGCAACGGAAAGCCGGTCGTCGACAAGTCACCGGCGGCGGCATCGCCGCGCGGACACGTGGTGCTCCCGCCGCCAGATCCCAAGTTCGACGGCGTCATCGGCACGACCTACAAAGACTCGCAGATGGGGACGTTCCCGATCTCCAAGGCGCCGGACGGCGCCCCCAACGTGCTGCTGGTGGTGATCGACGACTGCGGATTTGGCCAATGGGGCACATTCGGCGGGCAGATCCCGACGCCCAACCTCGATCGGCTTGCGAAGGCCGGCCTGCGCTACACCCGCTATCACACCACGGCCCTCTGCTCGCCGACGCGCGCGGCGCTGCTGACGGGGCGCAACCACCACACGTGTGGAACCGGGGTCATCACGGAACTGGGTGACAGCTTCCCGGGCTACACGGGCCAGATCCCCAAGAGCTGCGCGCTGGGCGCCGAGATGCTGCGGCAGAACGGGTACAGCACCGCCTTCTTTGGAAAGGACCACAACGTCGCCGCCTGGGAGACCAGCGTCTCGGGGCCGTTCGACCGCTGGCCGACCAGCCAGGGATTCGACCACTTCTTTGGTTTCATCGGCGGCGAGTCCAACCAGTGGCAGCCCGCGCTGTACGAGGATACGCGACCGGTCGAGATGGAGGTCCCGCCGGGACGGGAGGGGAACTACACCTTGAACGAGGCGCTCACCGACCGCGCCATCGAATACATCCACCGACAGAAGTCGGTCACGCCCGACCGCCCGTTCTTCGTCTACTACGCGCCCGGCGCCACGCACGCGCCGCACCACGCCCCCAAAGAGTGGATCGACAAGTTCAAGGGTCAGTTCGACCAGGGCTGGGACAAGTACCGGGAGGAGTGCTTCGCCCGGCAGCTCGAGCTGGGCGTCATCCCCAAGGACACCCAGCTGACGCCGCGGCCCGAGGAGATCCCGGCCTACGATTCGCTGACGCCCGACCAGAAGACGGTGGCGGCGCGGCTGATGGAGGCCTTCGCGGGCTTCACGGCGCAGACCGACCACGAGGTCGGACGGCTGCTCGACACGCTGGAGGAGATCGGCCAGGTCGACAACACGCTGGTGATCTGGATGATCGGCGACAACGGCGCCTCGATGGAAGGCGGCCCGCACGGCGCGTTCAACGAGATGGTGACGCTGACCGGGCTGTCGGAGGACCCCAAGACCCTGCTGTCGAAGCTGGACGAGATCGGCAGCCCCTCTGCCTACAACCACTACCCGGTCGGCTGGGCGTGGGCGATGAACACGCCGTTCCAGTGGGGCAAGCAGATCGCCTCGCACTTCGGCGGCACGCGCAACCCGCTGGTCATCTCGTGGCCGGCGCGCATCACGGACGCGGGCGGACTGCGTACGCAGTTCCACCACGTGATCGACATCGTGCCGACCATCCTGGAGGCGGCGGGCGTGCCGGAGCCCGTTTCCGTGAACGGCGTCGCGCAGAAACCGATCGAAGGCGTCAGCATGCTCTACACGTTCGACGACGAGTCGGCGAAAGGAACGCACCGGACCCAGTACTTCGAGATGTTCGGCAACCGCGCCATCTACCACGACGGGTGGGTGGCGGCCTGCTTCCACGGCCGGCTGCCCTGGCGGGCCGGGACCGTGGACTTCAACGACGACACGTGGGAGCTCTACAACGTCGACGAAGACTTCAGCGAGTACGCCGACCTGGCGGCGAAGGAGCCGCTGAAACTGAAGCAGCTGCAGGATCTGTTCATGGCGGAGGCCGGCAAGTACAACGTGCTGCCCCTGGACGACCGGGGCGCCGAGCGACTGGACCCGCGCCTGCGCCCGAGCCTGATCGAGGGGCGGAGCGACTTTACCTACTACGCGGGCACCAGCCGCGTCGCCGAGAACTGCGCCCCCGACACCAAGAACCGCTCGCACGCGATCACCGCACACATCGAGATGCCCGCTGACGGCGGCGACGGCGTCCTGGTGGCCGAGGGGGGCATCGTGGGCGGGTTCACGCTGTTCGTGAAGGACCGCAAGCCGGTCTACGAGTACAACTACTTCACGGCGGAGCGTTACCAGGTGAGGGGCTCGTCGCCGCTTCCCGTCGGGCCGTGCACCGTGCGGATGCAGTTCGACTACGACGGCGGCGGAATCGGCAAGGGCGGGACCGTCACGTTGCTGGTGAACGGCAAACCGGTCGGCACCGGCCGCGTGGAGAAGACCGAGGTGGCGCTGTTCTCGGCCGACGAGACGTTCGACATCGGCTGCGACACCGGCTCGCCGGTCAGCACCGAGTACAAGGCCCCCTTCCGTTTCACGGGCAAGATGAAGAAGGTGGAGGTCGAGCTCGAGGACCACAAATTGACGCCCGCCGAACAGGCCGAAGTGAAGAAGGTGCACGGGGCCGTCGAGTCGGCGCGGCACTAGAACCTTCGCAGGCGCCGTTCGGGAAACGGGTGGTGCTACTGTCGGCGAATGTCACTGTCCGACCTCGCCGCCGTGGGCAGCTTCGTCAGCGGCATCGCCGTGCTCGTCTCGCTGATCTATCTGTCGCTGCAGGTACGGCAGACGAAGCGCAACCAGCAGATCGCCATCCGGCACAGCCGCGCGTCGCGGATCGTCGAGCTGCAGCTGGCGCTCGCGGACGCGGGGGTGGCCGGCGCGTGGCTTCGCGGGTCGGCGAACCCTCGGGAGATCACGGCGGTCGAGCTGAGCCAGTTCATCAACCTGTGCCGGGCCCTCTTCTTCCACTTCGAGGACTCGTTTTATCAACGTGAGGAAGGCCTGCTGAACGACGACGCGTTCGCGACGGTCGTCGCCGGAGTGCGGCTGTCGGCCAGGAGTCCCGGCTGGCGCGCCGCCTGGCGAATCGCGCGCGTCAATTTCGCCGGGAGGTTTCTCTCCTTCATGGACGAGATCGTCGCTCAGTCCGCGGCCCAGCCGCCCATCGACCTGTCGCTGGAGACATGGCAGGCCGCCTTCGCGTCAGAAGCGTCGCCGTGAGCTGACGCGAGATCGCGGAGTCAGCGGCAGGCCGCCCCGGCGTCGTTGGTGCTTCCGCCAGAGCAAGGAAGACAGCAGAACGCACCGGGCGGATCCTGGTCCGGATTGCACTGCTCTCCGCCGCGTTTCGGACAGTTCGAACCGGCCCCGAGGCATTTGCCGCCCGCCATCGTGCACTCGGACGTGCTGGTCGTGGCGACGCTGCATCCCATCACGGCCAGCACGAGGAACGCGGTGAGTGCCCGCAAGCACTGACCGGCCCCACGTTTCGCCGGGGATGCCGGCGCGCAAACGCGTCTGCAGACGAACGAGTCGCTCATGTGGAGAAGATCAGGGCGGCGAAACACGCCGCTCAGTGTACCTCGCCGTTGCGACACCTCCGACCCCTCGACGGGGCATCAGAATCGAAGCATCGGGCCAGCCGTACACGACACCGCCTGGGCCAGGCCCCCGGAAAGCACGATCTCGTACGCCGGCTCGGCCCAGAAACCGACGCGCCCAGCCGGCCAGTACATGAAGTCCACCGCGGCTTCGACGCCCCACGCCGTACGCGTTTCGCCGGCGCCGCTGCTCTGAATCACCGTCGGTCCGAGCCCCGTCATCACCTCCAGACGCGGCGTGACCCGGAACGGCTTCTTGAGCAGCAGGTCCAGCGACGCCTCGCGGCCGGGCGTGGTCCGCAGGACCTGCGCCCCGAGCTCGAGCTCGAGCCACTCGTCGATCGCCTCGAGCTCCAGGAAGACCGCGGCGCCGAGGTGACCGGTCGTGGGCGTTTCCATCTCCACGGCGGGGCCGCCGCCGAGGACGAATCGATAGCTCTCCTGCGATCCGGGCGCGGCGCCGCTCGCGTGTGCGGCGCCGGAAATGAGCCGCGCGCAGACCAGTAGCGTCGCTGCAGTCGTGAACACCTTCATCATCTTCTCCTCGCGTGCGTAGCAAGACGGATGGCCGCACCGGCCTCTTCCGTCGATTCGGGTCTCGGGCGCTACGCGAGGCGCTTCGGGATGTGCAGGATCGCCGCCGGATCAGGGCTCGGAGCGGGAACGTCGGCGCCCGGCCAGCTCGCCTGAACGCCCTCCGGGATCACAAAAAGAGGGCGAGCGGCCGGCGCGTTCGCTCGCGGGAGCGAGCAGCAGGCGCACGCGTTGCAAAAGGGCGAGCACGGCCCACCGGAGCTGCCCAGGGGGCACGCGTCGGAGCCACACGCGTCGCCGGCGGCCGCGCCCAAGCCGGAGACGTCCAGCGTCACGACGAGCAGCAAGAAGACGGCGATGGCGCGCGCCACCGGCCGAGTATCGCACGGCGCGGGCCTTTGACCGCATTCGCAACTCGGCTGCACATCCAGGGGGGCTGTACTTGACCTGACCGGATGCCCCCCCTTACATTTGCCCGGGCAACATGAGGCGCCGAGGCTTGGGACCGCGATCCCTGTGGGCCACGGTCCTGGTGTATCTGGCGCTCGGCGTGCCGATCGCGCGGATCTGGCACGAAGCGACGGCGAGCCACCGCTACTGCGCCGAGCACCACGCGCTGGAAGAGGCGCCCGGGCACCGGGCCGGTGACGACCGACCCGGCAGGCCGAGCGGTCCGTCGGCGCCCGACCACGAGCACGAGAGCTGCCCGTTCACGCCCCTCGCCGGGCAGCTGGCGCTCACTCCGGTCCCGCCGGCCCTTGCGCCCGCCGCGGCGCCGCTCGGGCTGGCGCTCTCATTCTCGAACATCGCCCATGCGGGCCGGCTGATCCCGGTCCTGGCTGTCGCTCCCAAGACCTCGCCTCCGGCGTAGCCGTTCCGAGACATCGAAGGACGGCGCGCGGCCGCTGGGCTGCGGGGCCACTGAGCTGCGTGCGCGCTGCGCACGCGGCAAGGGACGAGCGACTGAGGAGCGAGATGAGAGTGAACGCGCGCTTGGCGCGTCGGGGCAGCCTGCCCGACGCGCGACCGATTTACGTCGTCGGAGGATTCCTGGGCAGCGGCAAGACCACGCTGCTTCTCCGGATCTTGGCCCACCTGCGGGC
Source organism: uncultured Myxococcales bacterium (assembly GCA_964546845.1). GTDB lineage: Bacteria > Myxococcota_A > Polyangia > Fen-1088 > Fen-1088 > JADGRB01. The sequence goes on along the minus strand of CAZJMY010000276.1, from coordinate 3,838 downwards.
CGAGGGGACCGTGCCCGCGGTCATCATGAACGAGTACGGCGAGGAGAGCGTCGATGGTCGGCTGCTCGCGCACGGGCACGACGGCGCCATGACCGTCGCCGAGCTCTCGAGCGGATGCGTCTGCTGCGACCTCTCGCAGGGCCTGACGGACGCCGTGAAGTCGCTGCTCGAGTCGACCAGGGGTCCCATCCTCGTCGAAACGACGGGGCTGGCCATCGTCGGGCAGGTCGCGACGGCCGTCGAGCACGCGCTCGAGCAGGGCGGCCAGAACCGGCGCGCCAGGCTGGCGTCCGTCATCGTGGCGGTGGACGCCGTTCGCTTCGGCGCCGTCGCCGCGATCTGGAAGCATGGTCCCGCGGATCTCGCGGCCGCCGACACGATCGTGGTGACGAAGTGCGACCGCGCGGACGCGGGGGCGGTTCGGAAGCTCACCACCTCGCTGAAGCGGCGTCACGCCGCGGCCCGTGTGCTCACCTCTTCGAAGGCCGACGTCGATCCGCGCCTGCTTCTGCAGCCGGCGACCAGCGGCCGGCCGCCGGCTCGGCGGTCCAAGGTAGCCAAGAAGACCGCCAAGAAGGTCGCCAACTCCGCGGCCGGGTTTTCCAGCGTGACCTGCCAGATTCTGGGGCCGGTGAACACCCGGCGCCTGGGTCCGCTGCTCGGGCGATTCGCGCCGGCGCTCGCGCGCGTGAAAGGGTTCGTGCGCACCACGGAGAAGGCGGGACTGCACGCGGTCCAGTGGGTGCCCGGCGCGCTCGACGTGACCCCGCACCGGCGCGCCCGCGTCTCGCCCCATCTGGTGGTCATCGCGAAGGACCTCGATTGGGAGAAGTTCGTGGACGCGCTCGACGGCGCGATCGAGGCGCCGCGGCGTCGTGCGAGTGGAGGCCAGTCGTGACCGCGGCTCATGCTCACCCGGAGGCGGGCGAACGGCGGACGCGCGTGGTGGTCCTGCTTTCCGTCGCGACGATGGCGCTCGAGCTGGCATTTGGTTGGCTCACCGGCTCGATGGCGCTCATCGCCGACGGATGGCACATGGCGACGCACGTGGGCGCGGTCGGGCTGGCCTGGCTGGCCTATCGCTACGGCAGGCGCGCGGAGCGCGAGGGTTGCTTCGCGTTCGGGCCGGCGAAGGTCAACGCGCTGGCGGCCTACACGAACGCGCTGCTGCTGGGCGGCGCGGCGCTGCTGCTCGCCGCCGAGTCGATCCGCAGACTGGGCGAGGCGCACCCTGTCCAGTTCGGCGAGGCGCTGCCGGTCGCGCTCGTTGGTCTCGTCGTCAACGTCGTCGCGGCGCTCCTGCTCGGCGCGCCCGACCACGAACACCACGACCACAACCTGCGCGCCGTGTACCTGCACGTGCTCTCCGACGCGCTGACCAGCGTGCTCGCGATCGGCGCCCTGATCGGGGGGGCGCTGGGAGGTTGGCGCGGGCTGGATCCGGCGGCCGGCTTGCTTGGCGCGGCGATGATCCTGATCTGGGCCCTAGGGCTCGCCCGGCGGACGGCGTCGGAGCTGATGGACATGACCCCGAACGGGGCGGCGCTGCGGACGCGCCTCGTCGCTCACCTCCAGGAAGACACCGACATTCGGATCGAGGACGTGCGCGTGTGGTCGCTCGGCGGCGGCGCGCACGGCTGCAACGTTCGCCTCCTTGCGCGATCGTGGCGCTCGGCGGCGGACCTCAAGCAGCGAGTCCTGTCCGTGCACGCCTTCGCTCATGTGGCCGTCGAAATCCACCCGGACGACTGGAAGGACGACGGGGACGAGCCACACCGCGCGCAGATGACGGACAGTCAGGCGCTCGCGCGCTGATCAGCCGGCGGCCGCGAGCTCACAGCTGTCGCAGCGCCCCTGCAGCTGGATGACGACGCCGCGCCGGCGCAGGGCGCGCGGGGCTCCACGCGCGCCGCGCACGCTGACCGCCTTATCAGGGAGGCAATTCACGTCCCCGCAGTCGATGCAGATGAAGTGCGGGTGCTGCGACTTGTGGTCACCGGAGCCTTGCCGCAGCTCGAACCGCCAGGTGTGATCGCCGAGGTCCGTCCGGACCAGCAGGCCGACCCGGCTCAGGTCGGTCAGGTTGCGATAGATGGTCGCGTGGTCGTAGCCCGAGGCGGCGAGCTTGTCCGAGACCTCATTGTGGGTCATTGGAGCGCGCGCCTCGTGCAGCAGCCGGAGGACCGCGATCCGTGAGCCGGTGCCGCGCAGGCCGGCGTCCCGGATCTGCTTCCTCAGCGCGTCCACATCGACGATGGGATTGGTCGCCTTCGCCACGGTTCCAGCGTATGGCAACAACACTTTGACTGCAACTACCGGGAAGGGCCGCGGCGCGAAGTCATCCCAGAGAGAGGCAGATCGTCACCCGTGCCGTCTCGGCCAGCCCGTACGCGCCCGAGAGCGCGTCGTGGAAGAGTTTCGCCAGGCGGCGCGGCGTGTCCGGCGGTCCCAGGGGCAGCGTCGCGGCGAAGTTCAGCTCGGCCCCGCGCGGCGGGCGCCAGCCCTGGCGGCGAAGCTCGGCGGCGCTCGACCGCGGCAGCCTCCAGCTGCGTGCGAGCGCCCGGTTACCGACGGCCTCGGCGCGGATCTCGCCGCCGCCATCCTCGGCGAACGCCTGCACGAAGTACCGGTCCCCGCCGCCCCCCTCGATCATCAAGTATCCCGAACCCGCCGCGCAGAAAGCGCGCGTGGCTTCCTCGAAATGCCCCACAGCGCCCAGGGGGCACGAGAAGCTGATCTCCTCCAGCCTCTCGTCGAGGACGGCCAGCCCGTGCCGGCGGGCGATGGCTTCGACTTCGACCACCGCCTCGTCCGCCACGCCCGGGTCGAGGCGCACCCGGACTCCGCGATTCAAGCGCTCGACCGGCAGCTCGCAGGACCCAAGGCGCCTGAGCTCCGGGGACCTCCGGAACGCCCGCTCGAACCGGGCGATCCCGATGTCCGCGTCCGCTCCAGAGGCGCCCAGGCTTCGCCGAACCGCCGATGGTGAGGGCGGGAACGTTTCCGTCGCGAAGATGCAGAGCGAGCACGGCACCTCGGGGGCCGGCAGCGGCGCATCCTCATCGCGATCCCTTTCTCCACTCGGCCGGTCCGGTGTCATGGTCTGCGCTCCACGCTGAGCGGCGCTTATGACCCTCCGGGCGGCGAGTCGTAGTTGCGCGAGACGAAGCAGAGGCCCTGCGAATTGAGGTGGCCCTGTGTGGACTGCGTGTAGCGGAGGTAGTCGAAGTAGTCCTTGAGCGCCTTCTTGGGATCGGTGCCGGTCTTGTTCACCGGGACCGTCAGCGGATCGAAGTGGAGCTGATCGCCGGGCGCGTAGGGCGGCATGTACAGCGTCGAGTCGACGCAGGAGCGCATGGGGAGCGCCTTGCCGGTCTTGTCGGTGAACGCGGTGAAGTCGACTCCGCGCATGTCCTCGACGGTGGCGACCGGGTTCGCGACGCCGACGTACTGGGCGGCGATCTGATCGAAGCGCAGCGACGAGTCCTCGGCGAAGCTCTCCCAGAACGGGTGATCGGCGTGGACGGTGACCTGGCCGATGATCGAGCGGTCGGACCGGAACTGGATGCCGCGCGGGTAATCCTCGCCGTTGATGCCCGGCACCCCCGGGAACTCGCTGCCGTTCTGGCAGTTGACGTAGCTGGTGGGCGTCGCGAAGCCGAGCCGGAACTTCAGCGTCGCCGGCAGCTTCGAGAAATCGTAGGCGGTCCCGCCCGCCGTCGCGCACGGATCCGTGGCCGGCCGGCTGACCGTCCCGACGTACAGCACCGAGTAGCCGTTCTGGACCATGAAGTCGTATTCGGACTCCCCGTCGGCGTCCAGGTTCACCTTGGTCGCC
>CAZJMY010000275.1:0-5339 GCA_964546845.1 uncultured Myxococcales bacterium | reverse complement strand
GACGGGCGGGCGGTCGCCCTGGACGCGGCGCGCGCCGGGCTGGTGCTGCTGAAGAACCAGGGCGGGCTGCTGCCGCTCGACAAGGCGAAGCTCCAGACCCTGGCCGTGATTGGCCCCGACGCTTACCCGGCCGTTCCGGTGGGCGGTGGCAGCGCGCAGGCGCGGCCACTGGCGGCGGTCAGCTTCGCGCAGGGCCTCGCCGACCACCTCCGCGGCTCGGCGACCGTGCTCGCCCACCACGGCGTGCCGACGCTGGCGGAGATCTTCGACGCGACCGACTGGGTGACGCCAGCGCCCGGCACGGCGAGCAGCCAGCCAGGACTGAAGGGCGAATACTTCGATGACCCGGCGCTGGGCGGCACGCCCGCGCTGGTGCGCGTCGATCCGCACGTGAGCTTCGCCTGGGACAAACCCAACTTCTGGCCGACCGGCCAGCGCAAGCAGTCCTCGGCGCGATGGACGGGCGCCTACGTGGCCCCCACCTCGGGCGCGTACCTGTTCGTCGCGTTCACGTATGGGCTGGACCAGTACCGTCTCTACGTCGACGGCAAGCTGGTGCTGGACCGCGCGCGCAGCCCGCAGCCGATCGCGACGGCTCGCCTGCCGCTGGTCGCCGGCAAACCGGTGGCGATCCGCTTCGAGTACCAGCACGGCGATCACCACGCCCGGGTCGGGCTGGGCGTGCGCCGCGCCGACGCGCTGGTCGACCCGGCCGCCCGGGAGATCGCGCGCCGCGCCGACGCCGTGGTCGTCACCGCGGGCTTCGACCCGATGACCGAGAGCGAGGGCTACGACCGGACGTTCCAGCTTCCGCTGGGACAGGACGAGCTGATCGCCGCCGTGCGCGCCGCCAACCCGCGCGTCATCGTCGCCGTCACGTCGGGCGGGGCCGTCGACATGACCGGCTTCGTCGACCGCGTCCCGGCCATCCTGCAGAACTGGTACCCCGGCCAGGAAGGGGGCACCGCGCTCGCGGAGATCCTGTTCGGCGACGTGAGCCCGTCGGGCAAGCTGCCGGTCACGTTCGAGCGATCGTGGGGCGATGGCGCCGCGGCCGACAGCTACTACCCCGACGCGCAGAAGCGGATCCGCTACGCCGAGGGCGTGTTCGTGGGCTACCGCCACTTCGATCGCGCGCGGAAGAAGCCGCTGTTCCCGTTCGGGCACGGTCTCTCGTACACGCGCTTCGAGTACGGGGGCCTCTCGATCTCGCCGGCCACGGCGACGGGCGACGGTGCGGTCACCGTCGCGTTCGACGTCACCAACGCCGGCACGCGCGCCGGCGCGGAGGTTGCGCAGGTCTACGTGAGCGAGCGGCGCCCGCCCGTGCCCCGCCCGGCCAAGGAGCTGAAGGGGTTCGCGAAGGTCGTCCTGCGCCCCGGTGAGGTGAAGCGGGTCGAGGTCGCGCTCGATCGCCGCGCGTTCGCGTTCTACGACGTTGCCGCAAAATCCTGGCGCGTGCAGCCCGGCGTCTTCGACCTGCTGGTCGGGTCGTCTTCACGCCGGATCGAGCTGTCCGGCACCGTCACGCGGCGCTGACGCGGCACTCGCGCGGCGCGGCGCCGCCGCCGTGCCGCGGGAAGTCGACGGCGGTTTCCGCTCGTGTTACGCCCGGTTGCGCAACATGTGTGCACGTGGCTCCAAAGGCGGATAGGTGCGCACTCATTCAAATCGAAACATGCCAGCTGACTTACAATTTTTCGATTCTCTTTTTAGGTAGTCCGCAGTATCTTCGAATCTCGTCAGGAAATTCTTGGACAGCACAACCGTTATGGACATGGCTCATGGATGAGTCGGGTAAGGGGCGACTGACTCTCGCGCCGGGGGCGCGGACGCAACCACGTCGTGCGCGTGGGGCGCAGGGGTTGGTACATCTGCCCACATGGAGCCGGCTGAGCATCGCCGCCCGCCAGTGGTCGCCCGCCGGCAAGGGCGGCGACTTCTTCGAGATCATCCAGCAGCAGGATGGCCGCGTCTCGGCGATCATGGCCGACGTCAGCGGCAACGGCCCCAGCGCCGCCGGCCCGGTCGCCAGCCTGCGCTGGGTGATGCGACAGGCGATCGCGCGCGGGCAGTCGCCGGGCGCGGTGCTCGAGCTGCTCAACGACTGGCTGGTCCAGCAGCAGGTCGACGATCGCTTCGTGACCGCCGTCTGCGTGCGGCTGAACCCGGTCACCGGTGACACCGAGATTGCCAGCGCCGGGCACCTGGGCCCGTTCGTGAAACGCGCCCGCGGCGGCGCCGAGGACCTGCCGCCGGCCGTCGGGCTGGCGCTGGGCATCTTCCCCGGCCAGGCGTACCCGGAGATCACGCTGGAGCTGCGGCCCGAGGACGCGCTGGTGCTGGTGACCGACGGGATCACGGACCGCCTGGGGACCGCGAGCGACCCCCTCGGACAGCGGGCGCTGCTCAATCGGCTGCAGAGCGCGCAGCTCTCGCCCGAGAGCATCTGCGGCGCGCTATTGGGGCCCAGCGCCCGGTTCGCCGAGGACGCGACGGTCGTGGTGATGCAGATGCCGCGACGTCATCGACGGGCCACCCCGATCGCGCGCGCCGGCTGATCCTCCGCCGCGCACAGCGGCGGGGGCGCCGCGGCCTACGCGCGCTTCACCAGGGCAGGACTTGCCCGCTCGCGTGCCAGAAGGTGCCGGTCGTCTCCAGCGTCAGCGCGTCGAGCCGATCGACCAGCTGCTTGGCGGCCTGGTCCGGCTCGACGGTTCCGCTCCCCTCGGTCATGTCGGTGCGCACGAAGCCGGGGTGCAGGATCGCGACGGCGATGCCCGCCCCGCGCAGATCGCGCGCCAGCGACACGCCCGCCGCGTTCAACGCCGCCTTCGACATGCGGTAGCCGTAGTAGCCCCCCGAGCCGTTGTCGCCGATCGATCCCATGCGGCTGGTGATCAGCGCCAGCTTGCCGCCGCGCCGGATGTTGCGGCGCAAGGCTTTGACGGCGCGCAGGGGTCCCACGGCGTTGACCTCGATCTGCTCGCGGACGTCCGCCAGATCGACGCTGTCGAGATCGTCTTCGCGCAGGATGCCGGCGTTGCAGATCATCTCGTCCAGCACGACGCCCTCCAGGCGGCGGGCCAGAGCGGCGACGCTCTCGTCGTCGGTGATCTCGACGCCGGTCTCGACCTGAACGCCCAGCGCATCCAGCGCGGGCGCGCTCTGCCGGACGGTCGCGATCACGGAGCGTCCCAGCGTCTTCAAGCGGCGGCAAAGGGCCAGGCCGATGCCACGGCTGGCGCCGACAACCAAGGCGGTGCGAGGTGCTGACGGGCTCATGGCGTCGAGATTAGCAACGCCGGGGCCCGCGCGTCAGTGCGTCCTGACGGCGATCGACTTCGAGGAAGCGGGTGGCGTGGCGCCGTGATGCGGCTGCCCCTTCGAGAACAGCTTGCGCAGCCGCCTGGGCGCCCAGCCGCCCCCGTCGGCGCCCGCGTCGGCCTCGTCGATGTCCGGAGGGGTCTCGGGCTCGGGCTTGGGCGCCATGCTCTTGACCCAGTCGAGGCACTGCTTCTCGGTGAAGCTGGCTTCCTTGCGATCGAAGACGAACGGCTGCGTCGAATAGGCCGCGTACTCGTCGTCGCTGATCCGGCCGCGCTCGTGCACCTTGGCCAGGATGCGCCGCACGTAGCGGTCCCACTGGGGCGTCAGCGAGCCGTGGCAATACTGGACGTAGCGCCGCTTGGGGCTGGGGAGGATCGACGAGAAGAAGGCGGCCTCCAGCGGCGTCAGGTCGGCCGGACGCTTGCCGAAGTAGTGACGGGTCGCCGCCCCGATGCCGTAGATGCGGGGGCCGAACTCGATGGCGTTGAAGTAGAGCTCGAGGATCCGCTCTTTCGGCAGGATCTGCTCGAGGTACCAAACGAGAAAAAGCTCCTGAAACTTGCGCGAGAGCGTCTTGTCCTTGGTCAGAAGGACGTTCTTCGTCATCTGCATCGTGATCGACGACGCCCCCAACCGGAAGCCGCCGCCCTGCAGGTTGCGGCGCAACGCGCTCTTGAACTCCGAGCTGACCCACCCGTGGTGCTTGAAGAAGCCGTTGTCCTCGGTGGTCATGATCGACCCCACGAGATACGGGGAGATCTGGTCGTAGGGCGCGAAGTCGGGGTTATCGGGTCCGACCACGACCGGCATCGTGTCGGTCTCGCCGGCCGGGCCACCCGGCAACTTGGGAACGTCGACGTTGAAGACCAGCGTCGGCTTGGCCGGATCGCCCAGCGCCTTGATCTCGTCGGGCGCCTTGACGACCTTGCAGCCGTCGAGCGCGACCTTGCCGCCCAGCTCGAGGTCGTCGAGGTGCGCGAAGTCGATGCGCGCATGGACGTCGGCCTGGAAGAACCCCGTCAGCACGAACCCCTGCAGCCGCGGCACCAGCGCGCCCGGGATGCTGGCCAGCAGCTTGGAACAGGCGATGCGCGGCACCGAGAACGTCAGATCGATGTCCGGCAGCACGCCCATCGTCTTGCCGTTCGTGAAGCGGAACGTGCCGGTCGGCATCGCCACGTGCCCGGCCACGCGGCCGGTCAGATCGCGGATGCGCGCCTCGGCGCGGTCGATGTTCACGCGACGCGCCAGCGGGTAGACCGTGCCGTGCAGCCCGACCCGCACGGACACGTCATCGATCGGATCGGCGGCCAGCGCGGCGTTCTGCACCGACAGGCCGACGACCGCTAGGTCCCCGCCGAAGCGGACGGCGTCCCCCATCCAGCTGAGATCCAGCGCCGCGTCGATGAGCGTGTTCGACGGGCGCAGGACGGACGCGGGCAGCACGTCGGCGATGCGCGCCAGCGAGAACTGCTCGGCGCGCAGGGCCAGCTTGCCTGTGCCGTGCGCCGGGTCGGCGTCCCCCTTGGCGGTCCACAGCGTCTCGCGCGCGCCGCCGTAACTGCCGCGCAGATCGATGATCAGCCCTTCCTTGGCGCCGGGCACGCCGACCGGCGCCGGCGCGATCACGCCGGCGACGCCGGTCAGCGCCAGCGTCGGCAGCGGCGAAGCGGTGCCGCCCGCGACGCGGATGGACGGGATCCCGGTGGGCTTCATGCCGGCCAGCGGCGTGTCCAGGTCCAGCTCGTCGGCGCCGAAGCGGGGGCCGCCGCCGTCCCCGCCGAACGCGAGGCCGCCGTGCAGCCCGCGCATCCGCAGCGCCAGCCGGGTCCCGGGGTGGATCTCGCCGGACAGGGAGGGGATGGCCAGCCGCAGCCGGGTCTCCTCGTCGCGGATCTCGATCGACGCGTTCGAGAGCGCGATGTCGGGCAGATTCGTGTGGGGCGGCGGCTCGGCCGCGGCCGCGGGGGCGGTCGGCCCGGGCGCGGCGGCCGGCGGCGCGGCCGGGG
>CAZJMY010000274.1:0-3856 GCA_964546845.1 uncultured Myxococcales bacterium | reverse complement strand
CGCGCCGAACCCACGCAGATCGATCCGTTCGCCACGCGAGAGCCCGTCGGCAATGGCATCGATGAGCGCGTCAATGGTGGTCTCGACCTGCTGTCGCTGCAGGTTCTTCTGCTGCGCCACGACGTCGACCAGATCAGCCTTCTTCATGAGCTTGGTTTTCTCCTTGAGATTGATTCATTCCGAGGGACCGCGTACTGCGCAGCTTCGAAGTGGGCCTAAAGATAGTGCGTTAACTTCGGCAAGGTCAAGGCGGGGTGGGGGAGGGTAGTCCAAGGTCCCTCCCTGAGGCGCCAATGACGGGCTTCGCCCTAGGCGGGCGTGACGACGCGCGTCGCGTGTTCCACGATGTCGCGCGCGGCGCGGATGAAGCGGCTGTCCGGCGCTGCGCCGGGGGCCCCCAGCTTGATGAGGGTCGGCGGCACCGTCGAGGTTTCACGCAGGAGGCGCGCGGCCGCCCGCACCGTCTCGGGCGCGGCGGCGTCGTCGCACAGCGCGACGACGTGCTCCATGTAGCTGCGGCCGGCCCTCTCGTCGGGGTGGCCGACCAGGACCGCGTTCCAGGCCATCCCGGCGGCGCGGCGGGCGTGGGTCAGGGCCGCCCGGGACGCCCGCCGTTCCGCCGCCGCTTCGGCGTGGGCCAGCTCGGTGGCGGCCGCCGCTAGCCATTCGGCGGCGGTCAGCCGGTGGAGCCAGTGGGCAGGATCGGGGCCGGGCATGGACCGCCTCAGGTCCAGGCCGAGACGGAGGCTTCGGCGCGGGCGAGGTCCTCTTCGGTGTCGATCTCGCGCCAGCCCCCGTCGACCAGCACGGGGCGCAGCGCCACACCGCCGTCGGCGACGGCGTTCAGCCCGTCGCTGAGGTAGGCGTTGTTCAGGGTCGCCGCCGCGCCGAACGGGGCGGTGCGTCCCTTGGCCAGCGCCGCGTGCCAGACGTCGATCAGGGCGGCCGCCCCCTCGGCCGTGAAGCGCGCCAGCCCGCTGAACTCGCCGGCCGCCTCCTGCTCGGGCACCAGGCGCTTGCCGACCCGGGAGACGACCGGCCCGCCCGCGCGGTCCTCGACGCGCGCCAGCTCGGCCTCGCTCACGGGGTGCTGGAGGCGCCCCTCGTAGGCGTCGCGCCAGCGGCGGTCGACGATCAGGGCGACCGGGCCCTCCGACTGGACCACGCGCCGGGCGTGGTCGGGGGCGAACACGATGTCGGAGTACGAGAACACGAACCCGTCCCGCATCTCGGCCTCCGCATAGAAAAGCGAGGTCAGGATGTTGTTCTCGGCCCAGGCGGGGTTGTCCACGAACCGCACGGGCGGACCGCCCGCCGGCGGCGCGATGCGGTCGCCGCGATAGCCGCGAACGATGACGACCTCGTCGACGCCGGCGGCGGTCAAGGCTTCCAGCTGGCGGTGCAGGATGGGGCGTCCGGCGACGCGGACCATGCACTTGGGGATGGATTCCGTCTCCTGTCCCAGGCGGCGCCCGCGGCCGGCGGCGACGATGATGGCCTTCATCGCGACCGCCCCAGCGCGCGGCCGATCCCCAGCAGAGAGCGCGCGGCGTAGGCGGCGTTCATGGCCACGTACGCGTGCAGGAAGAGGTCGATCCGGTTCGCCAGCGCCACGAAAAGAATGTAGCTCGGATAGTGGACGACGAATCGCCCGATCGCCTCGACGAGGGCCAGCGGCGAACGGCGGGCCGGCTTGGCGGCCGCGGCGGCGAACCCTTCGCCGTAGTCACCGGCGCCCTGCGCGACGGCGCGGCCCGTGGCGGCCCCGTACTCCGGCCGGCGCACGAAGGTCGTGAGGCTGATGGCGCTGGCCAGGACCACGACGCCGGCGACCCCCTCCAGCAGGAAGCGCGGGTCGTGCTGCGGGCGCCACAGCCGCACGGCGACGGCGCCGACCAGGACGAACGCCTTCAGCTCGTCCATCAAGAAGTCCAGGTGAGCCCCCACGGGCGAGGAGGTCCCGCGGAGTCGCGCGAGCTGCCCGTCCGCGCAGTCCAGCACGTACGACAGCTCGAGGACGGCGACGCCGGCGCAGAGCGCGCCCCAGGTGGGCCAGGCGATCAGGATCGCGGCCCCGACGAGGAAGACCGGCAGGGTGGCCAGCGTGATCTGGTTCGGCGTCACGCGCGTCCGCGCCAGCGGCACGATGACGAGCGCGGCGAGAGGCCGCGCCACCAGCTTGTTCCAGAGGATGTCCTTTGGCTTGGTGGTGCGGCGATAGGCGTCGACGACCGCGCTGAGCACGCGGCCTCAGTGCGCCAGCATGGCGTACAGCTCGTAGATGCCGAGCAGCGCGAGACCGAACGCGAACCCGACGCCCACGTACGCGGCGACCGACGTCTGGCCGGCGGCGGGGACCCGCTGCGTGACGGCCGGCTCCGGACGCTTCCGGCTTTCCGGACGCGGCTCGAACCCGGGACGGGTGGTCGGCTCGCTGGCTTCCGTCGTCGCGGCGGCAGCCGGGGCCGCCGGAGCTGGCGCGGGCGCGGTGGCCGGGGGCGGCGCCATGGCGGGGGCGGGCACCTCCACCTTGCGCGCGCCGGTCTTCTTTTCGTTCCGCGCGGCTTCGGCCCGGGCGGCCTCGGTCTTCGTCGCTTCCACGCGGGCCGCTTCCGCCTTTGCGGCCTCGGCGCGGGCCGACTCTTGCCTGGCGGCCTCTCTCGCCGCCTCCTGGCGTGCCGAATCCTGCTTCGGCGCCTCGGCCGCGGGGGCCGCAGGCTCGCTGGCGGCCTGACCGGAGACGAAGCCCTCGGGCATCTGGGGCGCGGGGACGCCGAAGATCGTCCGCGTGGGGCTGTTGTCCCGCGGCACGGCCATCGGCGCCGGCGTGTTGCTGCGGGGCGGGGCTCCAACGGGGCTCTGACCGGCGGCCGGGGTTGCGGCACGCGCCGCCATCGGCTGAGGCGCCGGCGTTGCCGCAGCGGGCTTCGCGGCCTCGGGCGCGATGCGGGCCTTCGCGATGTCCGCGACCGGCATCCCGAAGATCGTCTTGGTCGCGGTGGCTTGCTGCCGTGCCGCTTGGGCCGACGCCGCCGGCACGGGCACGGGCGTGACCGCCGACTTGTCGGCCTTGGTCCGCTTGGGCGCGGTGGCGGGCATCTGGAACGGGGGGACGATCAACCGGTAGTTGCCGGACGACCACTGCATCACCTCGGCCAGGCGCTCGGGGGCGTCGATGCCGCCCACGGTGACGCCGCTGATCTCGCCGCGGCGGTACTCGACGCGCGCGGTCTCGTTCCCGCGCCACACCTCGATCGCGCAGGAGATCACGTAGTCCTCGCAGTAGCGCATCAGGTGCGCCAGCGCGCGGCCGTCCAGCGTTCCGGTCTCGGGACCGGGGTTCGTCAGGCTGCCGTCGACGGGGTTGGGGAGGCGCTGTTCGATCCGGAAGCGCGTCGGGCTCAGCGCGCGCAGGCGATCGAGCGCGTCGTCGGTCGACTTGCCCGCGAAGATCGACTCGGACACGCCGCCGGCGAGCAGGTGCACTTCGCCGAGAACGTCATCCCCCTTGGGGGCCAGGACCTCGACGCGCGCGGAGACGGCCGGGGCGCTGAGGATGGCGATCACGTCGTCGAGATCGCCGCCCGACCACTCGTGGGCGGTCTTGGCGGCGGGCGCGGCCCCGTCCGCCGACTGTGGACGCAGCGGTCCCCGGCAAATCGGGCAAACGAGCCCGGTCGCGCCTTCTGGCGCGTCGAAGCTGAGCTGGCACGTGGCGCAAACGACCTGCATCGGTTCCCCTACCGGGAAGTCCTGGCGAGTTGATGGTGGTTTTCGAACATATTCGCTCGGTTGTCCATTCTGGAAATCACGATCCGGTGCCGGCGGCCCCGGCGCTGCCGTCGGCGCCCGCCAC
>CAZJMY010000273.1:0-7364 GCA_964546845.1 uncultured Myxococcales bacterium | reverse complement strand
CGTTCGGGCACGGGCGGCGCGGCGGGCGCGGACGGCAACCCGGGCGCCGCGGGGCAGTCCGGCAGCGGCGTGGTCGCGGCCGGCGTCCGCTGGGTCGGGCGCGTCGATTTGACGGACGTCCAGCACCCGCGCTTTTCCTGGTCGGGCACCGGGTTCGTGGCCCGCTTCTCGGGCACGGGGCTGTCGATCGAGATCAGCAACAGCGGCGGCGGCCCGTTCCTCTTCAAGCCGGTGGTCGACGGCACGCCCGGCGCGGTGAAGTCGATCCCGGCGGGCCAGCAGACCGCCAGCATCGCCAGCGGGCTCAGCGCCGGCATGCACACCGTCGAGCTCTACCGGCAGACCGAGGGCTCGCAGGGGGACTCGCAGCTCATGGGCCTCACGATCGCGGGTGGGGCGCTGGTCGCGCCGCCGGCCGCGCCCGCGCGCCTCATCGAGGTGGTGGGCGACTCGATCACCTGCGGTTACGGGACCCTCGGCACGCTGTCGGACAGCGACTGCTTTCCGACGGAGAGCCACTGGGACACCTACGAGGCCGTGGCCGGGCGCGCGCTGGGCGCCGACGTCAGCACGATCGCCATCTCCGGGCAGGGCGCCTATCGCAACTACGGGGGCGACATGAACAACACGCTGCCGATGGTCTACATGCGCGCCCTCACCAACGACGCCTCGCCCGCCTGGGATTTCCGCACGCCGGCGCAGGCGGTGATCGTCAACCTGGGGACCAACGACATCAGCAACGGCAAAGGGGACCCGGGCGCCGCGTTCGAGACGGCCTACACGGGCCTGCTGGCGACCATCCGCGCCAAGAACCCCGGGGCGCTGATCGTGTGCATCATCGGGCCGCTGCTGAACGGCAGCGATCTGACCGCCATCCAGGGGCACATCCGCAACTCGGTCAGCGCGCGGATGGCGGCCGGCGACCAGAACGTCGAGTTCTTCGACAAGATCGCGGCCCAGAGCTCCGACAAGGCGGCCTGCCAGTACCACCCCAACCCGGCCGAGAACCAGATCATGGCGACGCAGCTGGTCGCCGAGCTGCGCACCCGCCTGGGCTGGTAGGGCGTCAGTTGAAGATGGTCGGCGCGTCGGGCGAGAACGCGCCGGTGAGGACGGGGCCGCGGGAGAAGAGCGCGTTCAGGATCGCGCAGCGTTCGGGCTCGCTCTGGGGATCGCAGGTGCTCAGGTCGTCCTGCATGCGCTGCAGAGGGACGACGTCGGTCGGCACCGGCGCGAGCACGCCGGACTCGAACGCGGCGGCGGCGGTCACCTGCGGCGCGGGCTCTTCGTAGCGGTGGCAGACGCCGCAGGTCGTGGCCGCGTCGCCGTCGCGAATGCTGTCGTAGGCGTCCGCCAGCGGAATGGGCGCGGTCACCGGAAACGCGAGCTGTCCCTTGATGGACCGGATCGGGCTGGTGTACTCGGCCAACTCGACGAACGGGCTCCCCTCGCCGGCGGGCACGACCGACATCACCAGGTTGCCCGAGAAGATGAAGATGCGCGGGTTCATCGCCCCGCCCACCGACGGCTGCAAGCTGAACGTGCTGATGACGCCCAGGACGGTCAGGGGGCGTTGCAGGGCGGACAGAAAGCAGTCCAGCGACAGCGGCGAACGCCGGGCCAGCAACGCGTTTGCCAGCGCCACGGCGTCGGCGACCGTGGCGGGTGAGGCCAGCGCAGCCGTCGGCGCGGCGGGGCACCCGCTGCTCGCATCGGGGGGCGGCGCGGCCGCGTCCGCCGCGGGCGTCCCCGCGTCCGGTCCACTCCGTTCCTGCGGGGCGGCGCCGCAGGCCGAAACGAGGATGAGGAGAAGACTCGCGAGCGCCACCCGGGCGCCTCCAGCTCGAATGACCTGAGCCATCGCCTCACTCACGGTAGCAAAGGTCTCGCCACCGTGCCTCCCCGGCGCGGCGGCGCACGGCGGCCGGTCATTTTCGGGGAATCATTGCGCCGGCCCACGTTCCTTCGACACGAATGGCGCGCCATGCTGGCTTCCCGGGGGTCCCCCGGTTCCTGGTTGCCGCCGCGGCTGCGGTGCTGCTCAGCCGTGCCGCGCCCGCGCGCGCCGCGGCGCCCGCGCGCGCCTGCGCCACGGACAGCGGCCGCAACGACGCCGGGTGCTTCGAGGCCTGCGTGGTGGGGACCAGCTCCCCCGGGGCGCCGTCAGATGCGTTCGTCGACAAGCTCCGCACGCTGTCGTCGGCCGGCCATCACGTCCGCGGCTCCGTGCTGGCGGCGCCCGTCTCGCGGTTTCGCGTCGCGTCCATCCCCTTCGGCAAGGAGGAGGCCGGACGCTGGCGGCAAAACGGCCTCTGGGCCGGCCCCTGCGCGGGGCTGACCGCGGTCTTCCGCGCGACGGCGGTGGAGGACAAGGACCCGCGAAAGCTGGTCGAGCTCTACGAGCTCCGTTACGGATCCGAGCTGGCGGCTCGGCGCGTGGGGGCGCTGCTGGCCAGCTCGTGGCGCTGGAACGGGCACCCGTTCGTCGCCGTCCAGCGCGGCGCCAGCGTGCTGGTCGCCGAAGGGCGCTACGGGTCCTGGGGCGCGCTGGAAGCGGTGGGGGCTCACCTGGCCGGGGCCATCCCGGCCGCGGGGGGACCGCCGGCGCTCGCGCTGTGCGACAAGGGGGCGCCGCGCCGCCCGATCTTCCAGGGTGACGGGGTGGCCGTCCACGTGCTGGGCTTCGCCGCCTCGGGCCAGCTGGCCTGGCTCGAGAGCGCGGCCGGGCCGGGCGGCGCGACGCTCTGGGCGCTGCACGTGACCAACCTGGTCGACGACCGGGAGCTGGTGGCGCGCACGTACCGGACGGCCGCGCCCGGCGCCGACGCGTTCTGCGCGCAGCACCGCGCCGACGTGGGCCAGCTGCTGGCGGACCAGGCCGTGAGCGGCGCCGCCTTCAGCGGGTTCGACAAGACGGCCGCCGACGGCGAGCCCCTGGAGGTCGTGCTGCGGCGCGATCCGTCCGGGCGGACCGAGATCGTCATGCAGGGGGCGCCGGGCACGAAGGTCCTGGGGCGGCTGCCGGCGTCCATCGCTTCTGCGCGCGCGCTGGGGTTCATCCGCAGCCCCTTCGAGGAACGGGTCGCAGTGCTGGTCCTGGCGCGTGGTGGGCCGATGGTCCCGACCGGCCGCGCCGCCGTTCGCGTGTTTGGCGGGCGGCTCGACAAGCGCTGGATCCCGCGCGCGCTGCCCGCGCAGCTGGCCTCCACGGCCGCGCGCTGACCCGCGGGGCCCACGGCCGGCGTGACACGAGGTCCGGTTCGAGGTTGAATCGACGCCGAACAGCCGCGTGAGCCGCCGCCGGAAACCCCATCTGCGTTGCGAGGCGTGCCGCATGCACCGCAGCCTCTGCATCTGCGGCCTGCTGCCGCGGCTGGTGACGCGGACGCGCGTCGTGCTGGTCATTCACCAGCTGGAGGCCGTCAAGCCGACGAACACCGGCGTCATCGCTGCGCGCTGCCTGGCGAACAGCGCCGTCGTGTACCGCGGGCGCGCGCCCGAAGACAGCCCGACCATCGAACGCGAGCGGGCGCGCGAGGGGGCGACCTCTCTGTTCTTGTTTCCGCACGCCGACGCGACCCCGCTCGAGAGCTGGCGGGGCCGCGAGGAGCCGATCCAGCTCGTGGTGCCCGACGCGACCTGGAGCCAGGCGGCCCGGATGCGCGGCCGCATCGCGCGCGGGCTCCCGTGCGTGTCGCTGCCGGCGCGCGGCGTCGGCGCCGATCGGTTGCGCGCGGCGCCGCGCCCCGGCCGGATGGCCACGCTGGAGGCGGTGGCCGCCGCGCTGGGCATCCTCGAGGGCCCGGCCGTCGACGAGGCGCTGATGCGGGTCTACCGCATCATGACCGAACGGACCCTGTGGACGAACGGCCGCATCCGCACTGAAGACGTGACCGGCGGCATCCCGGCGGGCGTCCGGTCGCATTCGCCGCTGGGATCCTGAGCGGTCAACTCGCGTCGCGGCCATGCTCGCCGCAGCAGTTTCCGGCGGGAGGCCCCTGCGCAAAGACCATGATCTCTTGCGTTCGCGGCCGACGTGCGATCTGGCTGGGCCTCTCGATGCTGGCGGGGTGCGGGTACGGGTCGGGTGCCGTCGTGAACGGCACGGGCACCGGGGGGAGCAGCGCCCACGGCACCGGTGGGTCGCGCGCCACCGGCGGCAGCAGCGGAGCCGCCGGCATGCCGGGCGACACGGGTTCGGGGACGGGCGGGGCGGTCACCGGGAGCGGCGGGGCCGGCGACGCGGGCGACGCCGCCGCGGGCGGCGGTTCGCCAGGCGGGCGCGACGGGCGCGGTGGAACGACCGGCGCCACGGGCGGCGCAGGCGGGGCAGCGACGGGCACCGGAGGCAAGAGCGCGAACGGCGGTGGTCCGGGCGCCGGCGGATCCGTGACTGACGGGTGGGGCACGGCGGTCACCGGCGGCCCGTCCGGCAGCGGCGTGACGGCCGCCGTGACCGTCAGCCCGAGCACGACGGTCGGCAACATCGGTCCGGCGTTCGTCGGGTTCAGCTACGAAAAAACCCACATGACCAACGCGTCGCTGACCACGGCGAACACCAAGCTGGTCGCGCTGTACAAGCTGCTGGGGACGCCGTCCATCCGCATCGGGGCGAACGACGTCGACCTGACGACCTGGGCGGGGACCGGGGCCGCGCCGACGACGCCGTCGGGGCAGCCTTTTGCCAAGACGGTGAACTCGGGCGAGGTCGATCAGCTCTGCGGCTTCCTGACCGCCACGGGCAGCAAGGTCATCTACGGCGTCAACTACAAGGCCGGCAACGTGGCCGCCTCGTCGGCCGAGGCGGCGTACATCATGAACAAGTGCGGCGCCAGCGTGTACGGGTTCGAGATCGGCAACGAGATCGACAAGTACGGTGGCTGGAGCTCGCTGCAGTCGCAGTGGGAGTCCTTTGCCGACGCCATCGTCGCGACGCCGGGCGCGTTGCTGATTGGCCCCGCCGCGGCCGGCGGCGACTCCACGTCGCTGAGCGTCCCGTTCGCGAAGAGCGAGAGCGCCAAGTACGGGAACAAGTTGATCCTGCTGACGCAGCACTACTACGTCGGCGCGTCGAACTCGACCAGCGCGACGGCGGCCGCCCTGCAGACGATCAAGTCGGACATCGCGACGGTCAGTGAAACGATGAACGGCGCAGCGGTGCAATACAAGCTCCGCGACGGCTACCGCTTCGGCGAGTGCAACAGCTTCTACGGCCACGGCCAGATGGGGGTGAGCGACGCGCTGATCTCCGGCCTGTGGGTGCTGGATCTGATGTTCGTCAACGCGCAGCACGGGTCCAGCGGCGTGAATCTGCACGGCGGCGAGACGGGCATGGACGGGACCAAACCGTTCTATTACGAGCCGATCATGGAGAACCAGGGCCTGGTCACGGGCGTGCAGCCGGTCTACTACGGGATGTTGCTCTTCACGCTGGCGGGCACCGGACCGATGGTCTCGACGGCGGTCACCAGCAGCAACCCCAACTTCACGGCGTACGCGATCAAGGCCAGCGGGTTCACCGGCATCGTGCTGGTCAACAAGAACGCCACGAACGGCGTGAACGCGACCGTGAACGTCGGCGCGCCGGTGAGCAGCGCCAGCGCGATCTACCTGCAAGGGACCCCGGCGGGGTCGCTGTCCGCGGCCGCCAGCGCGGTGACCTTGGCGGGCGCGCCGGTGACCACCTCCGGCACCTGGAACCGGACCCCGCCGTACGCGCAGGCGGTGTCGGGCAACAGCGTGTCCGTCTACGTCCCGGCCGCCAGCGCAGCCGTGGTCCGCGCCTTCCCCTAGCAGCCGCGCTCAGTCGGCCGTCACGGCAGCTGCTGGACGAGGCGGGCCAGGCGCGCGCGCAGCGCCGGCAGGGCGCCGGCCGGGTGCTGCTCGAGCAGCTGGATGGCGTCCGAGACGTCGCGCCGGCGCTTGGCGGGCTTGCGATACGGGTCCTCGGCCGCGGCCAGCGCGAGGGCGATGAGGTCCTCGGGGGTCGCGACCTTCAGGTCGTAGCCGTTCACGGCGACCGTCGTGGCGTCGGAGATCGCGGCCGCCAGCTCCGGCGTGCCCGCGACGAAACGGACGTTGATCTTCGGGTGCCCCGAGGCGACCCGCGGCGCGAGCCACGCGTCGCTGTGGGCATTTCGCCGGCCGTAGACGAAGCCCGCCGCGCGCAGGGGCGAGCGCGGGATGTCCGCGTACGACTCGACGGCCACGTCGAGGTTGTCGGTGGGGCGCGGCGTGCGAAGGTGCAGCTGCACGGCGACGCCCCCGATGGTGGCGTAACGCGTGCGGGTGGCGTCGAGCAGCTGGGCGGTCGATATCAGGATTGCCCGTAAATCGTCGGTGAGCTGGAGGGTCACGCCGGTGCACGTGTCCGGTGACGCGGCGCGCAGCTCACGTCAGGATGGCGCCTTACACCCGCTTCGGGAGGGAACCATTGGCCGGCGTCGGCCGTTGTCACCCTCGGGCGCGAAAGGGATGAGCGTAGGATGTGCCCCCGGAACCAGTGGCCGAATGGCGGGTCGAGACACGGCTGGCGAGGCGGCGCGCCTCATGCGCGAAGCGCTGCTGCATGCGGACGGTCTGCACAACCTGGCGCATCACCTGACCCGCGACGGGGCGCGCGCCGACGACCTGGTCCAGGAGACCTATGCCCGCGCGCTGGGGGCGGCGGGGCAGTTTCGCGCGGGGACGAACCTGAAGGCCTGGCTCTATCGGATCTTGCGCAACACCTTCACCGACCTGCGGCGTCACGAGCACCGCGCGCGCACCGACGGCGGGCTGGACACCGTGGGGGACGGGGAGGGGTCGCCCGGCCCGGGGGACAGCCGCCCCCTGGACCAGGAGCGTGCCGTCACGGGCCGGGAGATCGAGGTGGCGCTGGGGACGCTGACCGAGGATGCGCGGATGGCGGTCCTGCTGGACCTGGAGGGCTGGACCGAGTCCGAGATCGCGGAGTGCCTGGGCTGCGCCGTGGGGACCGTCAAATCACGTCTGTTCCGGGCGCGCGAGGCCCTGCGGGAAAGGCTGCGCGAGCATGGCCAGTGACGCGGCGATGACCTGCGACGCCGTCCGCCCGCTGCTGCGCGAGGCGACGCGTGGCGCGCTGGACCCGGCCCAGCAGGCGGGCGTGGACGCGCATCTGACCACTTGCGCGGAGTGCCGGCAGGTCGCCGCGGAGGAGCGCGCGCTGGACCGGCTGCTCATCGAGGGGCTGCCCCAGTACCCGGCCTCGCTGGCGCTGAAGCGGCGCCTGCGGGCGCGGCTGCCGGCCGTTCCGCCGGCGCCGGCGCGCCGGCCGCGCCGCGCCTGGGTCGGCATGGGGGCGGCGCTGGCCGCCTGCGCCGTCGTCGTGATCGTCGCCGTCC
>CAZJMY010000272.1:0-6221 GCA_964546845.1 uncultured Myxococcales bacterium | reverse complement strand
GCCGGCGGCCCCGGCCGGCGCGACGACGCTCACCGTGGAACCGCACGTGCAGTGGGCGATCGCGGCGCCGTGCGCGCGCGGCCGCCCGCGCGCGAACGGGGTGGGGCGAGCCCAGTCCGCGCGGCGATAGCCCTCCAGCTCGATGCCGCCCACGACGCTGGCGCCCACCAGCACCAGCAGCAGGTCGGTCGCGCGGCCCGCGGGGCGCACACGCACGACGGCGCGCTCGTTGCGCTCGTAGACGCCGGGGATCCGGGCCAGGGCCTGCTCGTTCTGCGGGAAGAATCGCCCCCCCAGCCAGCGCACGTCGACCAGCTGGCCGCTCACGGGCATGTGGATGCGGTGGTAGCCGCGCGGGCTCAGGAACAGGACCGCGTACGCGCCGCCCACGTAAGCGTCCAGCGGCAGCGGAGCCGTCGGGGCGCGGCCGTTGACGATGCGCGCGAACGACAGCGCGTGCCCCTTGACCGCCAGGCAGGTGTCCGCCCGCAGCGTGCCGGCGGCGAGCAGGCGGCCGTCGACGGGGGCGGTGATGCCGGCCGCGTGGATGGGGCGCGCCCCGGGACGCAGGCGGCGCAGGAAGAGCTCCTCCAGCGAGGCGAACTGGGCGAGGTCGCTCACGGCGCAATCCTCGAGGCGAATCTGGTCGCGGCGGACCCAGAGACGCAAGAGCGCCTGGATCAGCCAGCGCGGCCGCCGCGCGCGCGCCAGCCGCCGCGCGATCCCGTTGATCGCCCGGTGCGGGAACAGGTGATAGGCGCGAAGGAACGGCGCGCTGCGGATGACGCTCACGAGCAGGTCGGCTCGACGCAGGTGCAGGCCGGAACGACGGGACCGGGGTCGGCGCAGGTGAGCGGGGCGGCGCGGGTCATGGCCACGTCCGCCACGGTTCCGCCCGGCGCGATCACGACCGTCATCGAGACGAGGTCGTACCCGTCGAGCGCGACCGCCAGCCGCAAGGTCCCCAGCGGCAGGTTGGTGAAGAAGAACGACCCCTTCCCCTCGAACGAACACATGTGCCGCCCGGCAATGCCGACCTTGGCCGACAGGGGCCTGCCGCTGCAACGGTCGGTCACGACCCCGCTCAGCATGCCGGTGCCGGTGCGCGCCG
Organism: uncultured Myxococcales bacterium; assembly: GCA_964546845.1. Lineage (GTDB taxonomy): Bacteria > Myxococcota_A > Polyangia > Fen-1088 > Fen-1088 > JADGRB01. Next base: position 5,110 of record CAZJMY010000272.1, on the reverse strand, counting down.
TGCAACGCCCGGTGAGCTCGTCGCAGAACTGGTCGGCGGTGCAGCTGGTGGTCGTGCAGGGCGGCGCTGCGTCGGTCCGCGCCGCGTCCGGTGTTTGACGGTCGGCGGGGGCGTCGGCGTGCGCATCGACGCGCGACCAGGGGCGGTCGTCGCCGCCGTCCAGCGGCGCGTCCAGGCGCCCATCCTTCGGGCGTGCGTCGGTCATGCCGCCCGCGTCGCGCCCGGAGAACAGCTGGTCGCTGGTCAGGGCGCGCATGTCGCAGCCGGCCAGGCTGGCGAGCGCGACGGCGGCCAGCGCCAGCTGCGCGACGCGCGCGATCGGATGACGGCGCCTCACCCCCGTTGATATGCCGGTCCGTCGAAAGACGGACATCCTGGCGGCCTTCAAAACGCCACCGCCACCCCCGCCGCGGCGGCCGCGGCCCACCAGGCGCGGCGCGCGCCGTCGACGGACACCCACTGCGCCGCGTAGCGGAGGTCCACGAAGGCGCGCAACGCCGCGTGCAACTGTGCCTCGGCGCTGGCACCGGCGGCGATCGCCGGTGCAAAGAGATCCCCGGCCGTCGGGCCGTCGCTCGCGCGCCGCACCAACGGTCCACCGCCGGCAGCGGCGAACAGCGCCAGCTCCAGCCCGGCGCGCGGCACCCAGCGCGGGCCGGCCTCGACCCATCCGGCGTAGCGATCCAGCGTGTAGCTGCCGGCCTGGTCGTGCGTCGAGCGGGCCAGCTCCGCGCGCGCGCCCGCGAACCATGCGCCCCGTCGGAATCGATAGCGGACGTCGAGCCCGAGCTCGGCCCCCCGCAGCCCCAGGGGGGCCGCAGCGACGGCGAACGCCACGCCCAGCGTCTGGGGCGGCGGCTCCCGCGGCCGGACCGGCGAGCGCCCGGCGTCGAATCCCGCCACCAGCGTCGACACCACCTCGGGCGTGAACGCCGACTCGAACGTGGGCGAGCCGCCGTCCTCGTCGCCGCCGCGGGCGCGCGACGGCGACGGCGCGCCCTCTGCCCAGGCGGCCCGCCCCAGGTCCAGCCGCTCACCGGGCCGCAGATCGACGTCGGCCTGCTGCGCGGCACCGGTCGCGGCGCCGCGCAGGATCCGGTAACGCCCCGCGGGGAGCGCCAGCCGCAACGGCGTCCGACCGCTGTTGTACGCCTCGGCGAAGATCGGGCGCCCCGTCCCCGCCGCGATCAGGTAGCGGCCTGCGGGCGCGGTGGAGAGGTCCAGCCGCGCCCGCCGCCCGCGCAGATCGATGGCCGGTACGCGCAGGTCTCCGCCCGGCGGCGCGAACCACGGGCGCTGGCCGGTGAGCCGCTCGGTGTTGAACGCCACGAAGGCGACCAGCTCGCCGAACGACACCACCTCGTCGCCGTCCGCGTCGGCGGCGCCCGCCAGCCCCGACGCCAGCACGTGGGAGAAGTAGCCGGCGCCCAGTTCGCCCACCTCGCCTGCCGGCTTGCCGGAGGCGGCGGCGGTCAGCACGCCGATGCGCACCTCGTCGGCGCGGCGCTCCAGCTCCGACGCCTGCGCCGTCAGGTCCGGGCCGAGGTCGCTCTCGGCGCCGCGCTCGGTGAACAGGCTCTGCGAGCGGCAGGCGTCCAGGAACAGGAACGTGCGCAGGTTCGGGGCCGCGCGCGCCAGCTCGGCGACCGCGGCGCGCAGCTCGTGCCCGGTGATGGCGGCCTCCGGCGCGCCGTCCGGCTTCAGCAGGATGCGCCCCTGCAGCCCGTGCCCCGCGTAGATCACGTACAGCAGCGGATCGGGCGCGCCGGCGGGACGGCGAGCGAGCGCGCCCGCCACGTCGGCCAGCGCTGCCGAGAGCGCCGCCCGCGTGGGGGGCGCGTCGGGGTGGGCGGTGAGGCCGGCCCGGGCCAGCCCGCTCTCCGTCTCGGCGTCCAGCTCGGTCAGCAGCCACAGCCGCGCCGGCCGGCCGCCCGGGTCCAATCCGCGCAGCAACAGCGAGAAGCGGACCGCGTCGTCGTCGGCGAAGCGCAGCGTGGGCAGGCCGGGGCGCCCGCCGTTGTACCCGATGACGATCGCGAACACGTCGGCGGGTGCGTCGGGCGCGGCCGCGGCCGGTCCGGCGGCGATCGCGGCGATCGCCGTGGCTGCCGCCAGAACCCGGGCGCGCCGCGGGGAGGTCACGGCGAGACCAGCAAGACGCCGGACAGTTGCGGCAGCGGCAGGTCCAGCGGCGGCACGCCCGGGCGGGTCGGATCCACGCGGGCCGCGGCCGCGCGCAGCCGCGCCTCGTCGACGGGCGCCGGCGAGAACAGCGCGTAGAGACGTAGCCGGCCGGCGCGGTGTCCGCGCTGCAGGTCGACGCTGGGGCCCAGCGCGACGGGCCGGTCGCCGGGCGCGGCCGCGACGGGCGGCGAGCCGGGCCGCGGCGCGTAGAGGTGAACCGTTCCGGCGTCGTCGATCCCGACGACGGTCGTGAACATGGGGCTGCGCAGGCCGCGGACGCTGAACTGAACGTAGTCGGACAGCGTGACCCGTCCTTCGCCCGAAGCCGGCAGGTCCGCCACCAGCCGAACCGGGCCGGGATCGCCGCCGCTTCCGCGCCGGCTGGCGTAGACCAGCAAGGTGGCGGGGACCGCCGTGGCTTCGCTCGCGCCGGCGCCGCGCCAGGTGACGTCGTTCGGCGCCTGGCCGGGCCCGCGTGGCGCCGGGCGTACCAGCAGCACCAGGGCCGCCGCCGCCGGGACCAGCAGCGCGGCGGGCCACCAGCGCCGCGCGCGCGAGACGGCCCGTGCCGGCGGGGGCGCCCCCCCGCCCGCCGCCTCGCCGCCGAGCGCGGCCATCAACCGGGCGCGCGCCCGCTCTTCGCCGATGCGCCCGCCCGAGGCCGCCAGCCCCTCGGCGGTCGCGCGAAGGGCGTCATAGTGCGCGCGGCAGGCGGCGCATTCGCGCAGGTGGGCGCGCAGTCGCGTCTCCGCGGCCAGCGACAGATCGCCCGCGGCCGCCCGCGCGATGGCCCGCCGGTGAAGCAGCAGGCTCATGGTTCGACCACCTCCCGCAGGGCCGCGCGCAGCTCCGGATCGCCGGCGGCGCGGGCCAGCAGCTTCATGCGCAGGTACTTGCACCTGCGCGCGCTGATGCCGACGGTGGCGGCGACGTGGTCGTGGGTCTGCTCCTCGATCAGCGAGAGCTGGAACACCGCCGCCTCCTCCGCCGACAGGGACGCGCTGAAGCGCGCCACCGCCGCCCGCAGCCGCTGTCCGCGCGTGGCCGTCTCCGGATCGGATGGGGCGACCAGAGCTTCGTCGTCGACGGGGACGCGCGCGTCGGGCCGCCGCCCGCGGGCGCGCAGCAGCTCCTTGCAGCGGTTCACCGCCACGGCGCGCAGCCAGGGCAGCAGCTCGCCACGCGCCGGATCGAACATGCCCGCCATGCGGTGGACCAGCAGCCACAGCTCCTGCGTCGCCTCTTCGCGCTCGAACGGTTCGGGGAAGAACCGCGCGACCAGCGGCCGCAGCGCCGGCGCGTGCGTGTCGTAGACGATCAGGAACGCCTCGCGGTCGCCGGCGCGAAAGCGCTCGATGGTGGCGCGATCGACGGCGGCGGGGATGACAGAGGCGGGGGCTGCCACGGGCTCTCCTCCGCCAGGGTATCAAAGTGGCGCGGCGCCGGTGGGGCGCCTCCCACCAGATTGATCCGTTTCAGCATCCAGGGCGACACGATGGCCCCGCGCGCGCCGCGGCGGCGCCAGATCCAGTCGTGGATCAGCACCAGCGGGGCAGGGGGGGCCGCGTAGAACGGCGCGCGCGCGCCGCGGTACGCGAGCGGGACCACCAGCAGGTCGGCGTGCCGGGCGCTCTCCGGCGGCGCGGCCGGGTCGAAGCGCGCGGTCACAAAGGAGACGTCGCCGCCCAGGTCGCGCAGCAGCGCGCGGGCCGCGCCGACGTGCCGCGGGTTGGCGTCGACGACGATCAGCGCCGCGTCGGGCAACAGCTCGCGCAGCAGCAGGGCCGTCCTCGGGAACAGCGCGCCGCCGACGATGCACACCCGCCGGAGCGCCGCGCGGTCGACGCCGGCCAGCAGCGCGGACAGCGCGTGGCGGTGCCGGTCCAGCACGAATCGCCGCCACCATGGCGACCCGAGCGGCAGCCGCTCGAGCAGGTCCAGCGCCGCCGGGACCAGAGCGGCGGCGGCGCCGGTGAGTCCGGCCATCCAGCGCACCAGCGGCGGCCATGGGCTGGCGCGTCCCTGCGCGTCGCCGGCGCCCGCCGCCGGCAGAGCGGTCCAGTGGGCGGACGGCGTCCGATGGTGCTGCGCGTGGTGGCCGTCGTTGAACCAGAGCCAGTTGTAGATTCGCCCGTAGTGGTCGACGGCGGGCGCCGCGCCGGCCGCCGCGTGCTCGTAGTGCCCCTGCAGCGCGCACAGCGCCGCCGCCAGCGCCCAGGCCGGGAGATACACCTGCAGCCCCGCCCGCGATCCGGCGCCGGCCAGCGACGCCCAGAGGCCCGCGAGCAGGATGACCTCGACGAGCGCGCGGGCGCGGGGCGGATGCCCGAGTGGCAGCCCGTGGTGGCGCAGATGGCGGCGCCTCCACCACGTCTGCGGGACGCCCAGCAGCAGGGTGAGGTACAGCGACAGCGCCCGGTTCGCCGCGCGCGCGCGGAAGAGCGGCGTGTGCAGATGAATGTGCGCCACGGTGTTGGACGCCCAGACCAGGCTGACCGCCAGCGCGGCGATCCACAGGGCGCGTTCTGCGGGCGCCGCGCGCGGGGCGACCGCCAGCAGCAGCGCGACGAGCACCCCGTGAAGCAGACCCGCCGCCAGGACCCGGGCGTCCTGGCGCGAGCTGCGAAACGGCGACGCCACGCACGCGCTCCCTTCAGCTCTCCCGCGTCGACGGAGCCCCGCCCTGGTCAGGGGATCTGTCCGACCGTCGCCGCCCGCGCCGGCGGATGGCCGCCGCCAGGGCCATCGTCGCCGCCCCGATCGCGGTCAGCCCCGCGCCGGCGAGGCTCCCGCCGGCCAGCGCGCACCCGCTGCCGTTCCCCGGCGTCACGACAGGCGCGTCTCCGGCGCCGCCCATCCCACCCGAGGCCGGCGGGGTGCCGGCCGCGCCGCCCGTTCCACGCGCGGTGTTTCCGCCGGCCGTCCC
>CAZJMY010000271.1:0-2409 GCA_964546845.1 uncultured Myxococcales bacterium | reverse complement strand
CCACTTCGTGAAGAACTTCTTCGGCAACGTGACGGGGATGCGGAAGAAGACCGACATCGTCACGATCGAGTACCCCGAGGAAAAGAAGCAGTACCCGGCCCGCAACCGCGGCCTGCACCGGCTGATGCTGCGCGAGGACGGCCAGGTCCGCTGCGTCGCCTGCATGATGTGCCCGACGGTGTGCCCCGCCCACTGCATCACCATCGTCCCCGAGGAAGCCCCCGACGGCCGCATCGAGAAGCGCCCGCGCATCTTCGAGATCGACGAGCTGCGCTGCGTGGTCTGCGGCCTGTGCGCCGAGGCTTGCCCCTGCGACGCCATCCGCATGGACACCCTGGACCACGCCAAGCCGACCACCCGCCGCGCCGACGGCATCCTGGACAAGGAAGAGCTGATGTCGCGCGGGACGGTCTCGACCGCCATCCAGGGCGGCGTCGGCGCCTTCTGGCGCGAAAAGGTCGAAGGCGTCCCCCAGACCCCGCCCGCCGGCGACGTCTTCCCCTCCGGCCCCCCCGCCGGCCCAACCCCCGTCACCCGCGAACCCGGCAAGCAGTAGCGGCGGAGCCGCTCGCCCCCCTCCGCCCCGTCCTCGTCCTCGTCGCCGTCCTCGCCACCCGAAACGCCCGAGGTTCGTGGGCATGCGGGATCACTGCTGCGTGCGCCATGCGTCGGTACGAGCATGGTGGCGACACGAGAGCGGACGAGGACGAGGACGAGGACGAGGACGAGGACGGGGCGGAGGACGGGGACAGAGCGCTAGGGTGACGGGCGGCTCAGGGGCGAGGGATGCTTGGGTTGATAGATGCCGAGCTTACCGCCGCCCGGCAGGGTCAGGCGGGTGATCGAGCCCCAGCGCTGTTCGTCGACGGGGGAGCAGGCCACGTTTTGTCGTTTCAGGTCGGCGATCAGGGCGTGGACGTCGTCGCACATCAGGAAGAGCTCGTGTTTCTCGTTCTCGTCGGACGGGTGCACGGCGACTTCGGCTGGCGGCAGCGCGAAGATCAGCCACCCATGACCGGCGTCGACCTACGGATACTTCAGCACGTCGCGCAAGAATGCGCGGTCGGCCTCGGGATCCTTGCTGTAGATGACGACGTGCGCGCCGTGAATCATGACCGAGTCTAACTTCCTGCCGCTCGAAAACGATGTTCTCGACTGGATCGAAGCCAACACTGACACAGGCGGCTGGACGCCGTGAAGGGCGGCGACGTGGTCGTGCTGGCGCCGACCAGTCTCAAAGCGAGGTGATGCTTCGCGTGACTCGCGCCATTGCGCTGTGGATCGGCATCGCCGCGTAAATCAGGCCTTGGTCGTCCAGGCCTCGTGCAACCTGGACCGGCAGAGGCCCGTCCAAGGGAAACGTGAGGGCGATGTTCAGATGGGGGTGGCGCATTTTTCTGGTGGGCGGCTTCGCGGGCCTGGCCGGCTGTCATTCGCCGAGCTGGCCGGCGCCCCAGACGGCGGCGAGCTGCAACGATCCGTGCGCCACGATGACCTGCCCGGAGGGGACGCGCTGCTCGTCGGACTCGGGCTGTCACGCCCAGTGTCAGCCCGAGTACCCGCCGGCCGGCTTCAAGCCCTGAGCGTCGTGGCGCGCCCGACCGCCTAGACGCCGAAGTCGGCGAGCAAGAGCTCCAGCGCCTCCGTCCGAACGGGCGCGCGCGTCTCGCTGGCCGAGATGGCGATCCAGGACTGCTCGAGCGGGTTGCGGTCGTGGACGCGCGTGAAGATCACCGGGCGGCCGATCGACAGGAGCGCGCTCACCGTCTGCGCGAGGACGTGCAGCGGCAGATAGAGCGGCCCGAGGCGGTCGTGCTGGCGCGTGTGGGCCCGCTCGTGCGCGAGCGTGAGTCGCGCCGCCAGCGTGCCGGTGTCGAGCAGGCCCGGCCGGTGCAGGATCGCGTGCCCGAGGGTGACGGCGCCGACCCAGTCCAGGCCGATGCCGCCGCGGATGGGATAAAGCCACCCGCGCGCGGCCGGGCCGCTCACCCGCTGCGGTCGGCGGCCACTCACCAGCAGGCCGGCGGCGTGGCCCAGCAGGTTCGTCGGCAGCGTCCAGAGCCCGCGCACCAACCGCAACCAGAGCGCGCGGCTGCGCGGGCGCGGGCGGCGAACGTGACCGGCGAGCATGGCGGCGTCGGCGCCGGGATCCTCCCTCTCGCCAAAGCGGAAGTCCACCGCGCGATGCGCGTCCGCCGCCGGATTCTGCGCGCGCACCGCGTCCACGGAATCGCTCTTGACCGGTCGCATACGGTTGCCCATGCTGGTTGAGAACCTTCTGCACGGTGCGATACGGAGAGAGATTCTTTTCCCTACAAGAACGCACTAGGGAGCCGCCACTGGCCGATGGATGTGCACGCCCGCGCGTCGGGAAGCCCGATGCGGTCATTTCCGTGGCTCCCCCCTTAC
>CAZJMY010000270.1:0-7222 GCA_964546845.1 uncultured Myxococcales bacterium | reverse complement strand
CCGGCCGCGACCCGCCCCACGATCGACTCCAGCGGCGGCGCGATGAGGGACGCCAGCGGGCGGCCGACGGGCACCCCGGCCAGCGCCGACAGGTGGCGGCCCACCGACGCCACGACGTGCGGGTACAGGGCCACGGGCTCGGGCGCCCCGGCCAGCGCGACGGCGTAGAACCAGGCCTCGTTCTCCAGGTAATCGAGGCACGCGGCCAGCGCGGCGTCGATCTCCGCCGGATCGCGGGCGGCGTAGATGCCGATGCACTCGCCCGACAGCGGCCCCGAGGCGTGCCCGGCCCCCGCGTAGAACGACTTCGTGTAGACGACCTCCGCCGGCGAGGCCTTGGTCCCCTGGTCCAGCGCCGTGAACAGGGCGTCGTCCGACGTCGCGGTCACGAGGCCCAGCGCGCGGCGGTCGGCGGGCAGATCCAGCACCCGCGACAGGTCGGCTGCGGCGTCGGGGATGGCGCGAACGGCCAGCGCGCGCGGCTTCAGCGGCGGCAGATCCAGCTTCACGGCCGCCCGACTCCGCCCGTCATGCGCCGGCCAGCACCACGCCCGACTTCTTCTCGCGCAGGATGCGCTCGATCGCCAGCGCCACGTCGCGCGCGGCGTCGGCGGGCGGCCGTCCCCGCGGGTTGATGTTGGAGATGACCTCCCGATCCGCGTCGGTCGCGCCGGCCGCCGGCTGATAGATGTAGTAGGCCGACATCGAGTCGGCGAAGCCCAGGCCCGGCCGCTCGCCGCACACGAACAGGGCCGCCTGCGCCCCGCACAGGCGGGCGATCTCGTCCATCACCTTCACGCGCGAGTGGCGCACGAAGAAGGCCGGCGCGTGCGCGATGCCCCGGGCCGCCAGCGCCGGCAGCAGCGCGCCGTGGAAGGTGGCCAGGTGCTGGTTGATGGCCGCCGCCGACAGGCCGTCGCCGTAGATGACGATCAGCGTCGGCGCGCGGCCGATGCGCTCGGCCAGCGTGGCGCGCGCCTCATCGGACAGCGTCCGGCCCAGGTCGGGGCGCTGCAGGAAGGTGGGCTTGTCCGGGGCGCGCGTCGCGACCTCGAAGAGCCCCAGATCCGCCAGCACCGCCGGGTCGACCTCCGACATCACGGCGTCCTTGGCGGCGGCGTGGTCGGCGCGAAAGCGCAGCATGGTGTTGGTCTTGTAGCGGGTCCCCGTGCGGCCCACCGCGATCCGCGCCGGCGTCGAGCGCAGCAGACCCGGCATGACGCGCGGGTCGTACGGCTCGCCGACGTTGACGCCGCGATCGGGCGCGATCAGCAGCCCGCCCGCGCTCTCCACGTCGCGCGAGGCGGCCTCTGCGGCGCCCAGCTCGCGGGCCAGCGCCTCGCGCACCAGCGCCTCGACCTTCTTGCGGTCGACCGTCGGGGGCACCCGCACGCGCGGTTTCATCTGTTCGTCGGCCATGGCGTCTACCCGAAGAGGGGGCGGTGGACGTCGCGCGCCTCATCGACACGCTGGAGATTGATCCCGGCCACCGTGCCATCTGGGGCGGCGTGCTCTCTGCGCTCCTTCCCGGCTTGGGGCAGGCGACGGCCGGGCGGCCGGGCGACGGCGCGCTGGCGCTGCTCGTGAACGGCGGGTTCGCCGTGGGTGTAGGCTTTCTGCTGGCCGACGGCGCCGTCGCCGACGCCGCGCTGCTGGGCCTGGGCCTGGGCCTCCGCTACTACCTCGGCAACATCCAGCACGGCGCCGCCGCCTGGCGCGCCGCCGCCGAACAGCACCGCTCACGCGCCGCCCAGCAGCTAATCCGGATCCTCGGCGCGGGCCGCCCGGAGTGATGGCGGCTGTCGTGACCAGCTGGCGGAAGCGTGGCGACTCGAGGGCGTGAAGGTGTGAGGCGAGCCGACGCGGCGGGTTCAATTCCTCTCGGGCTTGGTCTGGGGTGCCGAGTTGATGTGTAACTACTATGTAGGTACACTCCCGGATCGTGGCGGCGCTCAGGTTCGAGTGGGACGAGCGGAAGGCGACGACGAATCGCCGGAAGCACGGCGTCTCCTTCGAAGAAGCGCGAACTGTGTTCCTCGACGAGGATGCGCTTCAGATTGCGGACCCCGACCATTCAGATGACGAGGATAGATTCATCATGCTCGGGATAAGCAGTCTTATGCGCGTGCTCCTGGTGTGTCACTGCTACCGTCGCGATGACGAGGTAATCAGGATCATCTCGGCGCGCAAGGCTGACCGCCGCGAACGAAAGCAGTACGATCAATGGAGATCCAGATGAGAAAGCACTACGACTTCTCGCAGGGTGTTCGGAATCCGTATGCGAAGCGGTTGAAAAAGCAGCTGACAATTCGTCTGGACTCAGAAACGGTCGACTACTTCCAGGGCCTTGCTCAGGAGATGTCTCTTCCGTACCAGACCCTCATGAACATGTACCTACGTGAGTGTGCTACTGAGCGACGCCGACCACATTGGGCTCCGCCGCGAACGGCGAAGCGGGCCATTAAGGCGTCGAAGCGGCTGGCCGCGGGAGGCGGCCGCCGCTGAACCTCACTGCGTAGCCACCCCGGTCGAGACGCTGCGTTGGGATCGCCGTCGCAGAATATTGGTGTCGCGCGCGTCCGCGCAGCTTGAGGTTGGGCGGACCAGGACCCGGACGACTGCGGCGTTGCGTGCGACTTCAGAGTTTCTTTGGATCCAGGTCGGTCGCCCGGCCACTGGCAGCATCGGCGACCGCTTCGTCGGCCAATTCGGCCAGGGCGTCCGGCGACGCCCCAAACTGCTGCGCCCAGTGTTCTTCGTCCCGCAGCTCCTCCATGAGCCACTGCGCGACGCGGTCTTGCTCGTCAGCCGGAAGCGCGACGAGTTTCTGGATCGCAGCGTCGAGGGCGCGGGTCATGGAGACAAATATACAAGACACGACGACGGCTTAACTTCCGGCGCGGTGCCGTCTGGCGCGCCCGCGGCCGAGCGCATCGCGGGGCGGGGCCGCACCGCAGCTGATCCGGGTCGTCCAGCTTGGTCGCCCGCCCTAAATTGCCGCGACCCGCGCTAAGCTTGCGGCCGTGCGCGCGCCACCCACCGTCGACCTCTACGCCCTGCTGGGCGTTTCGCGCTCGGCCAGCGGGGTGGAGATTCGGCGCGCGTACCGGCTGCTGGCGCTGAAGCACCACCCGGACCGCGCGGGGGCCGGCAGCGCCGAGACCTTCGCGCGCATCGCCGAGGCCTACCGCATGCTGTCGGACCCGACGGCGCGCACCGCCTACGACGCGCACCTGCTGCAGCGGGAGTCGCAGGAGGCGTTCGCGCCCGGCGCCGCGCGCGGAGACGCGAATGCCTGGACGGTGTCGAACAGCGGCTGGACGGCCAGCTGGCAGAAGCCGATCCCGAACGTCCTGGCGCGGGTGAGCGGCCCGCTTGAGCGGCTGCAGGCGGCCGGGGTGGCGCGGGTGACGGCGGACGGCGTGCTGGAGCTGTCGCTGAGCCCGGCCGAGGCCGCCGTGGGCGGCTCGGCGGTCGTCGAGATGCCGCTCCGGATCCTGTGCCCGACTTGCGGCGGCGTGGCCAGTCCGCGCGGGGTCTGGTGCATCCGTTGCGAGCACGCGGGGACGGTCACGGACAGCGTGCCGGTGGTCGTGCCGATTCCTGCAGCGGCGCGCGACGGCATGGTCATCACCGCCAGCCTGCGCAAGGCCGGCGTGGCGCAGCAGCGGGCGCGCATCCGCGTCGCCACATGAAGCGATCTGCCAGGAACCCTGGGAGGGTTCCTTGACCTCCCGCGACGACTACGCTGGGCAGAGCCCAGCTCCGTCAACGCGATCCCTGCGCGTCCTGCTGGTGACGCCGCCGATGGTACAGCTCAACACGCCGTACCCGGCGACCGCCTACCTGACGGGGTTTCTGCGCCAGCACGCCGCCGCCCTGGACTTGCAGCTGGCCCAGGCGGATCCGGCGCTGGAGCTGTTCCTGCGTCTGTTTTCGCGCGACGGGCTGGCCCGGGTGCGGGACGCGATCGCGACGGCGAAGCCGGCGGCTCGGCGCGCGATGGGGCCGTCCGTCGCGGCGTTCATGAACGACGCCGACCGCTACCTGGAGACGGTCGACGCGGTGATTGCGTTCCTGCAGGGGCGCGATCCGAACCTGGCGGCGCGGATCGCCGGACGCACGTTCCTGCCCGAGGGGCCCCGCTTCGCGCCGCTGGCCACGCAGCAAGACGACGACGAAGGGCCCTTGGGGTGGGCGTTCGGCGCGCTGGGGATCGCCGACCGCGCCAAGCACGTCGCGAGCCTCTTCGTCGACGATCTGGCGGACGTCCTGCGTGACGGGATCGACCCGCGCTTCGAGCTGGCCCGGTATGGCGAGAAGCTGGCGGTCAGCGCCACCAGCTTCGAGCCGCTGCGTGCGGCGCTGGAAGCCCCGCCCACGCTGGTCGACGAGATGACCGACGAGATCGGCGCCGAGCTGGCGCGCCGGCACGAGCCCGACCTGGTGGGCGTCACCGCGCCGTTCCCGGGCAACGTCTACGGTGGGTTCCGTCTGGCCCGCGCCATACGGCGGGCGCGGCCCGCCGCGCGCCTGGCGCTGGGCGGCGGCTACGTCAACACGGAGTTGCGCGAGCTGCGCGAGCCGCGCGTGTTCGACTACTTCGACTATGTGACGCTCGACGACGGCGAGCGCCCGCTGCTGAACCTGGTTCGCCACCTGCGCGGCGACGGCGCGCCGCTGCACCGCACCTTCGTGCGCGAGTCCGGCCGCGTGGTGTTGAAGCTGGATCCGGGCGCCGCCGAGGTGTCGCACGCCGAGGCCGGCACGCCGACCTACGCGGGGCTTCCCCTGGACCGGTATGTGTCGCTGTTCGAGATGCTGAACCCCGTGCACCGGCTGTGGTCGGACGGACGCTGGAACAAGCTGACCGTCGCGCGCGGGTGCTACTGGAAGAAGTGCACGTTCTGCGACGTGTCGCTGCCGTACATCGGCCGCTACGAGACGGCGTCGGCCGACCTGATCGTCGACCGGATCGCGGCGATGGTCGCCGAGACCGGGCAGACCGGGTTCCACTTCGTCGACGAGGCGGCGCCGCCCGCCATGCTGCGCGCGATCGCGGAGCGGCTGATCGCGCGCCGGGTCGTCATCTCCTGGTGGGGGAACATCCGGTTCGAGAAGACCTTCACGCCGGCACTGGCGCGCCTGCTGGCGCGGTCGGGCTGCATCGCGCTGACGGGCGGGCTGGAGGTCGCGTCGGACCGGTTGCTGGCGCTGATGCAGAAGGGGGTGACCGTCGCGCAGGTCGCCCGCGTGACGCGCGCCTTCACGGACGCCGGCATCCTGGTGCACGCCTACCTGATGTACGGCTTCCCGACGGAGACCGAGCAGGAGACGATCGACGCGCTCGAGCGGGTGCGCCAGCTGTTCGCGGAGGGGTGCATCCAGTCGGCGTTCTGGCACCGCTTCGCCGCCACGGCCTGGAGCCCCATCGGCGCCCAGCCGGAACGCTACGGCATCCGGTTGCTGCGCCCGGAGTCGACGTTCGCGCGCAACGAAGTCCCCTTCGAAGACCCGGTCGGCACCGACCACGACCGGCTGGGGCAGGGGCTGCGCAAGGCGCTCTACAACTACATGCACGGCCTCGGGCTGGAGCTGGACGTGCGGACCTGGTTTCCGCCGGCGCGCGGCCGGCGCCGGGTCCCGCGGCCGGCGGTGCCGCCGGACCTGATTGCGAACGCGCTGCGAATGACGGCAAATTGACCGGCCGATGCCGACCCGCGCCTGGTTCCCGACGCTGATCTACGACGCCCCGCTGCTGCCGCGCCCCGACGCCGCGTTCGTGGGCGCGCTGCTGGACGACTGCCGGAAGATCCGCGCGCACGACAAGGCGGGCGCCCGCTGGTGCCGCCAGAACTACCCCGCCGGCTACACGTCGTACGGGTCGATGACGAACCTGCACCGCTCGTTCTCGACGTTCATGGACCTGGAGAAGGTGATCCGGCGGCACGTGATGCGGTTCGCGCGCCGGCTGGACATGGACCTCGGCCAGGGGAAGCTGTCCATGACCGACTGCTGGGTGAACATGATGTCGCGGTACGCGGTGCACTCGCTGCACCTGCACCCGCTGTCGGTCATCAGCGGGACCTACTACGTCAGCACGCCGCCCGGCTCGTCGCGCATCCGGTTCGAGGACCCACGCCTCGACAAGTTCATGGGCGCGCCGCCCAAGCGGACCGACTGCCGCGACGAGAACAAGCAGCATATGGCGTACGACGTGGAAGCCGGCAAGGTGATCCTGTTCGAGAGCTGGCTGCGCCACGAGGTCGCGCCCCAGCGCGGCCCGGGCGAACGCGTCAGCATCAGCTTCAACTACGACTGGCGCTGAGCGGCGCCGCCGCCGCTCAGACCGGCAGGTCGACGACGTTCGAGGGCAGGGCGCCCAGCGCAGCCACGAAGCGTTCGGGGTGGGCCGGCGTCAGCAGCAGCGAGTGGCCGCCCTCGGTCAGGTGCACCAGCACCCAGCGATCGGTGCGCGAGACCCACGTCGAATACGTCTCCCGCGCGCCTCTCAGGAGACCGAAGGTGCCCCACAGGCCGCCGGCGCCGATGCGCACGCGCAGCTTGTGCGCGCGCCGGAAGTCCGCGGCCTTGACGACGCGCGCGCCGCCGATGACCGACCGCGGGATCACGCGCACGCGGATGGGCCACTCGATGCGCAGACTGGTCTCGTCGACCAGGAACTGGGTCGGCCGCAGGGCCAGCCAGGTGAAGGCGCAGACCGCCGCCAGGCCGGCCGCCGCCAGCTCGATCTGCGGGCGCATTGCGGGCGGCCCGGACTTGGCCAGCAGGATGAGCGCGCCGGCCAGCGCGCCGATGATCAGGGTGAGCTTGCGGACGTCGCCGGTCATGCGGTCGAGCCGAAACGTCGTCATGAAGGCTAAGGTTAACACTCGCTGGCCGGCCCGCCCCGTCGCGCGGTATGAAAGCGGCGGAAAGGGAGGGTTGCTATGGCACAGGTCAAGGCTGTTCCAGAGGGGTACCACACGGTCACGCCGTTCCTGAACATCGACGGCGCGCACGAGGCCATCGCGTTCTACAAGAAGGCCTTCGGGGGCGAGGAGCGTGGCGTGATGCCGACGCCCGACGGCAAGGTCATGCACGCCGAGATCAAGATCGGCGACTCCGTCATCATGATCGCGGACGCCGTCATGAACCCGCCGACGAAGTCGTCGCTGCACCTGTACGTGAACGACGTCGACGCCGCCTGGAAGCAGGCCAC
>CAZJMY010000269.1:0-3225 GCA_964546845.1 uncultured Myxococcales bacterium | reverse complement strand
GGCTTCAGCCGAATCTGCGTCTGGTACCAGGCCATCGAGATGCGTTTAGCATGTTCGACGGGGCCGTGACCCCCGACACCGCCAGGATCGGAAAAGGTTGCCAAAATCCGCAACGAAACTTAATGAAGCACGAACGGGACGCCTGCGGCGTCCGCGCCACCAAGGAGACTCACGATGAGCCAGCACCGAAAAACCCTCACCTTCGCCCTGGGCGTCGGCATCGTGCTCGCGGCGTCGCTGGCAGCAGCGCCCGCGGCGCAGGCCCAGTACGCGCGCCCGTACTACTACCCGCCGCCGCCCCCGCCTCCCCCGCCGCCGCGGGGGGTGTACCGCAGCGGGTTGGTGTGGGGTTTCTCGCTGGGGCTCGGCGGACTCACGATGCCCGACTGCGGCACCGTCTGCGGCGTCGTCGGGATGGGCGAGATCCACATCGGCGGCATGGTGTCGCCGCGGCTGGCGATCATGGGCGACTTCTGGGAGGCGGGCCGCTACTACTCGGGCGACGCCACGCTGGGCAGCGGCGGCATCTACAACGGCATCTACACGCTGGCCGCGCAGTTCTGGCTGAACGACATCATCTGGGTCAAGGGCGGCATCGGCTTCGGGCGCGTCCAGATCTCCAGCGACTACGCGGACTACTACAACGACACCGTCGACGACGAGAGCGGCTTCGCGTTCATGCTGGCGGCTGGCATCGAGATCGTGCAGGCGTACAACTTCGCGCTGGACCTGCAGCTTCGCTACGGCAACGTCGCCTACGACTCGCGCAGCAGCGGCGGAGACGGTGACGCCAACGAGTTCGGCGCCATGATCGGGTTCAACTGGTACTGAGCGAAACGGACGCCGGCGCGGGACCCGTCGAGGGCCCCGCGTCGTCGCGCGCTCAGAGCGAAACGATCTTGTCGGCGTGCTTTTCCCGCAAGGCGCGGGTCGCGTTGCGGGTGTCGACGACCAGCTGCGCGCGCTCGCAGAGCGCCGCGTAGTCGACGTTGCGGTGGTCGGTGGTGATGAGGACGCAGTCGTACGTGCCGGCCGTCTCGATGGGCACGCTCTTCATCTCGTGCTCGCCGATGCGCAGCGTGGGCGCGTACGGGTCGGTGTAGCTCACCTCGGCGCCGCGGCGCTGCAGCAGCTCGATGATGTCGAGCGCCGGCGATTCGCGCACGTCGTCGATGTCGCGCTTGTAGGTGACGCCGCAGACCAGGATGCGCGAGCCGCGCACCGCCTTGCGGCGCGCGTTCAACGCGTCGGCCACCATCACCTCGACGAACTCGGGCATCGACGAGTTGATCTCGTCGGCCAGCGAGATGAAGCGGGCGTTGTACTTCAGCGTCTTCAGCTTCCACGACAGGTACAGCGGATCGATCGGGATGCAGTGACCGCCCAGGCCCGGCCCCGGGTAGAACGGCATGAACCCGAACGGCTTCGAGGCCGCCGCCTGGATCACCTCCCAGGTGTCGAGCCCCAGCTTGCCGCACATGATCGCGACCTCGTTGACGAGGCCGATGTTGACGGCGCGGAAGGTGTTCTCGAGCAGCTTCACCATCTCGGCCGCGTCGGTCGACGCCACCGGGACGATGGTCTCGATGAAGTGGCTGTACATCGCCCGGGCGACCTCGAGGCTCTTCGGCGAGATGCCGCCCAGCACCTTGGGCGTGTTGTGCGTGAAGTACTTGGGGTTGCCGGGATCGACCCGCTCGGGCGAGAACGCCAGGAAGAAGTCCTCGTCCGGCTTGCGCCCGGCCTGCACGAACAGGGGGAGCAGCGCCTCGCGCGTGAAGCCCGGGAACGTCGTGCTCTCGAGGACGATCAGCTGCGGCCGGTTCATGCGCGCCGCCAGCATCTCGGCCGCGTCCATGATGAACGAGTTGTCGGGATCCTTGGTCTTGTTGAGCGGCGTCGGGACGCAGATGATGATGACGTCCGCTGCCCCGAGGACCTCGGGATCCGCCGACCCGTTCAGCGTCCCGGCCTTGACGAGCGGCTCCAGCGTCGACGAGGGCACGTCCTTGATGTACGAGACGCCCTTGTTGAGCAGCTGCACCTTCTCGACGGACTTGTCGTACGCCGTGACCTGGAACTTCGCCTTCGCGACCTCCACGGCCAGCGGCAGGCCGACGTAGCCGGCACCGACCACCACCACCCGCGCTTCCTTTGTCTTGATCCGATCGAGCAACGTCATTTTGGGTCGCTCATGGTCCCACGCACCGCGCCGACCTGTCAACGGACGCGCTGGTCGGTTCCCCAGGTCGCGGTGAGCGTCAACATCACGACTTGCCGGTGCAGGCTCGGGTAGGGCGTCATGTTCACGGTGTGGCCGATCTGCTCCTGGGCGGTGTAGTCCAGCGCGGCCAGGAACGGGTACGTCAGCGGTCTGAACGCCAGGCCGACGTCGGCGGCCAGCAGGTCCACGGCGGCGGTCAGCGGCGGGCCGAACGACCACTGGCGCTGGGCCGTGCCCACGCCGACCAGATTCAGCCGCTCCAGACGGTCGATCGGGATCACCAGCCGGCCGATGGCCCCGTCGACCAGCAGCGGCTGACCGAGATAGACGTTCAGCTGCAGCGACTGCGAGACGATCAACTCCGCCAGCGCCACCTTCGTCTGGTAGTGGGCGATCCCGGTGGCGACCGGCTCGACGTTGAAGCCGCCGCCGCCGCCCAGCGTGTCCAGCACCAGCACGCCTGCGCTGGCGCCCACGAAGGCGGCCGGCGAGAACTCGTGCCGCCATCCGACCAGCGCCTGCCCGTCCACCACCCGGGCGGCGCCGGGCAGCTGGGCGGCGAGCTCGTCGGCCGTCGTCGAAGAATCGAAGTAGCTGCCCAGCACGTCCACCGTCAGCGCGTCGCGCCCCCAGGACCGCTCGAAGTGCCCGGACTGATTGAGGACGAACGACCGCGCCGCCGGGCCGCTGATCGGGATGAAGGTCGTGAAGGTCGTCAGCTCGGACCAGGTCTTCACCGCCGTCGGCCGATAAGTGGTGCCCAGCGTGGCGGTCGTGGACGCATAGGTCACGGGGCCCGTCGGAATGCCGGTGAAGTTCACGGCCCCGATGCTCTGCGCGTTCGTCGCCCCGACGGCGGCGACCGGGTTGATGCTGTTCAGCCGGCCGTACGACCCGTCGAGCTGCGCCTGCAGGTCGGTCCGGGCCGTCGGGCTGGCGACCAAGGTCCAGAGCAGGTCGTGGGCGTGGGCGTTGGCCGCCTTGGTGTCGACGTAGAACGT
>CAZJMY010000268.1:0-7749 GCA_964546845.1 uncultured Myxococcales bacterium | reverse complement strand
CAGCCAGTCCATGACCCGCTGGTCGATGTCGTCGCCGCCCAGGTGGGTGTCGCCGTTGGTCGAGATGACCTCGACGACCTTCTCGCCGACCTCGAGGACCGAGATGTCGAACGTGCCGCCGCCGAAGTCGTAGACGGCGATCAGGTGGTCCTTGCCCTTGTCGAGCCCGTACGCCAGCGCGGCGGCCGTCGGCTCGTTGACGATGCGCTTGACGTCCAGGCCGGCGACGCGGCCGGCGTCCTTGGTCGCCTGGCGCTGGGCGTCGTTGAAGTAGGCCGGGACGGTGATGACCGCCTCCGTGACCTTCTCGCCCAGGTGATCCTCGGCGGCCTTCTTGAGCTTCCTCAGGATGCGGGCCGAGACCTCGGGCGGCGAGACCTTCTTGCCGCGGATCTCGATGGTTGCCTCGCCGTTGCTCCCGCGCACGACCTTGTACGGGACGCGCTTGACCTCGTCGCCGACCTCGTCGAAGCGACGGCCCATGAAGCGCTTGACCGAGTACACCGTGTTCTCGGGGTTCGTGATGGCCTGCCGGCGCGCGATCTGGCCGACCAGCACCTCGCCCTTGTCGTCCCAGGCGACGACCGAGGGAGTCAGCCGTCCGCCCTCTTCGTTCGCGATGACCGTCGGGTCCTTGCCGTCCATGATCGCCACGACGGAGTTCGTGGTCCCGAGGTCGATGCCGATGATTTTGCCCATGAGATTGGTTCCTCTTTTCCTTTTCTGCGCCGCGATTGCCCGCGTTCCGGGAACCTGCGGCGGTCCGGGGTTTGCTTTTGGCCTCCGGTTTCGCGGGTCACGGTAAACACCTCGAATGGGGCGTCAATCAACTAACTTGCGTGTATATTGCCTGAACGGATGTTCCACCCCGTCGTGGCCGAATGGGTTCGCCGGCGCTTCGGAGGGCCGACCCCTGCCCAGGCGCAGGCCTGGCCGCTCATCGCGGACGGACGGGACGTGCTGGTCACCGCCCCGACGGGATCGGGCAAGACCCTGGCCGCGTTCCTCTGGGCGCTCGACCGGCTGGTCCGTGAGGCGATCGAGGCGGGCGGTACCCTGCCCGACCGGACCAGCGTCGTCTATGTCTCGCCGCTGAAGGCGCTGTCGAACGACGTTCGACGCAACCTCGAGCAGCCCCTGTCCGAGATCAAAGCGATGGCGGTCGAGATGGGGTACCCGGCGCCCGAGGTGCGGACGGCCGTCCGGACGGGGGACACGACCGCGCGGGAGCGGCGAGAGACCACCCGCCGGCCGCCCCACGTCCTGGTCACGACCCCCGAGTCGCTGTTCATCCTGCTGACCTCCGAGTCCGGGCGGCGGGCGCTCGGTGACGTCCGCACGGTCGTCCTGGACGAGATCCACGCCGTCGCCCCCGACAAGCGGGGCGCGCACCTGGCACTGTCGATCGAGCGGCTCGAGCAGCTGGTGGCTCCCAACCGGCTGCAGCGGGTCGGCCTGTCGGCCACCGTCCGGCCGCTGGACGTCGCCGCCCGACTGCTGGTCGGGGCTGCCCGGCCGCTGCCGGCCATCGTCGACGTCGGGCAGCGGCGTGACCTGGATCTGGGCGTCCTGGTCCCCGAAGACGAGCTGGGCGCGGTGGCCACGAACGAACAGTGGGCCGAGCTCTACGATCGGGTGGCGGACCTGGCCCGGGCGCACCGCTCGACGCTGGTGTTCGTCAACACGCGCCGGCTGGTCGAGCGGGTCACCCTCCACCTGGCCGAGCGGCTGGGCAAGGACACCGTCGCGGCGCACCACGGCAGCCTCTCGAAAGAGCGCCGCCACCGGGCCGAGCGGCTGTTGAAGGCGGGCGACCTGAAGGTCGTCGTCGCCACCGCCTCTCTCGAGCTGGGCATCGACGTCGGAGCGGTCGAGCTCTGCTGCCTGATCGGCTCGCCGCGGTCGATCGCCACGGGGCTGCAACGCATCGGGCGGTCCGGACACGCGCTGGCGGCCACGCCCAAGGGACGGCTCTTCCCCCTGACGCGGGACCAGCTGGTCGAGTGCGCGGCGCTGGTGCGGGCGGCCCGCCGGGGTGAGCTGGACGCGGTTGCCCTGCGGGGCGCCCCGCTGGACGTGCTGGCGCAGCAGGTGGTCGCCGCCTGCGCCGGTGAGGAGTGGGACGAGGACGCGCTCTTCGCGCTGTGCGGGCGGGCCGGGCCGTACGCCGAGCTGCAGCGCTCCGACTTCGACGCCGTCGTCGACATGCTGTCGGAAGGGATCGCGACCAGCCGGGGTCGGTCGGGCGCGTTGCTTCACCGCGACGCCGTCAACCGGCGGTTGCGAGGGCGGCGCGGGGCCCGTCTGGCGGCGCTGACCTCGGGCGGCGCCATCCCCGACAACGCCAACTACGACGTGATCCTGGAGCCCGAGGGGACGTCGATCGGGACGCTGGACGAAGACTTCGCGATCGAGTCGAGCGCCGGCGACATCATCCTGCTCGGGAACACCTCGTGGCGGATCCGGCGCGTCGAGCCGGGGCGCGTGCGCGTCGAGGACGCGGGGGGCGCGCCACCCACCATCCCCTTCTGGCTGGGCGAGGGGCCGGCCCGCAGCCGCGAGCTGTCCGCCGAGGTCGCGGCGCTGCGCCAGGACGTGGCCGCGGCGCACGCACGGGGCGACGACCCGGCGCCCTCGCTGGAGGTCGACTGCGCGCTGGACCGGCGCGGCGCCGAGCTGCTGCGCGACTACGTGCTGGCGGGCGCCGCGGTGCTGGGCGGCGTCCCCACCCAGACGCGGGTCGTCGCCGAGCGGTTCTTCGACGACGCTGGCGGCATGCAGCTGATCATCCACGCGCCGTTCGGCGGGCGAATCAACCGCGCCTGGGGGATGGCGCTGCGCAAGCGGTTCTGCCGGTCCTTCGACTTCGAGCTGCAGGCGGCGGCGACCGACGACGGGATCGTGTTGTCGCTGGGGCCCCAGCACAGCTTCCCCCTCGAGACCGTCTTCTCGATGCTGCGCGCCGACGACGTCGAGGAGTTGCTGGTGCAGGCCGCGCTGCAGGCGCCGATGTTCGAGACGCGCTGGCGCTGGAACGCGATGCGCTCGCTGACGCTGCTGCGCAGCCGCGCCGGCAAGCGGGTTCCGCCAGCCCTGCTGCGCATGCGCGCGCAGGACCTGATCGCGGCGGTTTTCCCGGCCCAGACCGCCTGCCAGGACAATCACGGCGGCGGCGCCATCGAGGTCCCCGACCACCCCCTGGTCCGCGAGACGATCGGCGACTGCCTGGTCGAAGCCATGGATGCGGCCGGACTGCGCGCCGTGCTGCAGGCGATGGCCGATCGGCGCATCCAGACGGATACGCGAGAGCTGCCGGAGCCGTCCGTCTTCGCGCACGAGATCCTCAACGCCAACCCCTACGCGTTCCTGGACGATGCGCCGCTCGAGGAGCGGCGCACGCGCGCGGTCAGCGTCCGGCGCGGGCTGCCGGCCGCCGTCGTCGAGCGCATCGGCGGCCTCGATCCGGCGGCCGTCGCGTCCGTGCTCGAGGAGTCGGCGATGGACGCGCGCGACGCCGACGAGCTGCACGACCTCCTGCTCGACCTCGGGGCGCTTCCCGAGGCGCTCGGCCGCGAGCGCGGGTTCGGCGACCTCTTCGAGCAGCTCGTGGCTGCGCGCCGGGCTGCCCGGCTGGAGGGGGGCGGCGCCGCCGTGCTGTGGGTCCCGGCCGAGCGCCGGTCGATGGCGGCAGCGGTGTGGCCGGACCGCCGGTTCGTACCCGATGTCGTCGAGCCGCCGGCGCGCCGCGCGGCCGTCTGGTCGGACGCGCCCGGGGCGCTGGCCGAGATGGTGCGCGGGCATCTCCCTTTCCTGGGGCCGACGACTGCGGGCCGCATCGGCGCCCTGCTGGGCGTGCCGGCCGGCGACGTGGACGGCGCGCTGGCGCAGATCGAGCTGGCCGGAGGCGTGCTGCGCGGGCGCTTCGTCGCCGAGCTGGGCGACGACCTGCAGTGGTGCGAGCGGCGGGTGCTGGCGCGCATCAACCGGCGAATGCTGGACGGGCTGCGCCGGGAGATCGAGCCGGTCAGCGCCGCCGATTTCCTGCGGTTCCTGTTCGGCTGGCAGAACGTGCGTCCAGGCGCGCAGCTGCACGGACAGCCGGGGCTGGCGCGGGTCATCGCCCAGCTGCAGGGGTTCGAAGCCGCGGCGGGCGCCTGGGAGCGTGCGATCCTTCCGGCGCGCCTGCTCGGGTACGAGTCGGCCTGGCTGGATGCGCTCTGCCTGTCGGGGGGCGTGACCTGGGGACGCCTGGCCGCGCGGGCCGCGGGCGGAACGCCGAGCCGCGCGGCGCCCATCGCGCTCGTGCGGCGCCCCGACCTGGGCTGGCTGCTGGCGCCGGAAGGCGACGGCGACGACGCCGCGCTGTCGGTGGGCGCGCGCGAGGTCCTGGCGCACCTCGCGACCTGCGGCGCGAGCTTTTTGGACGAGATCGTCTCCGGCACGCGGCGGCTGCGCAGCGAGGTCGAGGACGCGCTGGGCGAGCTCGTCTCCGCGGGGCGCGTCACGGGCGACGGCTTCTCGGGCCTGCGGGCGCTCATCTCGGCGACCCAGACAAGCGGCGGCGCGCGGGCGCGCTGGCACGCGCGCTGGGTCCGGCGGACGGGCGGTCCCGTGGGCGCGGGACGCTGGTCGATTCTGCGCGCCGAGCGCGCGGACGAAGAAACCCGTCACGAGGCCCTGGCGCGCCAGTACGTCAAACGATATGGCGTGGTGTTCCGCGATCTGCTCGCGCGCGAAGCGCACGCGCCGGCGTGGCGGGACCTGGTTCGCGTCTACCGCCGGCTCGAGATGAGCGGCGAGCTGCGGGGCGGGCGGCTGGTCGGCGGCTTCGTGGGCGAACAATTCGCCGCGCCCGAGGCGGTCGACGCGTTGCGGGCCACCCGACGCCGGGAGCGCACCGGCGAAATCGTGCGCCTGTCAGCCTGCGACCCCTTGAACCTGGTCGGCATCCTGACGCCCGGCCCGCGCGTGCCCGCGACCATGACCCAGACCGTGAGCTACCGCGACGGCGTGCCGATCTCGTCGTCCGACTTCGACGTTTCCGCTCCCGCCGCCCCAGGCTGGGGCACCGCCCTGACCGCCGGCTGACCGCTCTCACCTTTGTTGCCCGGGGGCAGCCGTGTGTTGCCCGACAGTCAACAGTGGGGCGGCTGGGCCCCGCCACCCAAGTGGCTGATTTACGCCACTGTTCCACCAAAAACAGTTGGCTCGATTACTGCTTTAACGACCATGTATGAACGCACTGGAGCGCCGGACAATTCGGATCGGGGTGGCGATTGGCACGGTCGCGGGGCTGATTGGCTGCAGCGAGCAGTCTTCGGACCTCCGGGGCGCCGGCCAGGACCCGGCGCTGTCGTCGATCAACGGCCTGTCGTCGATCAACGGCCTTTCGTCGGCGAACGGCCTCTCCTCGGCCAACGGGCTCATGACGACCGCCGCGGGCCGCAAGACGGTCTCGTACATCGTCAAGTGCGCGCTCAACGCCGGCGACACGGTCGTGAAGCAGGATCAGAACGGCACGAATTACACGTTCGCCGGCGGCCTCGGCCTCTGCCCCGCCTGGAAGACCGGCGGCATCTTCGGCAACCAGCTCTGCACCGAGAGCATCTCGGCCTGCCTCATGGCGCACGTCAACACGGCGGGCATTCACGTGCCGCTGTGGCTGGACTCTAACAACCCGACGGTGGGCTGGGGCATCGACCGCGCGAACTACCCGATGCAGGAAGGGACGTTCTTCGGCGACATCCTGGACACCGGGTCGCTGAGCCAGATGGGCAAGCCGAACGTCACCGCGCCGGTCGGCTACTACTGCGACGGCGCGAACTTCGCCCCCGGCAGCACGGGCGTCGTGGCGGGCCGCCTCGGCGCCACCCAAAAGAACGTTCCGTATCGCAACCCGTATGGCGACGGGGCGATCTGCCAGAACGTGACCGGGTACAACATGGTGCCGGCGTTCTCGGGCGGCTCGACGAACAGTTGCCCGCCGGGAACGACCGGCGTCAGCACCTGCCCCGACGGCTACAAGGCCATGGACATGCCGTCGGGCACGCCCTGGAACTACGGCATCACGGTCTGGCGGAACCCGAACTACACGCCGGTCTTCGACGCCGCCTACGTCTACACGTTCTCGCCGCTCAGCAACCCGACGATGGTGACGGACGCGCAGGGCATCTACCTGAACGACACCTACCAGTCATCGATGCTGGACAGCTCGAAGTTCCTCATCGTCGCGCACGGGTCCAAGTGGCTCATCAAGATGTTCACGAACACCGGCATGTGCGCGGACGGCGGCACGTCGACGACGGGCGGCAACGTTCACATGACCGCGTGCAACGGCAGCGCGGCGCAGGACTGGACGTTCACCCCGCAACCGACCAAGGACGGAGCCTTCCTGGTCCAGTCGGGCGCCACCGGCCTGTGCATGCACATCAAGTCCGTCGACGGGACGCCGAACACCGCCATCACGGTGTACGGCTGCAACGCCACCAGCCCCAGCGAGCGCTTCATCGTCCAGGCGGTCCAGACGCTGGCCCCGTGACGAGCGGCGGCCGCTACGACATCGGCGTGTAGACGCGCGCGGCAGGGACCGAGACCAGCTGACCCTCTGGCAACACCAGGGCGGTCAGGTGCTTGCCGTACACGCATCCGGTGTCGAGCCCGGTCGCGTGCGGGTGGCGCTGGAGCCCCCGGACGGCATCGTGCCCGAACACGACGTGCTCGGGGCCCGCCCACACGGCCGCCCAGGGCGTGCCGTCCAGCTTCTTCGACGGCTTTCCCTTGGCGGTGATGCTGCGCAGGTTGATGACGGTGTCCCGTTCCTGCTCGTCCAGCGGAACGCCCGGCACGAAGCCGCCGTGCACGACGACGTGAGGCACGCCGCCGAAGTCGCCGAGCGGCAGCCACAGCGGCCGGGCGCGCAGCCAGGCGGCGTCGGCAGCCGACAGCGCGTCGGCGACGGCGCGGTGAGGCGCGCGCACGTCGGCGTCTCCGTCCAGCGCCCGCAGCACGTGCGCGTCGTGGTTCCCTAGCACGGCGTCGACGCCGGCCTCGCGCGCCCATGTCACGACGCCGGGCGAGTCCGGCCCCTTTGCGACCAGGTCGCCCACCAGCACGACCCGGTCGTCGGGGTCACGGCGCGTGAGGCGCACCAGCGCCAGGAGCTCGTCGAGGCAGCCGTGGACGTCGCCGATGATGATGGTGCGCATGCGGCGCCCGCCTGGGCGGCCTCCGGCCTAGCTCTCCGAGACGGTGATCTTGACCATCTTCACGGGCGTCTTGGGCCGGTCGCGCGCGTCGCGCGGCGCCTTGGAGATCGCGTCGACGACGTCCATCCCCTCGACGACCTTGCCGAAGACCGGGTGCTTCGACTGCCCCGGCGAGAACCAGTCCAGGTACGGGTTGTCGACCACGTTGATGAAGAACTGGCAGCTGCCGCTCTGCGGGCCCTTGTTGGCCATCGACAGGGTGCCGCGGCTGTTCGAGATCTTCGCGTCGGCGGGATGCTCGTCGGGGATCGTTCCGCTGGGCGCGTCGCCGGTGCCGGCGCGCGGGCTGTTCGGGTCCTTGCTGTGCGGGCAGCCGAACTGGACCATGAATTTGTCGATCACCCGGTGAAAGTGCAGCCCGTCGTAGAAGCCGCTCTTGGCGAGCTTGACGAAGTTTCCGGCGGTGATGGGCATCTTGTCGGCGAAGAGCTCGACCTTGATGTCGCCCATCGAGGTGGACAGCGTCGCGGTGGGGTTGGCCATG
>CAZJMY010000267.1:0-6179 GCA_964546845.1 uncultured Myxococcales bacterium | reverse complement strand
GGCTGCCGAGATGGCGGAGAAAGTCGCAAAGCTGGGTGTCGAGCGCGAGAAGGACTTCATGTACTTCGTGAAGGACGGGGAAGTTTGGAAGGTGCAGCGAAAACAACCGGGAATGCCGAAGGGGCGCCCGGAGAAAGTCGCCGACGGCGGCTTCGAGATCGATACCAACTACATCTACTTCGTCGATAGAGACGGCGACGTCGCGCGGGCCAAGCGCGCCGTCGGCGGACAGAAGCGCAAGAAGAAGGCGCGCGCCAGCGCCGCGCGCCGGCGCCCGGCCGCCAAGAAGAAGGCGCCCGCGAGGAAGGCCGCCAAGAAGAAGGCCCCCGCGCGGAAGGCCGCCAAGAAGAAGGCGGCGCCCGCCAAGCGGGGCGGCGCCAAGAAGAAGGGCCGTCGCTAAGCCCAGTGCCGTTCGGTCAAGCGCCAGGACGCAGGGAACGCCATCTGAATCATCCGAAAGCTCTGATCCTGGCGTTCTGAAGTCCTGGCGTTTCCGACTAGCTGAACGGCATTTCCGCTAAGCCCGTTACCCTCCGCTGAATCAAAGGCCGCCGGGAGCTCCCCGGCGGCCTTTTTCATTTTCAGCGTCGTCCGCGCCGGCCGCCGCGGCGGCGTCCCCCGCCTCCGCCGCCTCGACGGGGATTTCGGCGCGGGACGTGCGGCACCGCGGGCACCGACGCCGGAGCCTCGGCCGCCGCGCCGGCCGTCGCCGCCACCTGGACCGCATTCTCCGGCGGGTACGCGAAGCGGTAGAGGATCCAGACGAACCCGAGCAGCGTCGCGACCGACATCCACATGTACTGCTCGTCGAGCCACTGCGGCATCTTCAGGTTCGCCCAGGGCTTCGTGTCGGGCAGGTACCGCGTCGGCGCCCAGTCGAAGAAGCCGGTCGCCGCGGTGATGCCCAGCATGATCGCCCCCGCGTCCTTGCGCTTCTCGTACAGGAACGCCGTCGCAAACAGGAACGAGTAGTAGTAGCAAGTCAGCTCGACGCCGACGGCGATCATCATCGTCCCCATCGCGCAGGCGACCCACGGCTCGACGTCGCGCAAGGCCGTGTACAGCAGCGCGACGAACCCCAGGGCCAGCAACAGGTAGAACGGGAACCGGTTGTGGAAGGTCACCAGCTTCTGCTTCTTCCACGGCCCCCACGGATCCTCCTGCCGGTCGTCCTTCATGACCCGCCCGGCCTCGGAGGGGCTGTAGGCCACGACGGTGCGCAGGCCCATGTAGTTGGTGAGCGGCGTCTCCTTGTGCTTCTGGGTGTTGAAGCGGAAGGCGCGGTACCCCTCGATGCCGTTGCTGGTCACCAGGCTGACCGGCACCAGGATGGCCACTGACAGCGCCGCGCCCGCCAGGATGCGCACGAGACGTTTGTCGATGCGCGCCAGCGCCCCCTTCCAGGAGTCCCAGGGCTCCGGCTGCCACCACTGCCGCCCCTCGCGCGAGCCCCAGACCTGCCGCAGCATCAGCAGCAACGGCCCCGTGAAGACGAACAGCGGAAAGATGCGCAGCAGCGTCGTGTAGCCCAGGAAGAAGCCGCCCAGCAGCGGGCGCTCTTTCTTCACGAGGCAGATGCCGCCCACCAGGTAGAACAGCCAGTCCCAGCGCAGGAAGGCCCCTCCCGTCCAGTAGAAGCGGGACGGGAAATTCGTGGCGAACACGGCCAGCGCGACGCACATGGCGCGCCAGCCGAACGCCCACCAGGTCATGGCGCAGATCCCCAGGATGAAGAAGGGGTCGATGCGCGTCAGCACGTTGATCTGCGCGTCGCTGGCTGGCGCGGCGTTGGCCAGCGTCGTACCCATGATGTTCCAGACCGGCGAGCCGTTGTAGCCGTGGTCGGTCTGGGCCTCTTCCCAGCGCTTGATGTCGTGGTGGCTGCGGAAATAGCCGACGTCGTGCTTGAACTGGTTCCAGCGCTCGGGCGTGAAGTGCGACTTGCAGTGCTCGGGGTTGGCGAGCACGTCCTGCGTCCCGACCATCATGTTGGTCCGCAGGTTCATGATCTTGCGCAGCTCGACGCGGCGGCGCAGCCCCGGCTCCTCGGAGTCGGCGACGGCCACGCATTCATACAGGCGGTCGTAGGAGAGTTCTTTGAAGTACTTCGACCCGATGTAGTAGTGGAACGTGTCCCACATATGGACGTAGTTCCCGAAGTGGAAGCTGAAGAAGTTCCAGTACGCGCAGAACGACAGCACGCCCAGCACCATCAGCAACCGGTCGCGCAGCTTCTTCTTGTAGTCGGGGCGTCCCTTCTTGCGCAGCCACAGCCCCCAGCCGATCAGCGCGATGCCGGCGATCGCCAGGCACATCTCCAGGCGCGAGCTGGCGTCGTTCTCCCACCACGCGAACTTCCAGAACGACGGCTCGACGACGATCGCGGGCGGCGCCGACGTGATCGTCATCTTGGGCGGGAACGGCGTGGGCGCCCGGCAGTAGGCCTGGAACTCGGTGATCGAGTAGAAGCCGTCGCCGGTCGCCTCGCCGACGCGCAGGTAGCGCACCGGCGTCGCGTCGATCGTCACGGTCCGCGTGCGCAGGCCGTGGCCGATGTTGACGACGTTGTCGACCTCGACCAGCAGCTTGTAGGCGTCCGGCCGGTCGACGTCGGCGCCGAAGATCTTGTAGGTGTCGTTGGCGTCGGCCTGCAGCAGGAACGACCCGACCGGGCGCACCGAGCCCAGGTCGTACGTGATCGAGCCGGCCGGCGTGTCCAGGATGATGCCGATCGGCGCGTCCCACTGCGCCCCCTCGGGGCCCGCGGCGTTGTCGGTGACCAGCCGGACGTCACCGTGCAGGTCCTGGCGGCCCGAAGGCATCCGCAGCGCGAGCAGGTTGTCCGTCGTGCACTCCGCCGAGGAGGAGACGGGCGCCGCCCGCCCGACCGCGGGCGTGCTCACCGCGCCCGCCGCGCACAAAGCTAAAAGAAAGGGATAAAGGAGACGGGATTTCACGACCGGCGACATTACCACCAAAGCCGGAAGGGGGAACCGCTCCGGAAATGGGCCCGCCGGCGGCCATCTCGGCCGGTGTGTCGGCCCGGCTACCTACGGCCCGGGCGGTGTGCGATTCTCCGGGGCTGGTACATGCACCCGAGTCTCGCGCTGCTCCTGACCGCCATCATGGTCCTGGCCAACGCGTTCTTCGTCGCGTCGGAGTTCGCATTCGTGAAGATCCGGCCGACCCGCATCCAGCAGCTGGCGCGGGACGGCCGGCGGCGGGCGCGGCTGCTGCTGGGCATCACGCGCCAGCTGCCCGCATATCTGTCGGCGAGCCAGCTGGGGATCACGCTGGCGTCGTTGAGCCTGGGCTGGCTGGGCGAGCCGGCCTTCGCGGCGCTGCTGCGCCCCGCCCTCTCGCGCGGCGGGACGATCTCCGAGCGGACGGTCCACACGCTGGCCGCCACCATCAGCCTGATCGTCATCACGTTCCTGCACACCGTCCTGGGCGAGCTGGCGCCGAAGGCGCTGGCCATCCAGCTGACGGAGCCGATCGCGATGTGGGCGGTGGTTCCGTTTCGCGCCTTTTATCTGCTGACGTTCCCGATCATCTGGACGTTGAAGGGGGCGGCCGCGCTGGTGCTGAAGATCCTGCGGCTGCCGCCCGCCTCCGAGGCGGAGATGCTGCACTCGCCGGAAGAGCTGCGCCTGGTCATCCAGCACGTGAAACTGGACCCGGGCGCGCGGCGGCTGATCGACCGGGTGTTCGACTACACCCACCGGCTGGCGCGGCACGTGATGACTCTGCGGCGCGACGTCGTCACGCTGGAGGCGGGGCGCCCGTTCGAGGACAACCTGCGCATCGCGGTCGCCAACCAGTACACGCGTTACCCGCTGATCGAGCCCACGACGGACCGGGTGGTCGGCTACGTGCACCTCAAGGACATCGTGAGCGCGCTGGCGTCCGGCAACCGCCCCGAGCGCATGCGCGAGCTGGTGCGCGAGCCCATCTACGCGTCCGAGGACACGCGCCTCGAATGGCTGCGCCGCGAGTTCCAGCGGCGGCGCGTCCACATCGCGATCATCCTGGGCGCCGGCCACGCGTTCACCGGCATCGTCACGCTGGAGGATCTGGTCGAAGAGGTGCTGGGCGAGATCCAGGACGAGCAGGACGCCGGCGAGATCCCCCCCATCCGCCGCAACTCTGACGGGAGCTTCGACGTGGACGGGCGGCTCACGCTGGACGTCGCCGCGCGCGAGCTGGGGATCGAGTTCCCCAAGGTCCCGCCCGAGGTCGAGACGCTGGGCGGGTTCGTCATCACGCAGCTGCCCGAGCTGCCGGTCCCCGGGGACGAGGTCGTGGCGGCCGGCTACCGGTTCACGGTGCTGGACGTCCGCGATCGCCGCGTGCGGCGGCTGCGGGCCCTGCCGCTGCCGGCCGTCGAGCCGCCCACGGAAGAGGGTTGAGGCCAGATCGACCGCTGCGATTCCAATGGGTTAGCCGCCGCCATCAAAAAAACCAGAAATGATCGACCCATCCGACTGTGCTTGGGGCACGTATATACATGGTGCCCCCCTCGTGCCGACGAGCTGGCGCAGGCGCCGTCGCCCTCACGATGGTTGTGATCGGCTTCGGCTGCGCCCCGCAGAGCGATGACTCCGACTCGGCCGACCCGTCGGCGGTGACGGGCGAGTTCGTCACTTACGTGGCGGATTTCAACGACGGCCACTCGGAGTGGTGGCACGCCGTCCGCACCGCGGACGGTCGTGAGGTCCGGCTGGACTTCGACACGCCGCCGGGCGTCGCCACGGGGACTCAGGTCCGGATCCACGGCGACGACGGCGCGAGCGTCATCGGCAACCGGATGCACGTGCGCGCGTTCGACGTGCTTCCGCGCCACCCCATCGGCGCGGCCGTGGGCGAGCCCGACACGTACGCGGCGCCTGCGACGGACACGTACGCGCTGGTGCTGGTCGATCTGGGCAAGGGCGTCAACGTGACGACCGCGTCCGGACAGACGACCCTCTTCGCCAACGGCCCGACCGACAAGTCGTTCGCCAACTACTACAAAGAGGTCTCGTACGGGAAGTACCAGGTGACCGGCGACGTTATCGGCCCGTTCCCCTTCTCGATGACCACCTGTGACACCACCGGCATGTACCAGGCGATCGAGCCGATGATCACGGGGACGTACAACCACCTGATCTACTACTTCAACAGCAGCAGCCTCTGTCAGTTCGGTGGCCTCGGCGAGGAAGGGTCCGTCACGCGGCCCGCCAAGCGGACCTGGATGAACGGTTCGCTGACCTGCGTGGTCCTGATGCAAGAGCCCGGGCACAACCTGGGGCTGATGCACGCCAACACGATCAAGTGCGGCACGTCCAGCTTCTCGACGTCGCCGAAGTCGGACTGCACGATCACCGAGTACGGCAGCGGCATGTCCACGATGGGGGGCGGCTGCAAGCAGTTCAACGCCTACGAGCGCTGGTACATGCAGTGGCTGAGCGGGTGTAACGGCGTGCGCGTCCCGTCGACGGGGACGTTCAACTTGCAGCCGCTCGAGAGCAACTGCAGCAGCGGCAGCGGCATCCAGGTGCTGCAGGTCCCCTTCCCGGCCACGCTGCCGGTCAGCGACCCCCAGTCGACCAGCACGACGGTCAACCTGAACAACTACTACGTCGAGCTGCGGACCAGCGGCGGCATCTTCGACACGTACAGCACGTCGACGCGCGGAACCGTCTTCTCGGGGCCGACCGTGTTCGTCTATGTCAGCGACAACGTCCGTCCGCCGGCGGCGACGGGGCGCGGCCAGAACAGCGTCTGGACGGAGCTCTTGAACATGACGCCCACGGGGACGGCCTACACCGGCCTCACGACCGCCGGGCAGACCTTCGTCGACCCGGCCGGCGGCCCGACGATCAAGCTGGAGTCGATCAGCGCCACGGGCGCGACGGTCAGCGTGACCTATGCGAACGGCGGCACGGGCTCGCCCACCTGCATCGACGGCACGGCGCTGACCGCGCCGGGCCCGGCGCTGGGCAGCTGCACCGGCAGCCCCCCGGCGACCGGCACCGGCGGAACCCCCGGGACGACCGGCGGCGGCGGCGCGCGTTCGACGGGCACCGGCGGCACGACGACCGCGACCGGGGCGGCCGGCCGGTCCGGCATGCCGGGAACCGGCGGGACCAACGGCAGCGCCGGACGCAGCGGCAGCGGCGGCGCGACCGCCACCGGCG
>CAZJMY010000266.1:0-1994 GCA_964546845.1 uncultured Myxococcales bacterium | reverse complement strand
CCGCTCTTCATCGAGCGGTGCAAGAAGCTGGTGACCATGAGCTTCCTCGACATCGTCAAGGAGCTGGTGCCGGACGCCGTGCAACAGGTCGGGGTCCTCACGGGGCAACCGACGGAATGATCACCACACAAACGGGGCAGAGTTTTTCATTTAGGAGGCAGGCGGTCACATGAGCAGCCAAAAATTCATCGCGCGCAACCGGGCACCTCGGGTCCAGATCGAATACGACGTCGAGCTGTACGGGGCCCAGAAGAAGGTCCAGCTCCCGTTCGTGATGGGCGTCATGTCCGATCTGTCGGGACAGCCGGCGGAGCCGCTGCCGCAGGTGTCGGATCGGAAGTTCCTCGAGATCTCGGTCGACAACTTCGACGACCGCCTGAAGGCCATGAAGCCGCGCGTCGCCATGCAGGTCCCCAACACGCTCACGGGCGACGGGAACCTGAACGTCGACATCACCTTCGACAGCATGGACGACTTCTCGCCGGCGGCGATCGCCCGCAAGGTCGGCGCGCTGAACGAGCTGCTGCAGGCCCGCCAGCAGCTGGCGAACCTGGTCACGTACATGGACGGCAAGAGCGGCGCGGAAGAGCTGATCGGCAAGGTCATGCGCGATCCGACCCTGCTGAAGACGCTGGCCGCCAACCCCAAACCGGCGGATGCCCCCGCCGGCGAGCCTGAGAACAAGGACAAGTAAGTCATGGCCGAGACCGAACAGACCAAGGCGCAGGGCGAGACCGCCACCGCGGAAGCGGGCGATTTCGCGTCCCTGCTGCAGAAGCAATTCAAACCCCAGTCCGAGCGGGCCAAGGACGAGGTCGAGGCCGCCGTCCGCACGCTGGCCCAGCAGGCGCTGGACAAGACCACCCTGATCGGCTCGGACGTCGTCGAGTCGATCAACGCCATGATCGCGGCGATCGACCGGAAGCTCACCGAGCAGGTCAACGCGATCATGCACCACCCGAACTTCCAGCAGCTGGAGAGCGCGTGGCGCGGCCTGCATTACCTGGTCAACAACACCGAGACCGACGAGATGTTGAAGATCCGGGTGATGAACGTCTCCAAGAAGGACTTGCACAAGACGTTGCGCAAGTACAAGGGGACCAACTGGGACCAGAGCCCGATCTTCAAGCGCCTCTATGAAGAGGAGTTCGGCCAGCTGGGCGGCGAGCCCTACGGCTGCATCGTGGGCGACTACCAGTTCGACCACTCGCCGCCGGACGTCGAGCTGCTGGGCGAGATGGCCAAGATCTCGGCGGCCATCCACGCGCCGTTCATCTCGGGCGCGTCGCCGTCGCTGCTGGGGATGGAGACCTGGCAAGAGCTGTCGAACCCGCGCGACCTGACCAAGATCTTCACGACCCCGGACATGGCCGGGTGGCGGTCGCTGCGCGAGTCAGAGGACGCCAAGTACCTGGGCCTCGCGCTGCCGCGCTTCCTGGCGCGTCAGCCCTATGGCGCGAAGAGCAACCCGGTCGAAGAGTTCGACTTCGAGGAGGACACGGCCGGCGCGACCAGCGACAAGTACACCTGGGCGAACG
The DNA here is from genome assembly GCA_964546845.1 of uncultured Myxococcales bacterium. Classification (GTDB taxonomy): domain Bacteria; phylum Myxococcota_A; class Polyangia; order Fen-1088; family Fen-1088; genus JADGRB01. The sequence continues at coordinate 456 of CAZJMY010000266.1, read as the reverse complement.
CCGCCTACGCCATGGCGGTCAACATCAACCGGTCGTTCAAGACGTACGGCTGGTGCTCGCGCATCCGGGGGATCGAGTCGGGCGGCGCGGTCGAAGGACTGCCCACCCACACCTTCCCGACCGACGACGGCGGCGTGGACATGAAGTGCCCCACGGAGATCGCCATCAGCGACCGCCGCGAGGCCGAGCTGGCGAAAAACGGCTTCATGCCGCTGATTCACAAGAAGAATTCGGACTTCGCCGCGTTCATTGGGGCACAGTCCCTTCAAAAGCCGGCCGCGTACGACGATCCGGACGCCACCGCCAACGCCAACTTGGCGGCCCGACTGCCGTATCTCTTCGCGACCTGCCGATTCGCCCACTACCTGAAATGCATCGTCCGCGACAAGATTGGATCGTTCAAAGAGCGGGCCGCCATGCAGCGCTGGCTGCAAGACTGGATCATGCAGTACGTCG
>CAZJMY010000265.1:0-2383 GCA_964546845.1 uncultured Myxococcales bacterium | reverse complement strand
GCCGACCGCGACATCGAGTACCGCGTCACGGTTCTGGCTGTACGGGATCCACGCACACAGGGCAGCAGCCCTCCCCCGATTCCGGGGCTCGTCGAGCTGGATCCCGACGAAATGGCCGAGTCGTAACACCGCGACGTCACTAGGCCGCTACGTCGGTAGAAACTCAGCGCCGCCCGTCGGTGAGCGCGACCTACCCCCCTGTTCCGCGGCGGGACCGTGCACAGCTTTGGATTAGAAGCTGGGACCGACAGAAGAGCTGTCACACAGCGACGCGGGCGAGGTTCCGCGGGGAAGGAAAGCGTCATGGCGAGCAACGAGAAGGGCGAGAGCCGCGGTCGCGGCTTTGCAGGAATGGATCCGGAGAGGCAGCGGCAGATCTCGTCGCAGGGCGGAAAGGCCGCGCACCAGAAGGGGACCGCGCACGAGTTCGACTCGGAGGAGGCACGCGAGGCAGGGCGCAAGGGAGGGATGGTGAGCGGCGGGCGGCGCCGGGCGCGTGAAAACGCCAATCGCCAGCCTGGCGAGGGCGGCGAGAGCGCGGACGAGCGCTCATCCGACGAAGACCGCAACGCTCATCAGACGGGCGATCAGGGTGCTTCGGCCGACCAGGGGCTCTGACGGCGCCCTGCCGGCAATCACCACGTTCCGTACGGGGCGCGGACCGCTGTTAGACTCCACGCGTGGACTCTGACGACGGACCGCGCCTTTTTTCGCGCCCCGTGGCCGTCACGGAAGAGGAGTCCGCCGCCTCCGGGCCGGAGGGGCTGGTGGCGCTCGGTGGCCAGCTCGACGTTCCCACGCTGCTGGCGGCCTATCGAGCGGGCGTGTTCCCCTGGTCGTCCGACCCCGTCTTGACCTGGTGGTCGCCCGACCCACGGGCCATCTTCGACCTCGACAGCTGGCGGCCGCATCGCACCGTGGGCCGGACCGCGCGGCGCAACGGCTGGACCTTCAGCGTGGACCGGGCGTTCGCCGACGTCATGCAGGCCTGCGCCGAGACCGCCGACGACCGGCCGTCGACCTGGATCACCGGCGACTTCGTGCGCGCGTACGGCCAGCTGCACCGGATGGGGCACGCCCACAGCGTCGAGGTCTGGGAGGGCGACCAGCTGGTCGGCGGCCTCTACGGCGTGGCGCTGGGCGGCTTCTTCGGCGGCGAATCGATGTTCCACCGGCGCACGGACGCCTCCAAGGCCGCGGTCGCCCACCTGGTCGAGCGGCTGCGTGCCTGCGGGTTCGCGCTGCTGGACGCGCAGGTCCCGACGCCGCACCTGTCCCGCCTGGGCGCGACGGCCATCCCGCGCGCCGCGTACCTGGCGCGCCTGAAGCGCGCGCTGGCCCTCCCCGTCACGCTGACGTAGCCGCGCGAGCGACGGAGCCGACTCAGGCCGTTTTCGCCACGACGACGCGGTTGCGGCCGCCGCGCTTGGCCGCGTACATCGCCTCGTCGGCGCGCGCCACCAGATCGCTGGTGGTCGCGATCGTCGGGTCGGGGGCGCGCGCGACGCCCACGCTGACCGTCACCGGAATGGCCTGCCCGCCGAAGGCGAACCGGTGGGCCGCTACCGCCGCCCGCAGCCGCTCCGACAGCTCGGCGGCGACCTCCAGCTCCGTCCCGCGCGACAGGATCGCGAACTCCTCGCCGCCGTAGCGGGCCAGCATCGCGTCGTCGCCCAGCATGCTCATGGCCAGCGTCGCCAGCTGGGTCAGCACGTGATCGCCCGCCGGGTGGCCGTGCGCATCGTTGATCTTCTTGAAGTGATCGATGTCCAGGAAGATCAGCGCCAGCGGAGCGCCATGCCGGACCGCGTACTGCAGCTCCGTGTCGATGCGATCGATGAAGTAGCGCTTGTTGTAGGCCCGGGTCAACCCGTCGCGCAGCGCCGACTCGGACATCTGGCGCTGGAACATCTCGTCCAGCTTGTCCTGGTAGCTGAACTTCAAGATGGTCGTCGAGCCGAGCAGGATCTTGTCTCCCTCGGCCAGCAGCTGCCGCTGCACGCGGCGCCCGTTGCAGTAGGTGCCGTTCGTCGACCCCAGGTCCTCGAGCTCGATCGATTCGCCGGCCTTCGTCAGCCGGACGTGCTCGCGCGAGATGCCGTCGTCGACCAGGCGCACGTCGACGCGATCGCCGCGCCCGACCAGGATGGCGTCCTTGTCGATGCGGTACATCTCGCCGACGTTCGAGCCGGACAGCACCAGCAAGGTGGCCGAGACGCTCTCGTGCGCGTCGGCCTGGGGGGCTGGCGCCATCCGCGTCGTGTCATCCAGCGGATTGGCGACGCGGTCGCGCGTCATCCGTTGTAGTTTACCGACGGCGACTGGATTTGCGCAAACCCCATGCAGCTTCTCATCGGAACAAGCGGCTTCAGCTACACGGCGT
>CAZJMY010000264.1:0-6877 GCA_964546845.1 uncultured Myxococcales bacterium | reverse complement strand
GTGCCGCCGGTGGAGGTCGGGGTCCCCTTCTGAAACGCGATGGTGCCCGTCAGCGTGGGGCTGGAGCTGCGCGGGGTGACCGTCAGCGTCGTTCCCGTGGCGCAGTAGTCGTACTTCGTTTCGCCCACGTCGGTCAGGGTGAGCAGGTTGCCGGACGTCGCGAAGTTGCCGTCCGTCGACGGCGCCGGTGAAACCACGCCCAGCCCGCCCTTCTCGTTGACGGTGGCCGTGCAATCGCAGCCGCCGCCCGACGCGTCGGTGCACTGGAAGGTCGCGTAGCCGAGGGCGACCAGCAGGCTCGCGGCGCCGGCGCACGTGACCGGCGTCGACGAGATCACCAGGCAGGACTTGTCGAGCGTGATCTGCTCGGTGCCGGTGGTGGTCGTGTCGTCGGTGTACGTTCCGTCAGCCTTGGCGGTCCACGAACCGTTGACCTGTAACGTCCCGGTGACCGGCGCCGTCGGACAGCCGGCGCCGAACGCCCCCAGGTCCAGCGTTCCGCTGACCTTCAAGCACGACGACGACACCACCCAGGTCCCGACGGCGCTTCCGCCGCAGGCGGCCACGTTCGGGCAGGAGCCGCCGCCGGGCGAGCCGCCGCTGGCGCTTCCCCCCGAGCCGGTGCCGATCGTTCCGCCGGAGGAGCTCCCCCCGCTGCCCGAGAGCTTGCCCGCGGTGGAGCTGCAGCCGGTGCCGGCGCCACAGGCGATCGCCACGCTCAGAGTGGCCAGAACGGCAGATTGGACCTTCATGGGGGCTCCTTGGTCAGTCGGAGCGCGCACGAGTGCGCGCCCTCCTCGTGACTGTCGCCGAGGAGCGGTTTTTTGCAGATAATCGACCTCAGATCTGGCGGCGGCGCCGGCGCGGGGCCGAGCGGCTGCCGAACGTCAGGATCGCGACGACCAGCAGCCCCACCCCGCCGGCCGGCTGGCCGCCCGCGCCATCGACGCCGCAGCTGCACCCGCCGCCGTGCGGGCCGACCGGCCCCGGCGCCCCGCCCGCGCCGCCCGTGTCCAGGCCGCCGTCGCTGAAATCCGGCGTCACCGTGAGCAGCGAGACGCCGAACCGCGGCAGGTCGAAGTCCAGCGAGACGGACCCGCCGCCCGCGGCGTCGGCGACGGCGACGATCTTGTCCCGCGCCACCGGCGACGGATCCATCGCCGCCTGCAACGCCGCGACTTGCGCGGCCGACGGCGTGGCCGGCATGCCTTGCGACACCCAGACCGTGTACGCGTCGCCGTGCGACTCGTCGGCGCGCAGGTGCGAGATGCGCGCGCGGGGACCGAAGTCGGCCGGCACGGCGATCGTCAGGTGCACCGGCGTGGGCGCCACGGCGACCAGATCGTCGTGGTAGTTCCAGACCAGGACCTGGACGGCGCCCTCGCTCGAGGTGGCCATGCCGTCGATGTCCGCCTGATCGCGCACGCCGTTCGCCAGCACGTCCGCCAGCGGCCGCGCGCCCGTGCTGGTGAGCGGCAAGCGCGTACCGTCCAGCCGCCCCAGCAGCTTGAACGCGCTCATCACGGGCAGGTCGATGCCGTTCGTCGCCAGCGCGCGGTAGCCGGCGAAGTAGGGCGTGCCGGGAAACGTGAACGCCCACGTCAGCAGGCCGCCCAGCTTGACCCCCATCTGCGCCTCCAGCTCCAGCGAGCCCTTCATCATCGCGATCTCGTACGCCCCGTACGCCGGCGAGAAACGGTAGGCGTCCTCGGGCGCGCTGCTCACGGGGCAAGCGGCGCACCCCTCGGGATCGGCCTCGGTCACGTAGATGGGCGTCTGCTTGAAGGGGGCGACCGACGCGACGGCCCTGAACCCGGCCTGGTGCAGGCGCAGCTGGCTGCCGAGGGCCATCTCGACGTGGCCGTCCGTGATGGTCACGCCGCCCTTTGCGTGGAACGTCACCAGGTCGAGGCGCGTCCCCGTGCCGCCGGTGACGGCGTTGGTGCCGGTCGCGCAGTGCTGCAGGAACTGCTTGAGGAACGGGCCCGCCGCGACGGCGACCGCCGGTCCGCCCAGCGGCGCGTCGGGGAGCACGTCGTGCAGCGCCGCCTCCGTCGTGTCGTAGAGCTTGGCGTACTCGTCGAAGGTCCCCTTCCAGTAGCCGATGTCCGGCTCGTTCCACAGCTCCCACAGCCAGCGCGTGCCGGCGTCGGGGTAGCGCCCGGCGGCGTGCGTGGCCCACGCGCGGATCAGGTCGCCCCACTTTCCGTAGTCGGCCGGCGGGTAGAAGCAGCCGCCGTCCAGCGCCGTGGTGCTGCTGTTGCGGTAGGGCGTCGGCTGCGCCGACAGCGCCTGCGGCATGAACCCCAGCTCCACCAGCGGGGACGCGCCGGCGCCGGTGATCGTGTCCATGATGCCGTCGGTCAGCGTCCAGCTGTAAACCGGGAGACCGGCGGCGTCCTCGGTATAGACGTTCGTCGATCCCCACTTCAGCGCCGGGGTGCCGTCGCCGGTGTTCAGCAGGAAGTGGCTGCGCACGTGCACGGGCGCCGTGTTCGCCGCCGCGACGGTCCCCAGCAGCGCCGCGCCCTCGGGCGTCGTCGTGTTGTTGATCTCGTCGTAGCCGTAAAACGGCCACACCCGCTCGAGCGGGGTCCCGGCGGCCGTCGCGTCGACGGAGATCGTCACGGCGGCGACCGCCTGCCCGTGCGCGGGCGCCGGCGCGGCCAGCGCCGCCAGGCCCGTCACCGCGATCCACCGCGCGCGCGTGCGGGCCTTCATCCGACCGGCGCCCTCGCTACTTCACCGAGAAGCGGTAGATGGTCGTTTGCGTGTAGGGGTGCCCCGGGCGCAGCGTCGCGCTCGCGAAGGCGGGGTGGTTGGGCGCATCGGGAAAGAGCTGCGCCTCCAGGCACAGCCCCGTGCGGCGCTGGTAAGCGACGCCGTGCTTGCCGTGAATCGTCCCGTCCAGGAAGTTGCCCGAGTAGAACTGCAGCCCCGGCTGGTCGGTGAGGACGTCCATCACGATGCCGCTCTGCGGGTCGTACAGCTCGGCGGCCCGGCGCACGCCTTTCCCCGGGTCGCGCAGCGCCCAGTTGTGGTCGTAGCCCTTGCCGTACTCGAGCTGCTGGTCCTTGGCGTCGATGTGGGCGCCGATGCGGGTCGGCTGCCGGAAGTCCAGGGGCGTGCCGGCGACGTCCAGCAGCTGGCCCGTCGGAATCAGATTGGCGCCGACGGGCGTCATCTTGTCGGCGTCGATGGTCAGCTGTTCGTCGAGGATCGGCTTCGTGGGGTCGCCGCTGAGATTGAAATAGGAGTGGTGGGTGGCGTTCAGCACGGTCGGCTTGTCGGTGGTCCCGTGGTACGTGATGCGCAGGGCGTTGTCCCGCGTCAGGGTGTACGTGACCGTCAGCGTGACCTTGCCTGGATAGGCGCCCTCACCGTCGGGGCTCACGTAGGTGAGCTTGACGCCCGGGCCGTCTTTCCCGTCTTTCCCCTTGAGGGGCTCGCTGTGCCACAGCTTCTTGTAGAAGCCCTCCGCCCCGCCGTGCAGGTGGTTGGGCGGGTTGTTGAGATCCAGCTGATAGGTCTTGCCGTCCAGGGTGAACTTGCCGGCCGCGATCCGGTTCGCGTAACGGCCCACCGTCGCGCCCAGGAAGCTCTTGTCCTTCACGTACCCGGCCAGGTCGTCGTAACCCAGGACGACGTCTTGAAGCGTCCCCTTCCGGTCGGGGACCTTCAGCGACACCAGGATCGCGCCGTAATCGATGATGCGCGCCTCGGCGCCGGCGGCGTTGGTCAGCGTCGTGAGCGTCACCTTCCGGCCGTCGTCCAGCTGACCGAACGGCGCCTGGGTCACGCCTTGAGCCGCGAGCGCGGCGGATGCCCCGCCCATGATCACAGCGGATGCCACGAGCAAAGCGCCTTTCATCCGGCGGAGACTACCACCAGGTCTCGGCTTGCACACCGAACGTCGAGCCGCTCAGGTACTGCGGATAGGTGTCCGTGTAGAGTCGCGCCGAATCGATGCCGGGAACCGCGGCCTCCGCGTCCCAGGTGGCCCAGGTGTAGAAGATCCGGAACTCCGGACGGGACAACAACCCGCGGTCAGCGGTCAGGGCGACCGCGCCCGTGGCCTTGAACAGCCACTGCGGCGCGGAGCCCACGCTCTTCGTCACCCGATCGTAGCCCCCCTCGGCGAGCACCTTGAAGTGCTTGGCGGGCGCGACAGCGATGCGCGAGCCCGCCGAGTACCAGTTCTGCGTGCTGCCGTTCGAGCTGTCGTGCTGGTACACGAGGCCGATCTGCTGGCCGTACCAGTCGGTCGGCTGCATCGTGAACACATCGACCGCCCGGAACCGGGACTCCGCGAGATCGTGGCGGACCGAAAAGTCGGGATAGTAGAAGCGCGCCAGCGTTCCGAAGCCGGTGCCGCCGCCCTTGCCGTACTGGAAGGCGAGCTTGTTGTCGCCGCCGAGCACCTTCTGGACCCACTGCCCCGTCACGCCCCACCCGCTGTGGGTCGACGGGTCGTTGCTGTAGTTGACGATGCCCTGGAAGCCGAGCTGGATCTCGCCGCCCGGCCATAGCTTGATGCCGCGCAGCTGGATGTCCGGCCGGAAGCCGAAGTCGAACTGGGCGGGGATGGGCGGCGCCGTCGCGTCGGGCGGACTCTGGGGCTCGCCGTCGACGGCAAACACCGCCACGCTGAGCCGGAGGTCCTCACCCAGGTTGATGTCCTCCACCCCGGCGCCGACGCCGGACGGGTTCCAGTAGAAGAAGTCGCTGATGTAGATGAACTCGCGCTTGTAGTAGCGGGTGCCGACCCACGCCGTGCCGCCGCCCAGCCCCGAAACCCCCTTCAGGTCGACGTAGAGGTTGGGGAAGGCGACCGTCGCACCGGTCGACGTCGTGAGCTTGGCGGGCGAATTGATGACGCCGGTCGGGGTGTAGCCCGTGAACCAGGTCGGGATGAAGATCGTGGGCATGAAGTGCAGCGTCGAGACGGAGCCGTCGTCGCCCACGTAGGTGACGAACGTGAAGTGCGTCTCCGACCAGACCTCGCACTCGTTGCCGAGCCGGTACTTCGAGAACAGGTTGCCGGGCAGCGCCAGCCCGAAGCAGGTCTGGCGCCCCTTCTGGCTGCTGGCGCCGAAGCCGCCGCGGAAGTACCCCGTGACGGTCATGTCGCCGAACTTGGGACGCGCGGGCGGCGGCGCCGACAGCGGAGGCGCGGCCTGGTCCGGCGACAGCACAGGCGCCGGCTTGGTGACGGCCGACTTGGGCTCCTCGGTGTTGTGCTCGGTCTCGGTCGTCGTCGGCTTGGTGGCGTCGGACTCGGGCTCGTCTTGCGCGAAGGCCGGCTGAGACGCAAATCCCGTCACGACCCATCCGGACAACCCCAGTACCAGTAATGTTCGTCGCATGCGTTGACCCGTCCTCCGGGTACTTCCGTGGTTTGAACTGCTCTCAGCCAGACCTGAGGTCATTGACCGTAGTAGGCGCTCTTGCCGTGCTTCCGTTCGAAATGCTTGCGGATCAGGTAATCGGGCAGCCGCGGCGCGTTGGGCGCCAGGCTGCGCGTGATGGATGCGATCTTGGCGAGCTCCTCGAGGACGACCGCGTGGTAGACGGCCTTCTCCGCCGTCTTGCCCCACGCGAACGGCCCGTGCCCGGCGACCAGAACCATCGGCGTCTGCCCCGGATCGCGCTTGCGGAAGCAGTCGATGATCTGCGTCCCGGTCTCGGCCTCGTAGTCGCCGTTCACGGCCTCGGCGCTCATGACCGCCGTGCAGGGCACGTCCTCGGCCAGGTGGTCGGCGTGGGTCGTCCCGTAGATCGGGATGGGCATCCCGGCCTGCGCCCAGGCGGTCGCATAGGTCGAGTGCGTGTGAACGATCCCGCCGACGCCGTCGAACGCCCGGTACAGCGCCGCGTGCGTCTTCGTGTCCGACGACGGGCGCAGCGTCCCCTCGACGATCTTGCCGTCCAGGTCGACCACCACCATGTGCTCGGCCTTCAGCGTCTCGTACGGGACGCCGCTGGGCTTGATCGCGAATGCGCCGCGCGCGGCGTCCAGCGCCGACACGTTGCCGAACGTGTAGATGGCGAGCCCCCGGCGGGGGATCTCCATGTTCGCCTGCCAGGCCTGTTCCTTCAGATCGCTGTAGCCGGAGCTCATCTGCGCGCGTCTTGCCGCTAGCGGCCCTGGCGATCGTTCCAGCGCAGCTCTCTCTTCAGCTGCGCCAGGTCGGTGTTCTTGCCGATGTGGACGATCTCGACGTCCAGCATGCCCGCCAGGTCCTCCAGCTGCTCGGCGGTGACGGCCTGGCTCCACGAGGTGTGGTGTCCGCCGCCGGCCAGCAGCCAGGCGGCGGCGCCGCGCCGGAAGTCGGGCCGCGGCACCCACAGCGCGCGCGCCACGGGCAGCTTCGGCATCGGGTGCTCGGCCTTGATCGCGTCCAGCTCGTGAGCCAGGAGGCGCATCCGGCCGCCCATGTCGATCAGCGTCGCCGCGATCGCGGGCCCGGGCGCCGCGTTGAACACCAGCCGGCAGGGGGCCGCCTTGCCGCCGATGTCCAGCGGGTGCACCTCCAGCGAGGGCTTCCCCTCGGCGATCGAGGGGCACACCTCCAGCATGTGCGCCCCCAGCACCATCTCCTGGCCCTTGACCAGGTGATAGGTGTAGTCCTCCATGAACGACACGCCGCCCTTGCGGCCGGCCGACATGACCTTCATGAGGCGCACCAGCGCGGAGGTCTTCCAGTCCCCCTCGGCGCCGAAGCCGTAGCCGTCCGCCATCAGGCGCTGGCAGGCCAGCCCCGGCAGCTGGTTGAGGCCGTAGAGGTCCTCGAACGTCGTCGTGAAGGCGCCGTAGCCCCCCTCGGTCAGGAAGCCGCGCATCCCGATCTCCTGCCGGGCCGCGTGGCGCAGGTTC